>CAZTDF010000164.1:0-10620 GCA_964612465.1 uncultured Pirellulales bacterium
ATCAGGGAATTTCCCGCCGGGCCGGGTCTGTATTTTATGAAAGGCGCCGGCGATAAGGTCCTGTACATCGGCAAGGCCAAAAACCTGCGTTCGCGGGTGGCCAGCTATTTTCAACAAGGCGGCGACCTTTTCGCTTCACGCGGGCCGAAGATTGTTGAAATGATCGGCAAGGTCGAAACCGTTGATTTTATCGAGAGCCCGAACGAAGTTGACGCCGTTTTACAGGAAGCCCGCCTGATTAAAGATATTCGTCCGCCATATAATACAGAGCTTATCGACGATAAAACGTTTCCCTATCTTCAAATCACGACCGGCGAGGATTTCCCCGGCGTCTATATCACCCGGAAACCAAGGCATCGCGGCATCAGGCTGTTCGGGCCTTTTACCAGCGCTAAGGACCTTCGGGCGGTTCTGGTTGTGCTGCAGAAGATATTCAAATTTCGCACGTGCAAGCTGAGCCTGGATGAAAATGACCAGAAACGCAGATTCTTTCGCCCCTGCCTTCTGTACAGCATTAAGCAATGCACCGCCCCGTGCGCAGCTAAGATTGATAAGCACGAATACAAAAAGATCGTTACCGACCTGGTGAAGTTTCTTCGCTCAAAGCGTTCGATAATCCTTCGCCGGCTAAGAACGCAAATGGCACAAGCCGCCGAGGCGTTCGAATACGAGAAGGCCGCGATGTATCGCGACCGTATAAGACTGATCGAAAGGCTCGACCAGCGCGGCACGCCCGATGAACATGTCCAGCCGGAAGTCTTCGCAACCGATCCGGCCGAGGCGCTTGTGAAGCTGCGGGAAGTGCTGCAAACAACCGATCCTGTGCGGATTATCGAGGGCATTGATGTTGCCAATATCGGCGGGGCCGAGGCGGTCGGATCGTTAGTAAAATTCATCGACGGCAAACCCTTCAAAAGCGGCTACCGGCGATTCAAAATAAAGACCGTCAAGGGAATCGACGACTATGCGATGATTGCCGAAGTGGTAAGACGCAGATATAAATACGCCCTTCGCGGCGAAGAACTCTGGCCCGACCTTGTCCTGATAGACGGCGGGCTGGGCCATTTGAGAGCCGCCGAAAAGGCATTTGCGGAAATGGAGGCCCCCCCCGTAAAAATCGCCTCGATTGCCAAGCGTGAAGAAGAGATTTACCTGCAGGACCGAAGCGGCCCGCTGAAGCTGCCATCCAACTCGCCGGCCCGCAAGCTGCTGCAGTACGTTCGTGATGAGGCCCACCGCTTCGCCCAGCATTACTATCACATCCTGCGGAGCAAAAAGCTGCTGGGCGATTAGTGTCGGGAGCATCTCCGTGTCGCGGGCTTCCAGCCCGCGATTCGAGGGCGGGACGCCCTCGACACAATAAACGCCTTTGAATCGCGGGCAGGATGCCCGCGACACATACCTGCCGCCCGTGGTTTTTAGGTTAACTGTTCGTTTTCTTTATCGCGCGGGGGCGAATACTTCTGCTGCTGAGATTCCGGTTCGTCGGGCTCATCGGAATCGGGCGTATTCTTATGCCATTTCTCCAGCTTATCCAAACGTTGCTGCAGTTCCTTCATTTGCTTCTTTATTGCGTCGAACATCTCGTCTCCAGGGCCAAACGGCGCGATGGGAGCTTTGAAGTCGGGACGCATCTTATCTACGTAAGGTTTCCAATCAAACTGTTTTGGCAGGTATTGTGGACCGAAGAAGCTTTCGTCGAACTTTCTTGTCTTAGCGGCCTTACGGGCATCTTTGATGGCTTGCGTGGCAGCCTTTTGATATTTCTCGGGCAGCTTGTCGATTTCTTTCAATGTGGCCTTATACTCGGTCTCGCCGACTTGAACAGTGATTGTTGATTCGACATCGTTGGGATTGCCTTCGATTGTGATTGTATAATCTTCGCCGTCGGATGAGTGTTTATATGTGTACAGCTCGTTGAAGAATTTCTTGATGTTCACGTCAAAATCCGAAGGCATATTGTCCCGAAAGACTTCCATCCAGTCCTCGTCTCCGGGTTTGAGCTTAAAGATTTTGCCCGGACGCCAGGACTGCACGACCTCCGGCTCGGAAGGATATTTAAAATCGAAATCACCCTTAAGGCCTTCGAGCGTGAGCGTTACAGTCTGGCGTTTGCCCAGATGTATAATCTCCAGCGAGACTTCTGCACCTATGCCGGCCTTGCGCACGTCATCGACAAATTGCTGATGGTCATCGACGCGGCTGCCCTCGAAGCCGACGATAATATCATCTCGTTCGAGTCCGGCCTTGTCGGCGGGGCTGTCGCGATGAATGTTCGCAATTCGTATGCCCTGTCCCGGCTCAAGCTCCAGATGTTTGACCAGCAAATCCGGCAGAGGCGCCGCGTCCAGCATTACCCCGATAAAAGGACGCTCATCATTTGAGTCTGTATCGCCGGCCAGTCCTGTGCAGGCCCAAACCAGAACCAGTGCAATTGTGAGAATTATGTTTTTCGCTTTCATGATTGTTCCTTTCTCGTCATAAATGTTTTCAGAAACTACCACTTGATAACAAGTAGATTTATCGGTTCTATATTCGCGACTGTGTGGCAGCCTCAAAGCCGAAGGCTTTGGGGATGGTGGAGGGAAAAGCCATCCCCAAGCTTCGCTTGAGGCTGCCACCCTTTCCTTATTTATCCACAAATTCAATTGTTATATGGTACTACAGGTCCCCGTAATAAACGGCGGGCCTGACGGTATTTTCCCGGAGCCCTTCAACAAGCCATTGATTTCCCTGATTGTCGGTGAAGCTGTACCAGTCGACGTTTCGCAGCGAATTTCCGGCAGGATTTATCAGAGGTTGCGGATAAGTTTGCTGCTCAGCATCCATCCGATTGTTCGCATTCTTTGCTACTATATTCGCCGGAACATCAAGGCTTTGCGTCGTAGAAATAAGCGGCAGAACGAAGTGCAGCATCAGGCCTATTATAAGCCCCGCGGCCAGCCCTGCCGCGAAACGCAGCCAGCCGTTCATCTTCAGGACTCGGTGCAGCGGATTTGCCGCCTGCCGCTGCCATGCCTGCTCGAAAATCTCGCCGGTATCTTTTCCCCGCTCGATGATCTCTGAAGCAACGGCCTGGCAACTACGCTCGTGCAAATCCTGTAACTGCTCAAGCAGCTCTTTTGCCTTAGGATTACAATCCAGCTCCGTTTGCAGTATGTGCTGCTCACTGGGCGTTATCTCGCCGTCGAGGTATTTTCCAATCAGAATCTCAAGCATTTCCTGTGTCATATTCATTTCTCACGCACCTTACTTCTTTTTTGCCGCTCACTCTGTCATAAACCATTCGCCGTGCCCGCACGAGTCGAATCTGCACGGTCGTAACGGGGATATCGAGTACCTCGGCGATGTTCGCATACGTTAAGTCGCCGGCATAAGCCAGCATAAATACCTGGCGATATTTCTCGGGAAGCAATCGTACCGCCTGCAATATCCGCCGGCATTGTTCCTTCTGTTCAATTTTCTCAAAGAACTGCTGGGCTTTCTCGTCGGGTTGAAGCTCGGCGATTTCTTCGCTCAGCAGGCCCGGCCTTCGGGCATTACGCTGGCGGTGACGAAGCGCCATCCGTCTGGCCAGAACCGCCAGCCAGGGTCGAAACCGTTCCGGCTCACGCAGCGAATCGATCTTCGTAATAACCCGGACACAGATATCCTGCAAGACGTCATCGACCTGGTCGGCATCGCCGAGGATGCTGTAAACCAGCCCTTTGAGCCAAGGCCAGTTGCGCGTTAATAATCGCTGCAACGCCTCTTTATCGCTTCGCTGAGCCGCACAAACTAACGCCGATTCGTTTTGCCTTCTTTCAGTCGTCATATTGCTTCTACATAGTATATAGATACTTGAGACGCCGGGTTCATACACAATTTTCGGATTTTTTGTGAGAATTTTAACGGATATTTGGAGTTGAGCCAATAAATGGTGTGCGATGCACACCCTACCGGCTGAAGGACATACTGGCCTGGGGCGTGCCGCCGTGGGCACCCATGTTGATGCGGTCTCCGTTTGGCGGCAATTCAGCGGAGAAGTCCGAATCGGGATTACCAGTATCAATACACGGGCTTGTAAGCACATCCTGCAGCCAGGTCTGACTGCCTGCGTGCCATCGGCCCGCCTGCGAACGCAGGTGGTAATCACCAGTAACCCAGAAATCATCGCTCACATCGTCAGGCGTTCCATTGAGGTTCCAGAATCCGGGCTCGGCGAAACAGGGAGCCGCATCAATATTGCCCTGGCCCGGCCAGCCGCCCTGAACATCGGAGTAAGTGACCGTGGCGAAATCGCTCGTGTCGCGGGCATCTTGCCCGCGAATCGAGGGCGAGACGCCCTCGACACGATCGGTGCCGGTATTGTTGTAATAGACGATGGAATTCATAACCGTCGGATGGGAGTCGGAAATGCCACACCCGGTGTTGGCGACAATCGTGCAGTTAGTGATTGTGGGGATGCCGCCCGAGATACCGGACTGGAAATTGCCGGCAATGATGCAATTGGTAATTATCGGATAGTTGTAGATAGTAACCCGCCCGCTCTGTTTGGCCTGCATTTCTATGCCGTCACCGGCGTTAAAAGTTATTTCGCAGTTTGTGATTGTCGGATTGCTGCCTTCTCGCAGCTCGATTCCGTTGCCCCCGTTATTTTCGATACGGCAATTTGTGATTACAGGTGATGTGCCCAAGCAGTAGATGGCTGCTCCCGGGCCGGAAATGGTAAAGCCGGCAAGCACACAGCCTTCATCTTCGCCGGTTGCGAAAGTGACGACCGGACCACCGCTGCTTACATTACCTGCCAGCACGGTACCGGCCACTACCGCCGGGCTGCCGGGATCGATCGAGCTGAGCGTTACGTTTTTGCCGCTGAAATTGATGTTTTCGCGATAAACGCCTTCGCTGATAACGATTTCGTCGCCATGGTTTGCTTCATTTATGGCGTGCCGTATATGGTCGTATTTAGTGCCGCTCGTGGTGTTCTCGATGTGCCCGTCCTCGGTAGCGAAAGATGGAACCACCAGCTCGATGCCGTCGCCGGTTCCCAGATTGCGAGAATACATCTTGTCCACGGGATTGTTCCAGTGCTCGTGGACGCCCAGGCTCGCCAGCGGCATACCATCGCCTTCCGGGTCGTATAGGGTCCCGGAAGCCGGATTATCCGCCCGTGCGGCCTCGTGCAGGTAATTCTCCGGATTGCCTGTCACCTCCGTGCAGCGGGGCTCGTTCCGCATGAAATCGAGTCCGACCGAATCGATAGCCACCGGGTCCTGCGAGGCGAACATACTGGAGCACCAATTGTCGCCGAAAGATTCCCACTTGATTACATTGCCGCTCTGATGCAGAGCGGGATATAGTCCGTCGATGAAATACAGCAGGGTCTTGCCGGAAAGATGCCGATGGCCGTTCAGGTTGACCAGGCAGTTATAGGTGTTCATACTATTGCTTCGGCCGCCGTGATTGTGCAAGGGCTCAGGTGTCCAGCCGCCTCCGGACGGGAAATAGACCGACCCGAAGTGGTTCTTGGCTGATAGAGTGATGCCGTAAAGCGTATGAGGCCTGAGCAGGGCCATATTGATCAGATAGTCGGCTCCGGTAACACATCGGGGCAGGTAGGCGGTTCCGGCCCGCGTATAGAGCGGGTTGGCGGTGTCGTGGCTCACTGCGATTCGCCCATTCCGCGCCAGAGTGGACTTGACCACGAAGCTTATATTCTGGAAATCGGGATCGGGATCGCTTCGGATCTTGTCATAGATCGGATTGCCGATATATCTTGAAGCGTCGTAAATCGTAATCGCCGAGCCGGGCACACCAGCGACGTTTACGAGCTGCTTGAGGAGCGAGTAAATTACATGAGGGCTCGGAGTTCCCATAGACGACGACCAGTTTCCGCCGCTGCTGTTTTCCTGGTTCATGTTGATTTTGATGGCGATTTTCTCCGCAGGCCGGTAGCCGACGTCTCCAAGACCTCTTGTTCGGTTAAAGTGCCTGAAAAGCGCATTCCATGCCTGTTCGTCGCTCGATTCGGCTGTCAGCGTCTGGATGGTTTTTGAGACCATGTAATCAACCGCATCCTGATCCGTGTTATCATCGTGCCACCAAGCGCCCGTCCTGCCGTCCCAGCTTGTCGCGGCCGGTTCGTGGGTCCAAACGACACGCCCGGGATTGATTCCTTTTGCCACACCCATAGGGCTGTTCGGAGGCTCGGTTGGCGTGAATGCCGCTTGTGCGGGGGCCCGGCTGGTAATGCTCACAGAAAACCATAAGGCCATAACGCTGACGACGATACACATCCCCGCGACGATATACCGGGATTGATAAAGGTATCTTCTGGCCCTGTGGTATGCCAGAGCCGAACCAATCAATCCGGCAATCCAAATTACAAAACCGCTCGCAAACGGTGCCGCAAAACGCTGGCAGGGATATGTCGCCCGGGAGGGCTTGGGTATCACGCGGATTAAAAACCAGATCAGCGAGAAAAGCCCAAGGATGGGAAACACCCACATTAACCAATGATATTTCCTGTGGCTGTTAATAGGCCTTCCTGTTTTTAGGCACGTTCGGGTCGTTCGAGCGGGATGCCCGCCGATTCGTGTGTTTTTAGAAACGGGTGAAACGGATTTTGATTTTCCCGGGAGCATATTCACGCCTCCAAAAATTTCGGCCTCAACCTCCTTTGATACATTTATTTCATTATTGCTTATTATACTATCCGCCATCTCCAGATGCAACTGACATTTCACCGGCCACCGCGCGACACGGCCTCAAGTATTTTCCTTATTCGGACCGAATTTGGGTCCAGTTCTGAAGCTTTTCTAATCTCCTCGATGCCCTCATCTCTGCGATTTTGCTGGTTCAAAAGGACTCCCAGGTTGCAGTGCAGTAGCGCGCTGTCGGGCGAGAAACGCAATCCTCTTCGGCATACCTCAATCGCCTTGTCAACCTCCTGCCTGTGCATTCGTATCTCCGCCAAATTGTTATATGCCGGCACCAGATTCGGCTGCCAGCGTATCGCCTCGGAGTAGTGCTCTATTGCTTTGTCGAGATCATCTTTTTTCTGATACGCCGAGGCCAACAGGTAATGAGCATAGCCATAAGTCGGCTTGATTCGGATTGCCTTTTCGTATTGCACAATGCCCCCCTCAAGATCACCGAGCTTAAACATCGCCGTTCCCATATTGTGATGTCCTAAATAAGAATGCGGCAGAGCTTTGGCCACGAGTCGATACTGTTCAAGGGCCGACCCGGGATCCTTAATGTCTTCTAACAACATCAAGGCGTATCTATCACGCAATATCCAATCGTTGCTGTCCTGCTCAATTGCCCGGCGAAATTGTGCCGCCACTTCCTTAAGAGCATCGGGAGTCAATGAGGCTTTCAGGGCTGTCAAATTTTGTTCCATCTCTTTAACCCGTACGTCGTGGTATAGCTGATTAGTGAACGGTGGTTTCTTGAGAAAGCCGTTGACCACCTCATCAGCAATCTTGTGTCGATCCCAATCTGTATAGGCCAGGTGACGGGCACACTCTATTTCAGTCACAAAAGGGCGTTCGGCTCGCTTAGGATTACCCAGGCGGTTGGGCAAAATCTTTTCGACCTGCTCGAAGACCGTCTTTGCCAGGAGATAATTGCCGTGAAAGTTCAGATGCACATGTTCATGAAAAAGCTCCTCGCCGGGGGTTGCATGGGGACTGTTCTGACCAAACATCTTGACTGCATCGACCAGGTAGAGACCTTTGGTGTTGTCGTTGCGGACAACTTCGCGAATGATCTGATTCGTTCGACTATCAGCACGAAACCGAAGCGTGTCCATATCCCGTGCCTGAATATATCTTTCCCGCGCCTTTTCATAATCAGCAACCGCCCAATAATATTTCCCAAGTCGATACTGCAAGTCAGCATAACCATCATCGATTTTGGCAGCAGCCAGGCAGGACTCCGCTGCCTTATCATAATCTCCAGCAGTCTCGTGGTTTATACCTTCCTGATAAGCGGCCTGCCACCTCTGACTGTCTGCTGGGGACAAATCAGCAGGATGCAGAGAGCCAAAGGGGGGATTATCTTTGAGATTGCTTCCAACCGTACATAAAATTACTTTCGCTCCGGCTTTGCGTCCCAAGCGAACAATATCTTCGAGATTACTTTGAAAATGCCCGTAAACGGTTTGAAGTCTGGCATCATTGACCGGCACCTGCCTGTCCACATTCATCTCCATACCCCGCCAAACTTTCAACCTGTCCTTATCCGCCCTCATCGACTCCAACAGATTTGTCAGCAACTGGCCCAGTCTCGTACCTTTAATCGCAATCCCGGCGTGAATCAGAGATAAATTGCGAGAAAACGACGAAAAGACCGTACCGGCACCGTAGGGACCTACAACTTCATTATTGCCCAGGTAAACAACGAACATATCGGGCTGATGCTGAGCGCAATCTTTGGCGACCTCCAGGACCACGTGCGAATTAATTGCCGCCATTGCTACAACAATAACTTCAAAATTGACTTCGGGATACGTCTGGCGCAGCATTACCTTCATAATCCGCCCAAAACTGAACGCGGGATTCGGCACGCCCTGGGTTGCAGATGCGCCCAGCACAAAAATCCGGCAGGTATTTTCGGCCTTGTCCTCGACAAAAGTAAACGGCGTGAATTCGCGAGCAATGTTCTTAGGGAAAAAACGCCATCCGAACCTTGAATTGTCACAACAGACTTGCCTGCCGTCCACCTGACATTTGACTATCGCCTCCGGACGATAGCCATAACCGGCTAATCGCAACCCAAGCTCCAATAGCAGAATGAACAGCACCGGAACAACGAGCACCGCAATAGCGCGAAACATCAATAAACGCCGGCCGCTTATTTTCATCGCCTGTGACTTAATGGCGCCCTTTTGCTTATCCGCGCTCGCAGATCCGGAAGGACTCCGGTCTTCCTTCCGTCTGCGCCGCCCGACTTTCGACCGGCGGGACGTTTCTTTTCTATTGTATGACGATGGTCTTCTACTTTTTTTCTTATTGCCCTTGCGCGACATGTATCGTATCTTTCCTACCCGGTCTTTGGAACGTCGAAGCTCAGTTTCTCGATAGGCATGGTATATCTGTTCAATTCAACCGCACGAGCACAATCGATAGCAGCCTCCTTGAATACGTTTATTTCATTTTTGCTCATTATACAATCCGACATTTCCTGATACAATTGAAATAACAGCAGCGTAATGTGCGATTTAAAAACAATCGGGGCCCGTACCGAATTAATCAGTACAGGCCCCGAACTGGTACAAATACTATCGTCAATCCCGCGAAAGCGGGAGACCATTTAGCCTTTCACTTTAATCGCTAAGCAGTTCGATTTCGGCGATCTGCATACTATTCGATCCACCCGGATTTCGAACTTCCAGCATTAAAACTTGATAGTGAGCGTATTCTACGTCATTATCAAACGTAATTGGCGTTGCGTTCGTTGTGAAGCGAGGCCATGCCTCTTCCTGGTCGAAATCGGCGATATCGCCACAGGCAATCAACTCGTACGGTCCATTAATGCTACCATTAGAACCATAGAGCGCAAATGCAACAGGATCACGCTCCGGAGCATCATTTGCCGTGGTTAAAGCCAATCCTGTAACAACACTCGGACCATTCAATGGTGTAACCCTGATACCGGTGGGCCCGTCCTCACCTTTGAAGTGCAGGAACTTCGTGCCGGTGTTGTCATCGATTGCCAGAGCGGGGTGTTCAGCACCAGGCCAACCGAAATCATCGCCATCCATTAGCCCATCGTTGGGAACGCCCTGAACGATATCTCCCGGTGCCGTTATATCGGCCATTCCAACCGGCTCGACGACACGGATGTTGGAAACGGTGAGAACACCGGTACCGCCGGGCTCTCCGTCACCTACGCCAATGTACAGCTTCGCGGCTGCAGTCGCATCCACGCCCTCAAATGCGCTCAGCGGAATCGTCCACGGCCTGTTCACAGCAATCTGTGTGGCCGCTGCATACGGATGAGGTACCACAGCGACTGCACCTGCAGCATCTTCCAATGCCACGTAAATCGGATCGGCGGTGTTGCCGCTGACTGATGCAATATCTTCAGAGACAATAACACCATCAACGTCGCCTTGAATATCCACATTGTCGAACGTGTACGTGCGGTTCTCACCGTCAGCATGTGAAGTCACAAACAAACCGATAAGCACCGAATCCGGTAACTCTATAGGCTGAGGATTCGTTATCTCGCCACCAGAATTGTCTGGAGTTGCGCTTGTGAACAGTTCCCATATCTCACCATCGGCAGAATGGTAACCTGATATACCGTTAGCGTCACGGACCAGTTTCACCCAGTGAGGCGGTGCAGCAGTAATATCACCATGTAAGCCGCTGGAGTTCGCGCCGGTATCCGCAAAACGGCCCTGGAACGCAATGCCGCCGCCTTCGCCGCCGGTCATGCCCATTAACATTTGCTTGGAGTCATGAGCGGTGGTCTCACGGATCATTACGCCACCCTTGGCCCAGGCGTTCGAGCCGGTGCCGTTACTGACAACGCGTGCGGAAATCTCGCCGTCGCCGGTAAGACTCATGTACACGTAATGGAACGCATCGGTGCCGCCCCAAATGTCGGCGCCTTCACCGGTGATCT
>CAZTDF010000165.1:0-10532 GCA_964612465.1 uncultured Pirellulales bacterium
AATAATGACCCTTCATGCTTTTATTGTATTACTATCACCTTATTTATCGGACGCTCATTCTGTAAACTTTAATTTTTGTCGAGAATTCCGAATTATTTTTTTTTCGCAACGAAACAGGAAATGCGATACTGTTAACAATGAAGAATTTCAGTGGTTATCTCAGTACGAATGGATTGCAGTCGAATAAGGGAACACTTGGTCTGCCGCCACACATATCAAGGGCGAACTGATTTACATGCACGATCTGATAATGGTTAAGCAATCATGGGAGGAGCGAGGCATTCTCAATTAAGGTGGAAAGCGGAGATTCGGCCAAAGCCATATCCCAGAACAAACTCAAAGATATTCAAAGACTCTGCAAGATTATTACGTTCGATGCCGCAGCCGCACCTTCTACGGCAATAGTCAAATCAAACAGAAGGTGTCAGACTACTCTGTGAGCGGGATCAGGCAATTAAAAAGGGCCGCAAGTGGAATGCTCTCAGCCCTATTAAACTTGCATTGCTGGTAGCGCTCTTAAAATTTTCTGCATCTACGAAGCTTCCAATTGGCGAAACCTAAGCCAATAGCGCCAAGCAGAGCAGCGCCGGGGACGGGGACAGGATTGGCCCCTTCGATCGAGTACAATACTCAATCGTCTTATCATTTAAGCACATGATTGCCCGCTCATGCAGATTTACGCAATTTGATTCCGGCTACACTCAAGCCGAGCATCCCAAGCAGAACAGCGCCCGGTATAGGGACGACCTCCAAATTATCAAAGGCAAAAGGAGCGCGCTCTTGGTCCCAACGCCCGTTTGAATGGAAGACAGTACACAAAAACTTGCCTGATCCGATTAGACTTCCAGTAAGTGCGCTAGCTGAGTTAATATATAGCTCGTAAGCACTGCTATCAAGGTCCAGGTAGAGGTCAAAATGGTCGCTAATTGCCACAGAAAAGCTTCCCACGGATTGATAACCGGTCGCATCATGAATGAGAAACTTACCGTCGGTGTTGTACTTGAGCCCCCAAGTAGTCGAAGAGCTGCCTCCTCCGTCTTCCTGAACAATGGCAACACTGCCTTGTTCTTGCCGCGAATCAACAGGCGTACTTAGTACCAATGAGTCCCAACTTATGCGAAACGCTCCTGAAGAATATTGGGAAGGGTTATAGAAAGCAGCAGAGGCAAGATAACCGGGTACTGAGTCAAGCAGGACCGGCTTATTAAGGAGGTCACCCGCCGACGCCACCACATCAACAGTACTAATCCCAAATGTATACACAGAGGTCGGCAAATAGAGAGGAAGAGGATCTGTATTTGGTTGCTCGGACAACAGCCCCAGTGGTTGGGCATTGAAGTCGGCCTCGTAGATAGCTCCACTTGCTGGGTTCAGCACAGCTAACATGCCTATGATCGCACAAAGTGTTAATAGTCTTCTCATTTTAGTTCTCCTTGCTGACTTGCCCATACAAGTCAGAATAATAGATCTTTCGTTCGGTCGGTTAAGTAAGACCTTCAATCTGTTTATTATTCCTACACACAAGACAAACCCGGAGGGATTTGTCAACAATAATAGGGTCCGTCAAAATCCTGTTCGGCACACAGAAGCAAGCCCTCAACTTCGGCCGCTCCTCATGTCATGATACTCCGAAAAACTAATCTTGCACTATTTCGATTCAAAAAACAAGTGTGGTGAATAGGTATTTTTCTATTTTGCCCGTTTTCACACCAAAACAGGCGATATTTTTCTCAAAATAGTCCAATAAAATAGACTTATTTCTTGCAGGAACCAATAATTGAACCCAAGATTCAGGTTATTCTCTTAATCAATCATCCCGAATTAGTAATTGTCTTAGTTCGCACGCCGTCTATTGTGGTGACTACGTATTTCTTAGGCACATATCCTTGTTTTTTAAGCCAAGAATGAATGTAAGCAGAGAATTATTTTAAGAACGTCCAAATCCTCTGCGACAATGGAGGGCGAACGAGTCGAAGAACTGGGGAACGAGGATTCGGACCTCGACTAACTGATCCAGAGTTAGTCGTGCTACCATTACATTATTGCCCAAAATTTTTTGCTGCTCATTCACTTTGGTATCAATAATTGATCCGTTCCTATTATCCCCCTCGGAGTTTTATGCTGTCTGTTGTGTAAAATATTTAAAGGGGGCAAAAATTCGGTATATTTTGCCCCCCAACCTCGCGCGCACGTAAAGGGAGTAAAAAATTCATTTTCAGTCTAACAACAACAATTTCGGATAAGAACGCATTTTCCTTCCCCCCCCCAAACCACGTGTAAGAGCTCTGTGCTCGATGATATAGGACGTATGAGGGCGATTGATCCGGTCGTTTTCGGTGAATAGTCGCTATAACGGGAACCACATGGGAACATGCCAGAGAATCCTCAACCGCTTGGATCTTGCAGTCTTTCGAAAATAACTCTTGACAAAACAACTCCAAAAAGGTATAATACTCAAATGATAAAGTTTACATCGGTCTTTTTGGGGAAACTGTAGACGTTCACCTTGAAACGGCCATTGGTGGGAGATCATGGGGGCATCATTGTTATAGTTTGGAGGTTTATTTCTAATAGAGCCTCTTGTCTGCTATTGCCCTGTGTATCACCTGAATCTAAACCGGTGTCAGGACCAGTGCGAGCAAGATAATAGTGATTAAAGATATGAGGAGGATAAGTAATGAAAAGGGTAAAGACAATATTAAAAGCCCGGTACAGCAGGAAAGTTATCATATATTTACTGATGTGCTGTCTGGTTTTGAACACATCGCTTCCGGCCGTGCTGGCAACACCTTCCGGGGCTAGTCCAGACATGAGGGATGGCGGCGGCATGTCAATCACCTATAGAACCGGCCCAAACGGCAATACCACACTGGTAAACGTTAATACCACCCGCACAATTATTAACTGGGATAGCCTGGATACAAGGGGTGGTGCCGCTGATGTTCGAGAGACTCTCGCCTTCACTCAAAACGTTTTCGGGGGTACTTTGACAGATTCTGCTGTTCTGAACAGAATTTACGGACCTGCAACTCAGTTTAACGGAGACCTGGTCGCTCCCGGAATGCGCATTTTCATGGTTAATCCCGCGGGTATTGTATTCGGCAGCGGCTCGACTGTCAATGTAACGCAGTTGGTCGCTTCAGGTCTGAATATGTCAAATCAAGCATTCAAAGATGCCCTGGAAGACGTGGGTAACCAAATGGTCTTCTCCGGCGGTAACGGAGAAGTGGAAAATTACGGCACAATTAATGCCAATAACGTTATTCTGGTTGGCAAGAAAGTTATTAATGTTGGCCCGATTACTGCTGATGAAGGATTGGTTGTAATGGCCGCCGGCGATAACGTATATCTTGCTCAGGATGGCAGCGAAGTTTTAGTAGAACTCTTGGCAGATCCCCTGAATACAACCGATGATGTCCTTAACGGTGGTTCAATAATTGCTGATAATGGGAAAATCATTCTCGCCGCCGGTGATACCTTTTCAAGAGCTGTTTCTAATGTTGGTACCCTTGCCGCAGTGGGCGGCGAAGTAACGATACAAGCTTCAAAGATTAAAAACAAGGGTCTGATTAATGTTAGCAGCAGCATCAATGGCGGCAGCGTTACCTTAGCAGGGACTGAAGAAGTAATAATGGGCACAGACGGTATTATCGAAGCAAATGCCGGAGACAACGTAGACGGCGGAGACGGCGGAAGTGTAACGATACAAACTGACGGTCTGTTTCGCATGGATGAAGGCTCATCGATTACGGCTGTCGGCGGCAGTGTCTCAGGCAAAGGCGGATCCGTGACAATCAACTGTGATAAGTTTGAAATTCTCGGTGATATTTCCGTCTCGCCCGGGGATACAATCGAAGAACCGGGCAAGCTGGAGATTAGTACCCTAACAGACGTTATTATTGCGGATGGTGCGAGTGCCGGTGCCACGAACACTCTTTACGAGGATGATATCGAAGCCCTCTCACAGTCAGCGACAAATCTTATTGTAAAGACTGAAGGGAACATTACCGTCCAGGACATAACCGATGATTGGGGTCCCGGCGAAATCACAGGCCAATTCGGAGATATTGAGCTTCATGCAACAGGTGATGATAGTGCCGTTACATTTACATTTGAAGATAATATCGACACAATCAGAACAACCCTCGGGGATATAGTTATCGAAGCCGGCAGCGGTGGTATAAATGTCGGCAATCTAATAACCGGGAAAAGCGTATCCGACCTGAAACCCACTCCGGGTCAGATACTTCTGTCCACCAGCAATGAGGGTGACATAACCACGGGAGACCTGCTGATCGGGTCCGGGTCGGGTCTTGCTAAAATCGATGTCGATTCTTCCGGCAACCTTACAGTTAACGGTGACGTTATCGTTGGAAGTGAATCTGACATACGAAATGTTCTTAACGGCCAAAATGCTCACGCGGCGGTTTATCTAAGCGCCGCTGATAATGTTCAGATCAATGGTAATGTGGGTGCGTATGCTCAAGGCATAGACGATGAAATAACAGAAGACGATATGACTATGGCCGAAATCAGGATTTTTGCCGGTACAGATCAGGATTTGACCGGGGACGCTTTTATAGGCGGTGACGTCGTTGCTGATGCAGAATCGTCGGATCAGGGAACCGCTGAAGCGATCGTAGAGATAGATGCATGGGGTACAATTGAATTTGCCGATGGAGCCGAGGCTCACGCTATAGCTGATAATGGAGACGCGGTGGCCGCGGGCACTGAGAATGATGAGGAATTTAGTGATGAGGATCCTCCTGATCATGCTCAAATCATCATCAATCCACAGTATTATCCAACACTACCGCTGATAGGAATTTCTGACGAATTCTCAACGCCTAAAAGCGATGCTATCTCTGTTGACGTTCTGGCCAATGATACGCAAGCTGGTGAAACCTTTGTAGGCGGCTCAATCAATTCTTACACGGATCCAACTGCCGGTACGGTGACACCGACCATGAGCGGCGACAGGATCGTAGGCCTAACTTACAATCCGCCTGAGGATCTCAGCACCGTAACATTCGATGAAAACGGCGAGGCCAAGGTTACTTTTACTTACGTAGGAAAATTAGTCATAGAGGATGAGCAGCTTTTCTCCGAGCCTACTACAGTTACTATTACTTTGGTCAATAATCTTCCGGTCGCAGTTGATGATTTGTCGACGACTATTCAGGATCAGACTGTTAACATCAATGTGATCACCAATGATATTGATTCGGACTTGGCTGACGTTCTCACAATAATAGAAGGCGCTGTTACACCAAAGAACGGTACTTTAGTGCTGAACGAGGATGGCACGTTCACCTATACACCGAACAAAAGCTTTTTCGGAGACGACAGCTTCACGTATTCGGTTACTGATGGCTTAAATACATCATCAGAAGTGGAAGTAAAAATTAAGGTCATTGAAATACCTCCGATACCACTGTCAACGCTCCTTCTGCCATATAGATCTCCGGCACCGGGTCTCGATGGAATAGCTCCGATAGGGGTAGAAATTTCGGGGTGTCCGGCTTTGGCGAAATGGGTCGCCGAGGAACTTGGAGTAGACGAGGGAACGGTTGATATTTGGATGGCAAACTCTCTGGCCTCCACCAAAAGCATTCAGCCGTACGATACGTATTCGCAGCTTATGAAGGCCGCGCTAATTCTGAAGGATGCCGATGGCACTCATATAGCCGCTCTGGCACAGGTAATTAATGAGTTCGGATCGAGTATTGCACCACCGACCGAGGAGCAGATGGCAGCAATTGTAGATGCAATAAGAGGCAACACTGATGAAGACAGTTATTATGCTTTAGCCGATGAATACCTCGACGCTTTTGTGACATACATTGGCATTTTGAACAGTGAAATGGGTTTTTCGACAACAAGATCAGTACAATTTGTTACAAATAAATATATTAATCGATTGCCTCAGGATCAGAATGTCGGCGTCGTTGCCTTCCTTGCAGGATGTTTAGCTGTTCTTGGAGGATAACAAAGCAGGTTAATATTCTAATTTACGAAGTTTAAGTTTGCCGTCAGAGACTATTCAACCGTCCCTGACGGCAACTTTTTTAGAAACTATAATGCTGATTCGATAGCTTGTGCAATCGGGGCATAATCCACATACAGTGACATCCCCATAAGCACCTCGCAGGACAGAGAGGTATCTATGGTACCAGACGGGCGGAGGGGCGGGGGCATGGTTCGGATTTGCGGGTGGCGGAGTCCCACAAGTAATCCTGTCCCGGTCTGAGTTTCGCATGCAAAAAAGCCAGGGACAAGAACCTGACGTCTTGCCCTCGGCTCTAATTTACGTATCTCTTTAAGTCTTTCCCATTGCTATCGTTGTAGCAACTGGGGAACGAGGATTCGGACCTCGACTAACTGATCCAGAGTCAGTCGTGCTACCATTACACTATTCCCCAAAAATTTTTGCTGCTTACTGACTTTTGCCTGTGAGCCTGCTGTATCCGAGCATTTTCCAGCCAGCCGGCAAAAGTATTGCAGCGAAAATTATTTTTACTAAATCGCCAATTATAAACGGATATAAGCCCAAAGTCAAGACCATCGTATTGAATCCCGTCAGGCAGCAGAGCCAGAGCAGCCCGAATGAGTAGATGGCCAGATTCCCGAAAACCATCGCTAAAACCGTCGTTCCGATTCGCCGGTCCCATCTTTTCTCCGCCAGCCGTCCTGTGATGTAAGCGGCGGGAATGAAACCGAACAGATATCCTCCGGTTGGCCCCAATAGTACAGCGGGACCAACGCCAACCGCAAACACGGGCAGTCCCGCGGCCCCTTCCATGATGTACGCAAGCACGGCCAGACAACCCCGGCGTGCCCCCAGCAGCGCTCCGATCATCAGCACGGCAAAAGTCTGACCCGTCACGGGAACGGGGCTGAATGGCAGCCAAACTTTGGCATGAGCGCAAAGGCCGATCAGCAGTGAGCCGCTAATAATCAAAGCAACATCATAAAAGCCGGCAAGCCTTTTCTCACATGGCCGGAGAAGGTCGGCTACGGTAACGTTCGTCAACATATTTGTCCCATCGATAAATACAGGCGATTCCTATCGCTTCAATCCGACAATATAACAATCTGTCATCCGCCGGCAATTATATTGGAGGCTTGTTCCCGCGTCAAATACCATATCGGCAACCTTTTAAACTTATAAAGGGCCTATACCGAAGAAAACGGTATAGGCCCCAAACTTATGCAAATCTGCTATGCCAATGACTTAATTCTAATTATCGGCTAAATTCCAGCTTACTCCGCCGGTACCGGAGCGGGCTTAAGCAGCCGAATGTCGTCAATGAATATCTTCCCTGCGCCTCCGGGGATTGTCATATTGCCTTGTGTCCCCAGGCCGATCGCTATTTTGTCTACGTTGGTCAGAGTTATGCCCTGATCGGCTAAATCCTGCAGCGGAATAATCCACTGAGTCCAGGTGTTTATCTGTGCCGCGGCCGGATCGTCATGAACCACTACGGCAGGTGCGCCGGCACTGTTGGAGACCGCCACGTACAGCGGCTCGGCATCGTTGCTGGCTATGCCGATATCCTGGTTCGCCCATTGCTGACCGACCGAGCCGGTAGTCGTTACATTGGTGAATACACCTTCGCATGTGGCTGATGCGTTGTGAGCGGTCACTGCCAAACCTATATAGACATTCGAACCCATCTGAATGGGTTCGGCCACACCCTGCATCTGCCAGGTTGAGCCGTTTGCGGAACTGTACGCTATAAAGCTGCCGGCCAGGGTACGCTCTATCTTCACCCAGTACGGCGCGGCTATTTCGGCGGTCGTATCGTCGGCACTGGCACCGCCCGTTTCTGGACGTCGCTGGAAGGATACGCCGGAAGTTGCTGAGACGACCATCATCGCGTGTTTCGAGTCCGGATCCAGCGTCTCGCGAATCATCACGCCGGCCTTAGCCCAGGCGTTTGTGTTTTCTACGCTCTCGACCTTTGCTACAATCGAGCCGGCGCCGGATAGCGTCTTATAGGCAAAGTGGAACTCGTCGTGGAAGCCTTCTCCGATGCCGCTGACGTCCCAGATATCGGTGCCGGAGCCGGTCATTGTGAAAGTCCCGACCGGGCCCTCGACGAAGCTTCCGGTAGCTCCCGGGTAGCCTCTGAACCACAGCGACAATTCCCCAACGCCTTGCTCTGTCCAGTCACGCTGGTCTGCTAAAGTATACTCAACCTCCGAATACTTCGAGTAACCCTGCTTGTTGTTGTCGTATGCAACTGGCATAGACTGGCTGCCTCCATGGACGATAGTCTCCTCGGTATAAGAAGCAGTGGTTTCATCGCCTACTGCAGCGCCGGTTCCGTTTCCGGCGAAGTAATCCGCGGTATCCGGCGCGCCGTAGCCGAGACCATCGTGCCATGCGTACCATATCTGGTTCTCGCCGGCATCGTAGTCCTCGAAGTCGTCTATAGCAATGTAATCGCCGGTCGTGAAGCTCCATACGTTGCCCGGCCAGGGACTATCGGGATTGATGGCGTTGACTTCATCGATGCGCCAGTAGTACGCCGTATTAAATGTAAGCTTACCGGGATTGTAGCTCTCTTCGCCAAGGGCTTTTGTCCCCTTGTACTCGGGCGAGGCTGTTGTGGCGTTTTTAACTGCGTCCGCATCCGAGCCGAAGTACACCTCGTGCGAATCTGCGACGGCTCCGGCAACCCAGCCAAGCACCACTGACGGCTTTACGTCCACAGCACCGTCGGCCGGATTCGGGCCGCTGACGGCACCCTCGGTAGTAAAACTCCAGACTTCGCCTTTGTACGTAGCGGCGCCATCGGTCTCATCGACACGCCAGTAGTAAGTTTTAGCTAGCCCAAGCGGGCCGGGACTGTATGTTCTCAATCCCGTAGGAACACCCATGGCGGCATTATTCACTTCGTCATAATCTTCGCCGAAGACTATATAGTGCAATTTTGCACCGTAACCAGCCGTCCAGCTCAGCACTACATTAAGATTGACAAATTCAGCACCATCAGCCGGCTCTGGAGCATAGGCGGTCTTGGGGGGTACTGTAAAGCTCCAGACGCGACCTTTCCACGGACTATCCGGATGCGAATCATTTACCTCATCGATTCTCCAGTAATAAGTCGTGCCGTTAACAAGACCTGCCTCGTAAGCATATCCGGGAAAGCCTGCAACATAAAACAGTGCATTTATGCTCTGGTTGCCTCGGAATGTATCGCCTGTGCCGTCATTAACATCATCGAAATTATCACCAATGTAAACATCGTGCGAGACCGCGAAATCTCCTGGCTTCCAGGAAAGGTTCACCCATGTATCCGGATGTATAGCACCATCTTTCGGATTCGGATCAAAAGCATTTGAAAATGTCGGAGGATTATCGTTATACAAGTCCTCTACCTGACTAGCCGTGAGAACCCTGCTGTAAATGCGGAAATCATCCAGACTACCGTCGAAATATCCGTCTGCAGAATACTGCGACCTGCCAAGCCAGTTTTGAGTAGTTTCACCGAGACTGCTCGGCGTGTACCTGGTATTGGTGTTCTGGGCTACAAGCTCACCGTCGAGATATAGTGAGTGAGTGTTGTTATCAGCATCAAGCGTCACGGCCACGTGATGCCACCCGCTGGGCAAGGTCGCCGGGGCGGTCGTCTGGTCCTCGTTGGCGTTTCCCGAAATTGTAACGGCGAAACGCATCGCACCGGTCGTGCCCATCCGGGGAGTAAGGAACATGTTGACCGTAGTGTCGATACCAATGTCAAAAATACGTTGCCACCCACCCCCCGCGTTGGAAAAGTCCACCCATGTTGCAAAGGTGGAGTTGGTTAGTGAACTGAGCAGCGAACTGATCGGTAAATCTACATAATCGCCGGTACCGTCAAAATCCAGCGCGCCGCCTAAATGCCCGGTAATCCACTGTGGATTACCAAATAGAGTGCCATGATTCCCGTTACCGCTTGAATCCTGGGCTGTGCTGCCGGAACCGTCATCGAAATTCCAGTGAGCTACCAGGTTAGCTGAGGCATTACCTGCTACGCTCAGCACCAAAACAAAAGAAATTAATAAAAACAATCTTCTGCGCATGATAATCCTCCTTCAAAAAGAGCTGCAATAACTATGTTTTGGCTACACACCAAAACGCTCGTTATTTGTGATAGACATATCAAGATCATTGCCTTGACTAAGGATTTAGATCTGAGACCACCTCCTTTCTTCAATAGCTCAGTATGAGTTGCCAATTGAAGAGCGAAAACCGATACACACTATGAAAATTATGCCTGCTGCAAGGATGAAAAGCCACAGGTGCTTGCAATCTTACTTATACCAAATTAATACCATATCGTCAATAAAATTTTCCAGATTATATGTTGGAGAAGAAATTCGCCGGTGCCCAAAACAGGATACTAAAAACCTCCGGATCATCCGATATGCTCGGCGCATAAGAAAGAGGCCTATACCGATTCAATCGTTACAGGCCCCTAATCGACATAAATCTGCTATGCCAATGACTTAATTCTAATTATCGGCTAAATTCCAGCTTACTC
>CAZTDF010000166.1:0-10314 GCA_964612465.1 uncultured Pirellulales bacterium
AAAGAACTCGTCGCGATAATGTGTAGCTGAAGAGTATCATCCTCACGGGCCGTCTGGACGGCAATGTCTTTCGTTGCGAACTCGAAACCGTCGCCGAGCCCGTGCACCGGATACCACCATTCCTGCCACGAGATCTCCTGCCTCGGTAACAACATGCCGTAATCGGACTGCGTCTGCAACGGCCCGCTTTGGACCTCGATGTACGGGCCATCATTGTCGGTCAGATTCTGCTGGCTGACAATGCCGAAATCCCATGTCCCCCACGTCCAGGCCTTTTTCCCGCTCAGCTCATGTTTGTCCGCCACCTGCACAATCCCACGATCGGCGTCGACCTCGTAGGCCCCGAAGAAATCGAAGGCACAATCCACAGCAAAAATCGAAGCCCAGGTTTCATAGTTCTTTAGCCAGGATATGTCCCTGCCTTCGTTGATAGGCCAGGAGAAAAACTTAACGCCGTAATGGTCCGTGCCGAGAGTCATCGGATAGATAAACCGCGTGCCAGGCAGATTTGGAAAAGCTGTACAGTTCCAGAAATAATAAGGGCTTATCGCATCGGCCGGATTGAAAATCCGAATCTGCTCGTCCAGATATGCTTTGCCGGGACGCAGAGTCACCCGCACAGTCCACTGGGTACGCTGGGTCTTTTCCAGGTTGTTAATTTCAAGGTAAGCCGAACCGTCTGCGTTTTTGCCGATCAGGGCATCGACCGGTGAGAGGATAGTTACAGTGTGCACCTGTGGCCCGGCGTTCCACTCGACTCCGCCGCTGATGAAAGCCCCGCGCATTGCTATCATACTTGGTTTGATAACGTTATTGAGATGGAACATCTCCTTTCCTTCGGTTTTGTCGAATACCGAATGCAGACGGCCGCCCAATTCCGGAAGGCACGTGACCTTCAGGTATTCGTTTTCAAGAAACAAAGCCTTGTAAGTCCGATCCCTTTTGGTTCTGGAAAGATGGTCCTGCATAGAATAAGGATAGACGATGGAGCCTTTGACCGTGGTCGAGAATTTCACATTACCTTCGAGGGCCCAGAGCTTGGGATTCACATCATCGGCCCATCCGTAAGTGGGAATCGTGATGGTACCTTCCCAGGCTTTGACTTTAGCATAACTCCGGCTCGAAAGAACCAGCACATTAAAAAGCAGAACCATACAGAAATATTTTACAAGACCTCTCATAATATTCACCTCACATTTCTCCGGCAAAACGGGTTAACAATTCCGTCACTGAAAAACTTCACGGCCCAAAGGTTTATAATTTATTTGTCTTTGCTCGCAAAGGAAACAAAAAACTATGCTCGACAGGAATTTTCCGGGAAACTAACTATGTGATTCGAATAGGTGCTAAATGAGGCCGCAAGTGTGGAAAAGCTCGCCTAAGGCCGCTCGTAGCGCTGGTGAATGCCCCATAGACCCGTTCATTCAACTTTGCATCTACCATTTAACCGATTCGTCAGCCACGAGGGCTTCAGGAATAAGGTGAAATAAAAGTCGTCCGAGGAAATTTATTCTTGACTTTGGTCGTAAAAATGGCTAATTTCTAAAAAGGCGTAGGGATCATTGCGGAAGCTTGCTCAAGGATCTTAGTTTTGCAGAGGTGGCAGATTGCTATGCGGGTTTAGCTGAGATGGTTTAGAAAGCTGCTTTTCTCGTGCAAATACGGAATCATAGAACGAAACGGAAACGCAGAAACTTGGCAACATCTATGGTACATAGGAGACTACATCCAGGAACTTGACTGATAGATGCGTATAAGAAGAAACAATATATTGGTTCTGATCGTCATTTTTGCTCTCTGCGTTAACTCAGGCCACGGAGAGCCAAACGAACACAGACCATATGTGCTGGCAACCGGAAGCAAAAGCGGCGTCTATTATCAATTAGGCTTGGGAATTAAGGCGGCCGTCAAAGAAATAGACCCGAATATCACAATAGAAGTCGTTAGCACAAATGGGGCTGTGGAAAATTTAAAGCTAATAGAAAAGGGGAAAGCTGACCTTGCATTTACCCAGAATAACATTGCCCATTGGTTCTATCACGGTGAGAAGTTGTGGGCTTTACCATCCAGGACAATAACCGGAGTAGCCTCTTTATATACCGAATCCATTCAGATTATTGTAAGGAAGGATTTGAATGTAAGAGAAGTTAGAGATCTCGAAGACAAAACAGTTTGTACAAGCCCAAGCGAAACCAGGAAGTTCTCTGCTGCGACCGACATCTTAAGTGCGGCTGGACTTGAACGTTCGTACATAACTGAGACAAGACTCTCTTTAAAGAAAGCATGTGAGGCAGTGGCGGACCCCAATGATCCAAATGAAGCTGCCTTCATTATAGCCGGTATTCCAACTCCCGGCATTATGGAGACCTGCAAGGGCGGACAGATAGAACTCATCGAATTGCCGAAGAAATTGGCGAGACAGTCACGTAGATCCTGCCCTTATTTAGTATACGAATTAATCCCAGCCGATACATATCAGGGGCAGAATGAAAAGATTGCGACTTTGGGTGTTAGGGCACTGTTAGTTGCGCGTAAGAATCTCGAGCCAGAATTCGTTCGCAAAGTTACAGCAGCAATCTTCAAAAAAACTGGAATACTGGAGCAGAGGCACTCACAGGGTGCGAATATAACTGTGGATTCCGCCACTAAGGGGATGACAATCGACCTTCACCCAGGGGCAAGGCAATATCTCGAGAGCGTGTCTTTGCTTATAAAACTTCGTCAATACTGGCCGGCGATATTTAATTACATCTTCAGTTTCGGCATAATACTGTTCTTGGTGTATTACTTAGTGAATCGCAGATTTTTCCCAAAGGCTATAGGAAAGAGTGTTTATACTCGAGTAGTCATAATCTTCTTTTGCCTCTATATTCTTGGTGCGATATTCATGGTTTTTTGGGAAGGTCCAATTAACAGGAACTTTGAGAATTTGCCCAAGTCATTTTGGTCTATAGTTGTCTATCTCTCCAGCGGTTTCGAAGACCGGCCGCCTATGACTTTAGGTGGAATGGTCACTTCTGTATTCATTTTTCTCATTTTAGGTGCTGGTTTTGGCGGAGTGGTGACCGGTAAGTTTGCAGCCGTGTTTATGACAAAGGAGAAAAAGATGCCACCTCATATAAACATGCACGTGGTGATATGTAACTGGAACAAGCGGGGCCACAAGGTAGTGGAGCAGCTGCACCGGAAGGAGGCGGCGCCAGGCACGGACGTTGTAGTTGTTACTGACAGGGACGTTAATGAGGAAGAACTGCGCAAAAATGACCCGAAAACGTATGATAACGTTTACATTGAGAAAGGCTGTCCCGATTCGCTTAGTGTGCTGGAGTCTTGCAGGATTCACTTAGCCAGGAGTATAATAATTCTGGCGGATGATGAACGTTGTGATGATGATAAACCTCGCGATCCGGACGACAAGTCTGCAGACATTGCCCTTGCAATAAAGATAACGATACAAAAAAAGCTGGACGAAGACAAGTCAGGTAAGATGGAAGATCGGAGACCCCATATAGTAGCAGAGGTGTTAGATCCTGAAATGATAACCAAATTGAAGGCGGTGGGTGTGCATGAGACAGTATGTGCCACTCAATTGGGATTGGGTGTTATAGCACAGTGTGCCCTTCATCATAATCTTTCAGACGTCTATGGTGAGCTCCTTGATTATTCACCGCATACAAACGAGATATACGTGTTAGTAGATGAAGATAAGAGCAAGATTCCCGGTATATGTGCTAACAAGACTTTCGAAGAGTGTGCCGAAATTATCCGTAAGCATAGAAGTCCACAGTCACAGAATCCTGTCATTTTGCTCGGTGTGTACAGAGACAACAGAATCGTGCTAAATCCACGGAACGATAAGAGAAGCACCACAGCTTTCAAAAGAATAGAGAAAGATGACGGACTTGTAGTTATGGCATTCTCACGGCCGAATTTGGCTTATTTGACAAGAAAATCAATAACCAAAACGCGCTTCTGGGAAATTGGGAACAACAATCAGTAGATAACGATATTTATGTCCCGGTCGCGGTCTTTGGCAATTGACACGACCTGACCTTTTCTGTCGGCAGCCACGCTTTGGCCGCCGTATATCCGGCCCTTCCAGGGACCTTTTGTTATTTCTCCGACAAGGTTTGTCCCTATGACAAACGCTCCGGTTTTCCGTGCCGTGTTTGCGACGACTTTCTCAAGTTCTTTACCGTGGCCCGGCCACTCGTCCTCGGCGGCGGCGTATCCGTACGGAACGAGCAGTAAATCCGGTTTCAGTGCCGCCATACGTTTGAGGATTATATTGTCATGTGTGTCGGCACAGATAAGCAGACCGATTGTTCCGAATTTGGTTTCGACGGCACCGATGCTTTCGCCCGGAGTGTAAGGCGGGCTCATCAATTCCGTCAGAAGATTCATCTTGTGATGCTTTAGCAGAATATCTCCCTTGTTGTCGATAAGGACCGTCGAATCATACAAGTTGCCACCCTGCTTTTCCGCCAGACCGACACAGAGATGGATGTCAAAATCTTCGGCCAGCTTGCAAAGCCGATCCGAATCTTCCCCGGGAATCGGGCGTGCTCTTTTATGGGCATCGGGATTGACCCAGCCGAGCAACGCAGTTTCCGGAAAGCAGGCAATATCGGCCCCGGCATCTTTCGCTTCGCGGATCGCATTCTCAATTCTGACAAAATTGCCCCGTCGGTCGCCGTCAAGGCAGAATATCTGGCATATTGCAGCTTTCGTGCTCTTCATTTGCGTCTGTCCTGTTTCATAGGATTCAACAACACTATTAATCGCCGGGTGGGAAATACTCCCCATCCTGTTTCTCATTACGTAAGGACGATTATAGGATTTCTCACCTCTGAAACAATGATTTTCGTGACATAATTTAAGCGGGAGAAAAAAACTGAGGAAAGACAGTGACAAATAGAGAGTCGTATGGATAGATACAGAACCAGGAAAGCTAAGAAATCTTACCGCCAGGTCGGAAATGGCGAATGTCTCCTAATGAATACTCGCCCTTCCATAAGTTTTTAATTTCCTGCGACCGGCACATTTTTATCTTCACGATTTTTCCATACTTTCCATAGTGTCTTAAATATCTCCGGATTCGTCAGGCCCTGCTTCTGCTGCAATGCCGGCCCGGACTTCAATAAAAAGTCACCATTATCAGCATCGACAAAATCCGGATCGGCGATTATCGAATCGGCTGCTTTGTCCAGGTTTTCAGTATCGACCTTGTTCCGCCAGAATGTATTTCTGTAAACGGTATTGCCATTGCCCCCAATCTCTTTAAATAGAATCAAGCCTCGCTCGTTAGCTCGGAAAATATTGTCGCGTATCGAAAGGCCGCACGAATCTCGCATTCCGATGCCGGCGTAACTCGAATCGGCAATAATATTATTTTCTACTTTTACATTGGATCGTGCAAAGCCGCTGATGCCGGTTCCGTTGCCGATTATCACATTGTTGGCAATCGTGCCGCGTGCGCTTTTATTGCCGAGATAGACTCCCCTGTTGGCGTTCTTTATGATAAGATTATCTTTCATATTCAAAGTTCCGCCGGTGCTGCGTACAGCGTGATATTTCGAGCCCGTGACAACGTTACCAACGATCTCGGCCGTTGCGCCGGAGTATAGCGAAATACCCTGATGCCCGGAACCCATAACCAGACTGTTGTGTATCGTCCCTTTTGTGCCCTGGCCGAAGCAGACGGTATATTCGAATCCCTCGAATCTGCAAGTATTTATATTAAGCTCGGAAAACCCCATAGCATTTATCGCCACGGGACAGCGTTTGAAATTCCCCAGAGGCTCAAAGCAGCAATTCCTGATCTCTACCCTGGTGTCTTTGACGGCGACTGCAAAGGGATGCTCGGTCCTGTCACTTGTTGCCAATTGCCATTTAATTGTCACCGTATCGATTATTACTCTGCCTTTACCTTTAGTGTCGACAGAAATAGCCGGCTGATTAGAAGTTACTTCGAAAATGCAGCCGCTCCTGGATTCGCCTTTAAGTGTCAAAGGTTTCGTAACAGTCACCGGCTCGGTATAAACGCCCTTGGGGATAACTACCATCCCGCCAGGCTGAGCGGAATCGATCATTCGCTGTAAATCATTTGTCGCGGCAGACGGCAGGCTCGGGCCTTGTTTTTGCGAGTCGCTCGCTCCCCATTGGATTACAAACTCATACCATTGTGCTCTACCGTAGCGACTGTCATCCAGCAGAATCGAGAGCGTGTAATCATTTGCCTGTTGCGGCTTATCGGCGATGGAGACAGAACCCCTTCCGGTAACTTTCGTCAATTTTATGAGATTTTTCGCTTCCCGCAGCGGGACGGCTTGCTCCAGTCGATATGGTTTCGATACTTTTTCCTGCCACTCGGGTTTCCACGCAGTCCCGTTGATATACGTAGGCTCATCGTGTTTGATATTGCCGCCCCTGTCCCACCATTTACCCGGCAGATCCCAGGCATGGTGCTCGTACCAAAGTTCGACGCCCTTTATCTTGATCGTATCCTTGCCGTCGATAAAGGCTTTGATACGCAAGCCGTCCTTCACTTCAACCGCAGTAATGTCCTGAGCCGTTTTCTTGGCCGGCAGCACAGCTTTCGTCGGCTTCTTCCATTTTCGGTAATCGCGCGTCGGGCCATCGGGAATAATAGCGGCCTCTTCCGGCTGGATCGGCCAGGGGCTCTCAAATCCAATCGGCTCAACAACACCAATTCCCAACCGCCGGGCGGGCGAATCCGCCCTCAATGAGAAATCCCTGCCCGCCGCGTCCGCAAACATCGGATTCATCTCCAAATTACCGGCTTGTTTATCGAGCGCAATATCCTCGGTTGTGCTCCCGCTATCGGCGCTCTTGGCGCGTCGCCGGGCGACCATGTGCTCATTGTTCCAGAACAGGTTCTTTTCCATGGTCACAGTGCCATCTGACTTGGCAAAAGATGAATCGCTGCCGATGTCGCCGCATAAGACACCGTTGGATTCGGAGAAAAAGATATTCTTTTGCACAATGGGTTCGGAAGCTCCAAGAATCGACAGGCCTACTTGTTTGTTACCGGCAAAGGTGTTGCCTTCGATTGTATCTCGATTCTGAAACCAGCATGACATACCGCCCATTTCATTAGCGTAAAAGAGATTCTGCCTGACAGTAGCCGAAGTTTGCCCGGATGCATAAATCCCGCTGCGAGCATTTCCGAAAATCCAGTTTCCAATAATTGTCGGCGAACAATCATCATAACGGATTCCGTGCCACGCCGCCCCGGATATTCGGCAGCACTCCACTCTTGCTGAATCGTTGCCTTTTCGAATACAAATACCGGCGTAATGGCAATTGCGAAGCTCGCTGTCCAGCAATCTCAAACTGGAACCTTCGCCCTGCCTTTCGCCGACAATGATACCGGTACTCCACACTGCAGCTACCAAACTGTCGCGAATTTCAACATCCGAACCGTTAAAAATATGAATGCCGTCTCCGGGGCCCCCGATGACCGCGCATTTTGAAACGGATGCTTTGGCGTTGATGAACTCCAGGATGGGCACAGGCATGTTACGCCCTTCCAAACGTTCTCCAGGCAAGGTGAGCTTCAGGTCACTAATCACAACGCCCTGGGTATCGCTTACGAGGAGAATCGGCCTGCCATACTTTTCCTTAAATTCTGCTTTGAATTTGGCCTCTATAGACTTGCGCTGCTCGTCCGATTTAGCTTCTCGTATTCGGGTATTGAGCGTGCGCATTGTCTCTTCGAGCACATCTGCTCCGGCGCTTTCTGTCATAATAGTGGTCTTATCCCACCCGGCGCCGGCCAGCGTGAGCGGCTTATTGATTTTTAAACGTTCTTCGTACATACCCGGCCCGATACGAATAACTGCGCCCGCACCGGCGGCGTCGATTGCCTTCTGAATCGAACTGTACTTTGCGCTGCCATCCGCAGCCACCGTAAGCACATCGGCGTTTTTAGCTCTTGCCATTGGCAGAACACAAACCAACATAAGGGCAATAACGGCACAGACCGTGACAATGCGCAGGCTGCGGTGCTTCCAGGTTTTTTTCTCCAGCCAGTCAAGACGCACTAACAGGTTGCGGGAATCTTCCGCCAATCCTAACAGCCCGATTCCGGAACTTGCCGGCCCGGTCAGCAGCCACTTTGCGTTCTGCAGGATGGTTTCGCGGTAATCGGTTGTCTTGTCCCGCAGAATTCCCGCTACTGTCGCATCACAGCAAAGCTCTCGCAAATGCTGCAACCGCCGACGGAGCAGCCAGAGCAGAGGATTAAACCAGTAAACGATCTGCAGCAGCATATACAGGCTGTTGACCTTAAGGTCTCCGCGCTTGATGTGTGCAAGCTCGTGCAGCAGGATGTGCTCAGTGCGATTTTGAGAAAGATGACGAACCGTATTCGCGGGCAGCACAAGCACCGGTCTGAACGTTCCGAAAACCGCCGGAGAAGCAATATTTTGAGATAAAACTATCCTCGGAAGCTTCCTAAGACCGAGTTTTTTCGCCGTATTCGTAAATAAAGTCCCAAACCATTGAAGCATATCTGCATCTGAAAATTTGCCGTTATGAAGCTGCCGGAGTTTTCGAAACCTGACTGCCGCCCACAAGCCAAGTACGATTACACCTGCCAGCCAGACGGCCATCGCGCAAACCTTCCAGTGCAATCCGACACGCCCAATTGATGCCGCAGCACTGGTAGAAAGAATCCGCCCGGCAGGTTCGGCGGCCTTACTGCTCATCATACCATCACGATCAGGAGCCGGCTCGATGCTGTCGCCCATAGCAAGTGGAGTTATTTCCGTGCTCGTCCGAACGGTTGGCATAACAGCCGGCATGTCTGTGTCGTTGAGTTGTACAGCCGTCCGGCCAGCCAGCATCCGAACCTGTGAAACAACGCTTGTGGAAAGCGAAAATGCCGGCGGTAATATCAACTTCACCAAAATCAGCAGCCAAAGCGCATACCTGACCTGAGGCCAGATTCGCTTTCGGAGCAGAAGATCGACTGCACCGACAAAAACGACCAGCACGCTTACCTGCCAGAACATAGGCCACATCCAATTCCACCAGCCTTCAGCGGCACTATTTATTTGTGTAATCATTTTCGTTCTCCCTTTTTCTGCTTTTTACCTGAAAGTATTTTGATTAGCTCTTTGCGTTGATCGGCCGACAGCTTCTCATCTTCCACAAGGAAGTGCATCATAGGCCCGAAGGCCCCGTCAAAGGCCTGGTCCAGCATTATCCTCATCGCGGTTCGACGAGCCTGCCGGCGTGAAACGAGTGGTTCGTAGAGGCCGATATTGCCGCGTTTGCTCTTGCCGACCGCTTTCTTCTCGACCAGCCGGTCCAGCATGGTCTTTACGGTCGTATATGCCCAGTTCACTGTGGACGGCAACCGCTGGACCACGTCTCGCGCCTTGACCGGGTGCTTTTCCCACAATGCGTTCATGATCAGCCATTCCGGTTCGGTTAGTTTCATATTCTGCTCTCCTTACTACAAACGTAACAGAATTCTACTACATGTGTAGCAATAGTCAACAAAAAAATAAAAATTTCTGAAATTTTTTTCACCCTCTAAAAAAGGCGAAAAAACGCCACCGCCAGACTCAATTCACCACATTCTTATCGAGGACGGCTTAGAAAATAGCCAATCGCCAGCAGGGTGTTGGTCCCTAAAATTGTTATTACGTTCATTTTCAAGGCAGGCATGAGTTCCTGAAGATTGTCGTAGCGTTTGAATGTTATGCTAATCGCTTTTAAGGCAAAAGGTATCGATGCAAGGCCAATTAGACTTGCCGGCGGCATTAACTTCAAGACCACTGAGCCAATAATACTAAAGTACGTCAGCGCCATCAGCCCGGTGTACAATCGGCCGGCAGTTTTAGGCCCCAGGGCAATCACCAGGTTATACCGTCCGCCTTTTTTGTCCGCTTTGACATCGGGAAACTCATTTAACAGAAGTAAATTCGCGGTTAAGAATCCCGGCGCCAGAGAGGCGACAACAGCTTCGACGCTGTAGCTGCCGGTTTGAACGAAATACGTCCCTAAAACAGGCAGCATTCCCAATCCGAGGCCCGCCCAGAATTCTCCCGCCAGCCATTTTGTCAAATGAGATGTGTAAAAGTAAATCACCGGGCCGCCGAGTAATATCAAAGGTAGAAGCTGCCAGCCGGAAATAAAAGTCAGGTAAATGCCAATCGCGAAGGCCGCTATCAAACAACCCACGCCATACATATATACGCCCTTCGGTTTTAGAAGTCCGTTAGGCAGAACTCCGCTGCCCCCGGAAAAAGGCGTTCGAGTCGTTTCCAAATCTATGCCGCT
>CAZTDF010000167.1:0-10309 GCA_964612465.1 uncultured Pirellulales bacterium
ATAAATGAAACAATAAAAATCAGCATGGGCAAAAAATTTGCCCATCCTACCGCTCTTGGCCATCCCCTACGGGGGTGCGTTTCAACGCACCCTACACACTACACACTGCGGGATACAATGCTCTTTCGTGTTGATTTGCAAGAAAACCCGCCGAGTTAATCGGCGGGCTAAATATTTTTTTAGATTGGCATCAAATCGGGGGCACCTTACTTATTCTAACTTTCATTGAGGCCCTTTCGTATCTCGCATAGGGATTTCCCAACAGATGCGACAAGCCCGCATCGTTCGACATCAATAGACAATAGTATTGACAATAGTCAATTCAATAAATCCTGTCAACCTGGCGTAAAAAGGGCGATCTTTACATGACAAGGCCCTTTTAGCTATGAGGGAGGTTGAAAAGTTATCGGTACAACACTGCTCAAATTGCCGATTTAAGTACGACAATAACTCAGCCGATATATAAAGTATCTCTATTTTGGGGAGTTGTGTCGGAGATAGGATTTTCCGTCTAAGAACTGCAAGTGAGGATTGCGGATGAGAAACAGTAGCGGGAGAGTGATATTAATGGCTGAAAATCCGCCTTTGATGGTGCTTTGCGAGCATGAGGGAATAGACAAAAGCTTCGACTGCAGGGTGGAGACTGTGGGCCTTGAGCTTGATATTCTCGGCGAACCGGTACATTTTCAAATTAACGTTGCCGACAGATATGCCAGGCTGTCAGAAATGGTTCCGTTTGCACGAGCACTTTCATCCAAACTGGCGAAGATAGTATCGGACAGACTTTCGGCCGGCGGAAAATCTGTCCTCTGCCGTAAATGCTGCACGGCGTGCTGCAACTACCTGGTTCCTTTGTCGATTCCCGAGGTTTTCCGCCTCAGACAAGAGGTGCTGGCTATGCCGGCAGAGCAAGGCAAATCCGTAATGCAATCGTGTCTTTGTGCAGCAAAAAAGATCCTCGATGAAAGGCCCGAAGATTTTGATATAAACGAATCGACACAGACAAAAAACCAAACCCAAATAAGCCGGCTTAGTAGATGGTACGCCGGACTCAGGCTGCCCTGTCCGTTTTTGTCGAATAACATGTGCGTTTCGTATGAGCAAAGACCGATAGCCTGCCGTGAACATATGGTAACCGGCTCGGCAATATTCTGCGATACTCGATACTCGATGCCCAACGGGGATAGAGAATCGAACCATGTAGTGCAGATGCCGGTAAGTGTTCTTGAGTGTCTTGCTGAATTGACCGCTGAGCTTGAGCAGTCAAACACCGAGTCTATAATGCTACCTTTGGCGCTTCCCTGGGCGCAAGAGAATCTTGAACGTTCCGGGCGAATGTGGCCTGCCGTGATGATGGTTGAACATTTCATTAAAATCGTAAAGGCTGCAGCGTCGAAGAATTCCGCAGTGGCTGCTGCATCAAATTAGTCTTCGCGAAGGACAAACTCGTGACAGCCATTGTCATTTATGACATTCGATTTGCGATTTACCATTGTCATTGATTATCTACTATTGACTATCGATTATTCAGATTGCCGGTTTGTCAGTTTGATAATTCGGATTTCGAATCCACTCTACCAACTGTGTGGTTGCCGGAAAAAAGAGAATTCTTGATCGGTCAGGCTGAATTGTGTAAAACTACCGATGATACACGTAGAAGAATGTTTAAGTTCTTAAAGGAGAATGTATCATGACAAGGGGAAAAAGTTTTGCAGCAATGGCAGCAGTAGTGTTGGCGGCTATGACAGTGGCGGCCGCGAACGAACCGAAAGAAGAGGGATTTGTCCGGCTCTTTCCAAAGGATGGTGTGCCGGAAGGCTGGCTCGTACGGACCTGGAGCGATGTGAGCAAGCCCGCCGAGCCCTCGGCCAAATGGATCGTGAAGGATGGAATTCTCAACGGCAGTACAAGGGGCACGTGGCTGATAAGCAAACGCCAATATAGCGACTTCGTCCTGAAGTTCGATTTTAAGCTGGGTCCGCTTGGCAACAGCGGCTGTGCGTTGCGGGCTCCGCTGTCCGGCGACCCGGCGTTCGACGGGATGGAACTGCAAATGGCCGATTATCGCTACAACACCAGCGCCAAGGATTCGGAGCTGACCGGCGGCATCTACCGCGCCATCGCGCCGCTCAAGCAGGTCTATAAGCCCACGAAATGGAACAGCTACATTGTTTCCCTAAAGGGATCGCATCTGCACGTCACCCTCAACGGTGTGGTGATTCACGATCTGGACCTCAACGAACAGAACCAGGTCGTGCTGCGACATAACGGGCAGCCCGCTCCGGCCGTCAAGGATCGCCCACGAAAGGGGCACATCGGCTTTCAGGAACTCAGCCGCGGCGAGGGCCACGTCCAGATCCGTAACGCCCGGATCAAGGTGCCGGACAAGCCGGCAAAGTCCGAACCGAATTAACGCCGGGAGGAATTAAAGGGGTACGCCTGTCCCATAGGGAGTACATTTGTCGATTAGTTGTACTTGCTCATGCTGCGGGATAAAATGCTCTTTCGTGTTGATTTGAAAGAAAATCCGCCGATTGAATCGGCGGGCTAAATATTTTTAGATTTTCATCAGGCTGGCGCTGTGAATTACTGCAGAACCAATTCCTTTTCTCTTTACGACAGTCTTGACAGCGGCCGATTTATTTGCGATTATTTCATCCTTAGATATGTAACACGTCAGTAGAATTGTTGAAAAAGGATATTGATTATGACTATCGAATTTCGGAAGGATTATACATATTCTCTGCTCGTACCTACAAGTATGGGAGTACGCATTACGCCGGTCAACGGCCAGCCTGTTTATTCCAGTAACACGTTCATCATGCAGGCCACCAGCGCCGAGTCTAATGTGGCCAGTATATCGAGCTATTTGGGCCTGCCGGTCAAGGTATTGACGAGGTTCGTCAAGGGCAGTCCTATCGCCCGTTTCATAAAAGACAATCTTGCCGGCCGGCATATAGACGTCGAGGGCAAGGAAGTTGATCAGGGCGGGCCGTGGGGCTATCGCCACCAGTTCAATATCGCCGACAGCGGCTACGGCTCGCGCGGGCCGCGGGTCCATAACGACCGTGCCGGCGAGGTGGGACGGACGCTGAGCGTCAAAGACTTCGACCTGGATAGAATCTTCGGCAATCAGGGCGTACAAATCGTTCACCTGTCAGGTCTTATCGCTGCCCTTTCGCCGGAGACGAGCACCTTCTGCCTCGAATTAGCTAAGGCCGCTAAGAAGCATAAGACCCGTATCTCATTCGACCTGAACCATCGCGCCTCGTTTTGGAAAGGACGCGAAAAAGAGCTGCACGAAATCTTTGCGGAAATAGCAGGAATTTCGGACATCCTTGTCGGCAATGAAGAAGACTTCCAGCTCTGCCTGGGAATCGAAGGCCCGGAAGCGGGCGGCAAGGACCTGGCGAAAAAAATCGAGAGCTTCAAGGTCATGATCAATAAGGCCAAGAAGGCATTTCCCAACGCTACGGTTTTTGCCACGACGCTCCGGCAGGTCGTCAGCACCAACTGTCACCTCTGGGGTGCGATAATGGCCGCCGGCGACGACTGGCATGTAGTCGAACCGCGGGAGATTACGGTGCTCGACCGGATCGGAGGCGGCGACGGCTTCGTCGGGGGAATGCTCTATGGAATCCTCAGGGGCTGGGAGCCGGAAAAATGGGTCCAGTTCGGATGGGCAACGGGGGCATTGGCCACGACGCTGCTGACCGACTACGCCCAGCCTGCGGACGCCGAGCAGGTCTGGAGCATCTGGCAGGGCAACGCCCGGGTAAGGCGGTAGAAGTATTGACTATTGATTATTGATTACTGACTATTGCCGGTCGATAGTCAATTTAAGAAGCCGGACCAAGCTTATGGCCGGGGCCGGTGGTGTAGAGACGTTTTTTCGGCTCTGTGTTCATGTGGGCGCATACTACCGTTCCTACGAAGATGATATGGTCGCCGACGGGAACCTGCGAATCGAGCATACATTCGAAATTGGCTACGGCGTCGGCCAACAGGACCGAATCGATTTCTTTTGCCGGCTCTGTTTCGCACTCGAACTCGGCGAATTTGTCGATTTCCCGGCCGGACTTCGAGCCGAAGAACAAGGCAGCATCGGCCATTTCCGCAGATGGAAACGCAATCGTAAAACATTCCGAGTGTGTGATCGCTTCGATCGAATAGTGCTTTTTCGCTACGGCGATCGCCATCATCGGAGGATTGCCGGATGCATACATTGTCCAGCCTAACGTAACAGGATTGGCTTTGCCCTGCCGGTCTTTGGCGATTGCTATGACGACCTGCTCGGGATACTTGGTTTTGACGGCATCGGAATATTCAACTCGTTTTTGCATTGCATTTCTCCATGACTCGTTCTATATTGAGCGCGTATAATTTAACGTTGAAATTATAAATCTTCAAATCGAATCTAACAAGGAGAAAGAAGTGGATACAATTGGCTTTGTCGGCAGCGGGAATATGGCGGAGGCCCTGATTAAGGGAATCGTCGCAGCAAAAATTTACGCACCTGAAAATGTTTTCGTAAGCGATATCCGTGCCGAACGGCTTGAATATCTCGCAGGCAAGTACGGCGTAACGGTAGTCGGGAATAACGCCGAGCTGGCGGGAAAGGTTGAAACTCTCGTTTTGAGCATCAAGCCGCAGAATATGGCCGATGCGCTTCAGAGCATAAAAGACGCCATCGGCGGCAAGACGCTGGTAATATCCATCGCGGCAGGGATTAAGGTCGCAATGATAGCCGCGGCGTTGGGTGATATGGCCATCGTTCGTGTCATGCCGAATACGCCTGCCCTGATTGCCGAAGGGGCAAGCGCGCTTTATGCCAACGAGCGGGCAAAATCGCTGCTGGATAAAGCCCTTTCGATTTTCTCATCTGTGGGCAAGGCGGTTGTCGTGGATGACGAAGATTTAATCGACACCGTCACGGCGGTCAGCGGCAGCGGGCCTGCTTATTATTTCCTGCTGATGGAGGAGATGGTTAAGGCCGGCGTGAAACTGGGATTGCCCGAGGCCGTAGCGAAAGACCTGGTTCTGCAAACCGCCAAGGGGGCAGGATTGCTCGCGGTCGAGGCAGACAAAAATAACGAAAGCCCCGCCGAGCTTCGCCGGAAGGTGACCTCGCCGGGAGGCACTACCGAGGCGGCGCTCAAGGTATTCGCGGACGGCAAGATCAGCGAGCTGATATCCGCTGCTATTACCAGAGCACGCGACCGGGGAAGGGAACTTTCAAAATAGAAAATACCGAAGCCTGATTTTTATATTCACGGGACAGATTCAAATGATCAAGGCTGAGAATCTGAAGAAACATTACGGTGCCACTGTAGCTCTGGATGATGTCAGCTTCGAAGTTCAAAAAGGCCAGACTTTCGGATTACTCGGGCCTAATGGAGCGGGCAAGACAACCACGATCAAATTGCTCTGCGGGCTTTTAAGGCCGGATGCCGGAACAGTGACGCTGGATGGAAAAACCGATCCGGGCCAGATCGAGGTTCGTTTGTCTTTGGGGGTAGTACCGCAATCATTGGCTTTATACGAAGAATTGTCGGCCCTGGAAAATCTTCGCTTTTTCGGCAAAATATACGGACTGGCCGGCCAAAAGCTAAAAGAGCGAGTCAGGAATTGTCTCGATATAGCGGGGCTGACGAAGAGGAGTAAGGAGCGGGTCTCGAAATACAGCGGCGGGATGAAACGCCGGCTCAATATGGTTTGCTCTCTTTTGCACGACCCGCCGATTTTGCTGCTCGATGAACCAACAGTTGGAGTTGATCCGCAATCTCGCAATTTGATATTCGAGACGATTGAGGCTATGGGAAAAGAAGGCCGAACCATCATTTATACCACTCACTACATGGAGGAAGCCCAGCGTCTTTGCGACAGGGTGGCGATTATCGACCACGGCAGGATTCTGGACATGGACAGCGTTGAAAATCTTATCACCAGGCACGGAGGCCCATCACATATCGAGGCTGAGTTCGAAGAAAAGCTGTCGGACGTTAATAAAATAAAACCATTCGTTGATAATAAGGACATTCAGTTTGAAGAAACGAAAATCATGTTCCAGACCAGCCGGCCAATGGAATCTCTGGCGAAGCTTAACAGCAGCGGCGTGCGTTTTCGTTCGCTGAAAGTTCAAACGGCCGACCTTGAGGATGTTTTTCTTAACCTGACCGGACGGAGGCTTCGAGACTGATGAACAAGGCGATATTTCTTGCTGTCAAAGACCTGCGAGTTCTAATCAGTGACAGGGGCAACATTTTTTGGGTTTTCGGTTTTCCGGTTCTTTTTGCCCTGTTTTTTGGTGCTATATATTCCGGTGCCGGCGAAGGACCGTCCGGAATGGAAATCGCCGTTGTGAACGAAGACAATTCCGAATTTTCAAAAGCCTATATATCAAAGCTTCAGTCCGACGAAGCATTAAAGATAGTCAACCTGAGCCGGGACGAGGCCGTTGAGCAGGTTAGAAAAGGTAAAGTTGCCGCGGCGATTATTCTAAACAAAGGCTTCGGAGATGGATTCGAAGCGCTATTTAACAGGGACGAGCCAAAATTAGAGATAGCATCGGATCCGTCACGCAGGATGGAAAGCGGTTATCTTCAGGGCCTTCTTGCCAAGGCACAATTCGAAGCTTTAAGCGAGAAATTCGTTGACCGGCAATGGATGAAAGGCCAGATTAATCTCTGGAGAAACGAGCTTGAAGACACCACTGATCCCGATGCCGGGCAGGCAGATCTGTATCTGGGCTTCATTGACTCTTTTGATACCCTGCTAACAGACGTCAATGATGAAAACTTCGGAGCAGGCTTCGATGGAGACATATTAAACTTTGCCAAACTGGATGTAAGCAGGGAATATGAAGGGCCCGTCACATCATTTCAGATTACGTTTCCACAGGCCATGCTCTGGGGAATTCTTGGGTGTACAGCGACATTTGCAGTCTCGATTGTGAAAGAACGCACTAACGGGACGTTTGCGCGTTTGCGCATCGGCCCGATTGGCCGTGCCCATATTCTTGCAGGAAAAGGCATGGCATGTTTTGTAACATGCATCTTGATAATGTGCATTTTGTCTATCGGTGCAAAAACAATCTTTAAGATGCCCATAAGCAATTTATTGCTGTTCATTCCAGCAGCGCTCTGTACGGTGCTATGCTTCGTTGGTCTGATGATGTTTATATGCACACTGGGACGAACCGAGCAGAGCGCCGGCGGGGCCGGCTGGGCAATACTTATGATTATGGCAATGATCGGGGGAGGCATGGTTCCGCTGGCTTTTATGCCATCGTGGTTACGTCCGTTCAGTCATATTAGTCCGGTGAAATGGAGTATATTCGCTCTCGAAGGGGCTATCTGGCGAAACTTCAGCCTCACAGAAATGATAAGTCCCTGCTTAGTGTTACTGGCTATCGGTTTTACATCCTTTTTGTTGGGCGTAGTTATTCTGCGGGGACAGGAAGATTAAGCTGCCTGTATAACCTGACGGCTTAACCGGCAACGGGTAAAAAGCCCTGAATCAACCACAGCGAATCCTTACGGCGAGTCACTTGATTAATGGTAGAACGCAACAGATCCTGCCAATACTTACTCTACGATAATTGCCTCTACGGGGCATTCGTCGGCGGCCTGCTGGACATCGTCTTCGTGCTCGGCGGGAACTTCATCGACAATAACTTCTGCCATTTCGTCGCCCATCTCGAAGACTTCGGGGCAGGTGTCGACGCAAAGTCCGCATGCTGTGCACGTATCTTCAATTCTGGCTCTCATAGAAATCTCCTTCCCTGCACCTGAGATTCGCCGCCTGCCTTCCAGACGTTCAGAATCACAGGTAGGTCGCCCTGGTATTAATTTTCCTGATACATCTCGAATTATCGGATTCGTTCGTGCAGAAAATAGCTGCTGAAACAATATTTGTCAAATCGAAAATGTTTTTGTAGAAAATTGTTTTTTTGCTGCTATAATGGCGACAAATCGGAAATATTTCGAATAACCGGTGATAAATCAACCGTAAGCAATTATTACGGCCGGGTCCCATGCAGACCGAGCCCGTGAATCTGGTCAGGCGGGGAACCGAGCAGCCATAAACGTGCAGCTTGGTCGTGCTGTGGGTAAACCCGGCCATCTTTTTTTATTGACTATTTTCTATTTACAATTGAATATTAATAAATGGACGCAGATGATCTTAAAGACAGAACGAAAGACTTTGCGCACCGTTGTGTTAAATTGGCCCTGGCTTTGCCTAAGACAGCACTGGGTAGTCATATCAAGGGCCAACTTATAAGATGCTCAACATCAGTGGCGGCAAATTATAGATCTGTTTGCATTGCCCAATCGAAACCGGCCTTTGTATCGAAATTGAGTATAACAATAGAAGAAACTGATGAGACGTGTTTTTGGATGGACTTCGTAATTGACGAGAAACTGTTACAGGAGAAAAAAGTTCTTCCCCTATTGCAGGAAGGCCGTGAATTGACTTCGATTCTCGTATCTTCGAGAAAAACCGCCCGCGGCCTAACAGAAAAATCGTAATAATAATTAATATTAATAGTCAATAGACAATAGTAAATAGTCAATGTCATATACTGTTTTAGCAAGGAAATATCGCTCGCAGACGTTCGATGATGTCATCGGGCAGGACCCCATTGCCCAGACGCTGAAGAACGCTATCAAGACCGACAGGGTCGCCCATGCCTACCTTTTTACCGGCACCCGCGGCGTCGGCAAGACTACGATGGCACGGATTCTGGCCAAGGCTCTGAACTGTCTGGCAGCCGATAAGCCCACCGCGGAGCCGTGCTGCAAATGTGATAGCTGCCTTGCGGTAAATACCGGCGACGATATCGACGTGATCGAGATCGATGGAGCGTCAAACAACCGCGTCGACGAGATTCGCGAGCTGCGGGAGAACGCGATATATCGGCCGGCACGTTCGAGATTCAAGATTTATATCATCGACGAAGTACACATGCTGACCACTTCGGCTTTCAACGCACTTTTAAAGACGCTGGAAGAGCCGCCCAGCCATATCAAGTTTATTTTCGCCACTACCGAGCCGAACAAGGTCATCGCGACGATCCAATCGAGGTGCCAGCGATTCGATTTCAGCAATATCAGCCCGGCGGCAATCGCCGAGCAGCTAAAATCCATACTCCAGAAGGAAAAGATAAAATACGAAGAGGATCTGGTTCTGCCGCTTGCGAAAATGGCAAACGGCTCGATGAGGGACGGCCTGAGCCGTTTGGACAGGCTGATAAGTGCCGGCATCGAACCCCTGAACGCTTCGCTGCTGGAGCAATACTTAGGCTGTCCCAACAGTGAAAAGATCTGTAACCTCATCGGGCAAATCGGCGACAGCGACGCAGCAGGAACGCTCGCTGCGATAGAGGACTTAATCAGCACGGGTTTAGGCGAAGTCCAGATTGTCGATTCGCTTATCGATTATATGCGCGATTTGATGGTGATAAAATCCACGGGCCCCGACAGCAAGCTCGTGATTTTGACCGAGCAGCAGCGAAAACGGGCAGGCGAATTAGCGGAGAAATTCGACGTCGCGGCACTGATTTACAACATTGCAGCACTGGAAAAACTACGCTGGGCCGTCAAGAACAGCGATACGAGCCGGGCGCTTTTAGAGGCCTCGCTGCTGCGATTCGCGCTGAGCGAACATTTCCTGAACGTGGATGAACTTCTTTCGCAGTTAAAAGGCCGCCAGGCAGCCACCGTTAAAAAAAAAGTAACACGCGCCGTAAATAGCCCCCCTGCCGGCGAACCGCAAGCCACGAGCCACGAATCAAGAGATGCACAGTCGATAAAAGACAATTGGCAGGACACTTTAACACTTATCAAAGCCAAACTCGGCCCCGGCACGAGCGGATTGTTAGGCTCTGCCGTGCCGAAGCGGTTTGAGGACGGAGTATTGACGCTCGAGTTTGACACGTCGGCCAAAGCACATATATTTGAAAGAAGTGGCCGGATCAAACAGATCGAAGCTCTGTTGAGCAAGGAATTCTCAACGAATGTGAGAATAAAGTTTGAAATCGCCACCAAGCAGACACAAACCGAATCCGGTACGACTCCGCCAAAGACCGGCAGCCAGAGGAGAAACGAAATCATCAACGACCCTGCCGTAAAAACCATCCTCATGGGCCTGGACGCAACTATCACCGGCATTGAAGAAGACTAATGGAATTTACTTTATAAGAAATTAGCACTAAAAATAAACCATCCCCAAAGCCTACGGCTTTGAGGCTGCCACCCGATTCAAACAAATACTTGGGTGGCAGCCTCAAGCGAAGCTTGGGGATGGC
>CAZTDF010000168.1:0-10284 GCA_964612465.1 uncultured Pirellulales bacterium
ATGAGTATATGAAAACAGCGTTCTTGGTTGTCAAAGCCGCACCTGATTATTTTTTTTCTGTTAAATCGTAAGTGATGTCGTAAGCATAGCCGTCGAATTTCTGGTTGATTTTGTAGCCGGAGTTATGAAAAATGGAAAGCATCGCCTCGTTCGTCGGCAATACCTTTGCCCAAAACCGCTTTACGCCCCGCTGCCTGGCGATTTGAGCGATGTAGTCCAGCAATAAGGTGCCTATACCCTTTCGCTGCCATTCATCCTGCACTAAAAAGGCCACTTCAGCACCATTGGTTTTCGGATCGAGAAAATACTGGGCGATGGCAACGACTTCCTCGCCCGAAACGCCGGGTACAACAGCCACAATGGCGATATCCTGCCGATAGTCGATATTGGTAACCCGCTGTATGTCCCGATGAGGGAACGACATTGTACGGGCCATATAGCGCGTCTGAACGGATTTTTCGCTCAATGAATACATCATCTCGGAAAGGGATTGCTCGTCGGTAGGCTTAATCGGTCTGAAGAATATCTGCGTGCTATCCCGTAAAGTGTCATACTTTTCCAGCTCTTCCGGATACGCAACCTGCTCCCAGGATAATTCGATCTGGTCTTCGTAGAGATAGTTTTGAGCCTTCGCCGCCTGGATGAGCCCTTTTCTGAATTTCGGATGCGCTATATGGATAAGGTCCATGACCCTCTCCCTGATACTCTTGCCGTGCAGGTAGGCGATCCCGTATTCGGTCACGACATAGTGGACGTCCCCTCGGGTAGTAACCACCCCGGCGCCTTCGGTCAGGTGCGGCACAATCCTGGAAACCTCCCCTTTTTTAGCTGTGGATGGCATCGCAATTATCGCTTTGCCCCCCCTGCTGCGCGCCGAGCCGCGGATGAAATCGACCTGTCCGCCGATGCCGCTGTAGAATTGATAGCCCAGCGAATCGGCGCAAACCTGGCCCGTTAAATCAATCTCCAGCCCGACGTTAATTCCCACCATCTTTTCATGCTGGCTGATAATATAAGGGTCGTTGACATACTCGGTAGGGTAGAATTCGAAGAAGGGATTGTTGTTGATGAACTCGTAGAGCCTTTTGGAGCCCATACAAAAACTGGCGACAATTTTGCCCCTGTTGAGAGACTTTTTGGCACAGGTGATTGCCCCGCACTCGATCAGGTCGATAATCCAGTCGCTGAACATTTCGGTGTGGATGCCGAGGTCTTTTTTATCCTTTAGGAATTCGGCCAGGGCCTGGGGAATCCGCCCGATCCCGCACTCAATTGTGCTGCCGTCTTCCACGAGTCTGGCGATGTTCTGGCCGATGCGGCGCAAAGTTGAAGTCGGATTTTGTTCCGGAACCTCGATGATGTCTTCGTCGCACGGCACCAGCATCTCGATCGCGTTGACGTGAATAAAGCTGTCCCCGAACGTTCGAGGCATCCGGCTGTTGACCTGCGCAATAACGTACTTGGCGTTGGAGGCGGCGGCTTTGACGATATCCACCGAGACACCGAGGCTGCACAGGCCGTTTACATCCGGCGCTGTGACGCTGATCAGTGCAACATCGACGGGAATCCGCCCGGTCTCGAACTCGTGAGGTATCTCCGACAGAAAGATAGGCGTATAATCTCCGATCCCTTTGTCCAAAGCATGCCGGACATTGTCGGCGATAAAAAAGCTGTTCATCTTGAATTTCTCGCGAAATCTCTCATCCGCATAGGGAGCCGTCCCCATCGTTAAAAGATGAACAATGTGAGCGTCATAGATTTTGCTCGAATGCTCGACCAGAGCGTTCACGAGATGCTGCGGCTGGCCGCAGCCGGTCCCGATAAATATACTGTTGCCGGACTTAATCAGCTTCATTGCAGCCGGCGCAGTGCCTGTTTTGTCCTTATACTTCTGTTTCCAATCAAATTCATTCATGCTTACGTCTCTTTCCTGGGTTCCCATTTTGCTCCGTATCGCGGGCATCTTGCCCGCGATTCGAGGGCGCTCGCGTACTCGACACAAGATGCAAAATAGGGTTCCTCTAAACCTGTTCGACACTCATTCTGGCATCCACAGCAATAGCCGTGGTGCCCGCCGGACCAACAACATACGGGTTGATGTCCATTTCCTGTATCTGGGGGAATTCCGTCACTAATTGTGAAAGCCTCTGCAAACCCTCGGCAATTGTCTCGATATCCACACCCTCCTGGCCGCGGACTCCTTTCAGCATGTGATAAGTCCTTGTGTTAATAAGCATCTGCTTTGCTTCTTCGGCCGTCAGCGGCGCCAGGTAAAACGACACGTCTTTCAGGACTTCCACCATGATGCCTCCCATTCCGAACATCATCAGCGGACCAAAGTGCGGGTCGCGATTCATGCCGAGAATCACCTCTTGTCCGCCGCCGCACATTTCCTGCACGAGCACACCGAGAATGTCGGCGTCGGGCAGCTTCTTCGGTATTCGATACATCATCAGGTCGAAGGCATCCTTTACTTCCTTTTCACTTGTCAGGCCAACCTGGACTCCACCGACGTCGGACTTGTGCACGATATCCGGCGACCAGATCTTCAGCACGACGGGGAATCCGAGCTGTTGGGCAATATTGGCAGCCTGCTCGGCGGTGGTGGCGACGGAGCCTTTCGGGGTTACGAAACCATAGGCTTCGAGGATATCCTTGGATTCGGTCTCGCCAATCTCTCGAACATTTTGGCGCAGGTGTCTTTCGATTATGTTTTCGACCTTGCGACGGTTAACAGGAAAGAGTTTCACGACCCGCTTGGGCCTGGTGCGCCATCTGATATAGTCCGCCATCGCCTTGATTGTCGAAACAGCACTTTCAGGGGCATCATACTGCGGGATCTTCCCCTGCCGCAAAACTTTCACTCCGTCCCGGACTTTCTCGGCACCCAGGAAACAGGCAAGAATCGGTTTGTTGTGTTTTCCGCCGCTGAGCTTGACAAGCGCCTCGGCGGTACCAACTGGTTCGGTCATTGCCTGGGGTGTCAGAAGCACCAGGACGATATCAACATTTTCATCACCGAGAACGACATCCAGCGCGAATTCGTACCGGTCGGCAAGCGCATCGCCCAGCACGTCAACCGGATTATTAAAGTTCGCCGCCGGCGGCAGCTTGGAAGCCAGCGTCTCGATCGTTTTTTCGTCGAGTTTCGCAAAGGAAAGCCCCACTCTTTCGATGGCGTCGGCAGCCATAATTCCCGGCCCGCCGGCGTTTGTAATTACGGCGACTCTCGGCCCCGCGGGCAGCGGCTGATCGGCAAATGCCTGGGCATAATCAAACTGCTCCTTTATCGAATTACACCGAATAATCCCGGCGCGTTCGAAGACACATTCGTATGCCGTCTCGCTGCCGGCAAGACTCCCGGTATGAGAGGAGGCAGCCTGGGCACCGGCTTGTGTACCGCCCGACTTCATCAGCAGGATCGGCTTATAATGAGAAATTCGCTCCGCCTGGTTAACAAAAGCATTGCCGTCGGTAATACTTTCGAGATAGCCGGCAATCACTTTCGTATCCTTATCTTCTCCCAGAGCTTTTATCAAATCCAGCTCATCGACGTCCGCTTTATTGCCGATACTTACAAGCTTGCTGAACCCGATACTGTTAGCGTTGGCCATATCAAGAATCGCAGCGAGTAACGCCCCGGACTGCGAGAGATACCCGATGACTCCTTCGGCCGGCAGGTCTCCGCCGAAACTGGCATTGAGCTTGTTCGCCGGCGCAATTACACCCAGACAGTTGGGACCGATGATTTTGATGCCTGCCTGTCTTGCGATGTGAACGACCTGTTTTTCAAGCTCTCGGCCCTTTTCGCCGACCTCTTTGAAGCCGGCGGTAATAATGATGACCGATTTTACTCCGACTTTCGCGCACTGCTGCATCATTGCAGCGACAAACTTCGCCGGAATAATAATGACCACCAGATCGGGGGTCTTACCGATGGATTTAAGGTCGGGGTAGCACTTTAATCCCTCAATTGTATCTGCTTTCGGATTGATCGGAAATATTTCACCCTCGTATCCGGCTCCAATTATATTTACTAAGATTTCGTAACCGACTTTGCCCTTTTGGCGGGAGGCGCCAACAATTGCAATCGATTTGGGATTGAAGAAACTTTCAAGACTCATAACGACCGGCAAACCTTTCTATAACAAGAACCCATTTCGAAATAGGCAGGGTATGATATGCGATTTACCCTCCACTTGCAAGTCTTTTCCAGTCCGATGAACCGAATTATGGATGATTTGCCAGTACAATCATCTCCGCGGGCCGAATATTCTGAATCCTGACAAACGCCCTGCCGTCCGCTGTCCTGCTGACGCTGACCTTTGAGCCTGCCGGATGAGTACCTGAATAATCCTGCGCCTCAGCGACTTCGGTCGAATTGAGAACAACCGTCATCGTACCGGAACCGCCCGAATTGAGGGCCGCGTCCACAACAACGTCGGCGCCTCGTAGCTCGGTACCGTTGGCATTCATGACACAAAGTAACTCCTCATCGTCAAGGATTCGCGACCAGGCAACAATTTCCCCCGGCCCGTATAGATCGAAGGGTTTGTTCAAAAAGGAGACGCGGCGAAGATACTGCCTGCCGCAGCGCAGGGCGGGATATTTGCTTCGAAGCGCAGCAGCCGCGGCGATCCGCTTGTACACCGGATGATTCTCATCGAAACAATGGCGGCCCGCCGTCCCGAAAGGGCCGAAACCGGGCAGATCCATATCCGGCTCGTCCAGGCCTGCTGCTCCTGTTGCCCTTGGATGCTCCGGCCCGAACATCGCCTCCCGCAGATACTGGTCCGAGCGTTTCCATCCCGGCAGCCATTTCCTCTCGGATGGCTCAGGACCGGCAAAGGCCTGCTCGGTCCCGTAATAAATGCATGGAATACCGAGGGTGAAAAGCTGCAAAGCAACACCTGCTGCGACCTGATGGTCGCAGGATGCATCGCTTGAAAATCGGATCTTCTCGCCATAAATTTGATCATGATCGTCAAGAATAGAAACGTGCCGCCAGCCCAAATTTCGGTGTGATCCCATACCGGCATCGCCGGGATTGAAACCGTCAAAAAAGTCCCTGGGGGCTCTAAGGCCTTTGGCAACACCATTAAGAATGGGTCGCATTTCTCCAATATCCAATGCGGCGGTGAGATTGCGATTGAGAGCGTCGAGATAGTAATCCTGGACATAATCACCGCCGGAAATCTCGCCGACGAGCAAGAAATTCTGCTTGCCGAGATTCTCTGCGAATTCCTTGACGGCGCCGCAGAAATTCCTCGCCTGTTCCTTCGTCACATGCTTGAGGGTATCTATGCGGAATCCGTCGCAGTCCGTCAGGGCCATCCAGTATTTATAGCATCGTGACAAGTCGCTTAATACATACGGCTGGTCGAGATCGAAATCCCGCAGGTCGCAGAAGTCGGATCGTTTGTGCTCGGCGTTCGGATCGTCGATCCTGCCCTTGCCCATGTCACCCGTTCCAGCCCGTGTGTAGCAGTCTCGGTGCTGCAATTCCGTCGGCCAGACACCGTCTTCCTCGGCCGTGATGTCGGGGACAGGCTGCCCCCGGCCGTCGCGCCACGAACCAAACGGATAGCTGCCGTCGGGCTTATAAACGGCTTCATATATTCCGCCGGGAGTATCGGGACGATACAGCCAGTTGGAGCCCGAGTGATTGAATACAACATCGAGGATGATCCGCAAACCTTCCGCGTGGGCTGCCGTCACCAAATCGACAAGGTCCTGCCGGCTGCCAAACCGGGGATCCACCTGAAGGAAATCCTGAATGCCGTAGCCATGATACGTGTCCAGATGTCCCCGCTGCTTGAATACGGGGCTTAGCCATATCGACGTGACGCCAAGCTGTTTTAAATAGCCGAGCTTAGATGTCACGCCCTTGATCGTGCCCCCCTGCCACCGCTGCTGGCCCGACTTTGACCAGTTATCCCAGCGCCAGGGTTTGCCGTCAGGCGATTCCGGGCGGGCTGCTTTGATATTCGCCTTCTCCAGCAGCTCACGAGAATCCTCACATCCGTCGCTGAATCGATCCACCAGCAAAAAGTACAGCACCTCGTCTCTCCAGTCCACAGGCGAGGGATGATAGCTTTGGCGTTCGGCCCGGCATGAAATGTCGTGAACGCTCTCGGGTCTGCTCCGGCTCAGTACATCCTCTGTAAATGACATATGACAGAATCCTTTCATGTCTAACTGCCTGAATATTATAACGCTCTAATATTTTATCGGCAAATTATAACATACTTATTAAACTTTTCGACAGCAACAATTACCATCCTGCATCCGGCAAACAATCCGGGCGGCATTTTGGAATTTGTGGGGGCTTGCGCAAAATCGAACCGGCCGGAAACATATCCCGATTCTTTATCTTTCACAATGCGCCAATTCGGAGGGCACCATTACGGGCAATCTGACAGTGAATGTTGTGCCGGAACCTTTTATGCTTTCTGCGCTGATAGTACCATTATGCTGTTGTACTATCTGACGGGCTATAGCCAGGCTCAGGCCCTGGCCCTGTGAGCGGTGGTCAATGTCGGGGGCCGAAAGCTCTTCAAATACATATGGTAGATAATCGGGATCGATCCCCTGGCCCCGGTCGGTCACACTCACGCAGATCGACTCATTGTCACCGGCGAGACAAACATCTATTCTTGAATCCGATGGGCTGAAACGAACAGCATTATCAAGTATCGCCGTGACCACCCTTTTGATTTGCTGCCGGTCGATACAAGCCGTCGGGCCGGCATCGAATTTCTCCTCGATCATTATATTGCGCTCCGCCGCCTTTGTTGCCACCTCGCAAACAGCCTCATGGACGATTTCGCACAGATCGGCCGGTTCCGGGTTGAATTGCCACTTCTTGGATTTCAGCGAGCTGAGCAGCATAACGTTTTCAAAGAAACGGTGCAGGCGTTTGGCGCCCGAATTAACCATCTCGATGAGCAACTTACGCTCCTCGGCATCAATCTGCTCCTCGGACATCAACATCTCAGCAGGCGCGATAAGACTATTGAGAGGGGTACGTGCTTCATGGCTTAGCAGAGTCAAAACATCTGTCTTGAACTGGTCAACTTCCTCGACCGACTTCAAACGCAGATAAACCCGTATCTTTGCCAGCAGCTCATCTTCGTTAAAGGGCTTGGTTATATAGTCGTCGGCGCCGTCCTGATACGCTTCGATGCGTTCCGAGACCCTCGATTTGCCGGACAGCATTATGATCTTCGTATGCCGCAGCCCCGAATCCGCTCTTATCTGGCGGCACACCTGCCCGCCGTCGAGACCCGGCATCATATTGTCGAGCAAAATAATGTCGGGCCGAAAGTCCGCCGCGATCTCCAGAGCATCCTCACCAGTTGTCGCTGTCCTGAGATCGTAGCGTTCGCCCAACAGCATCTCGATAGTTGCGATATCGATAATATTGTCATCGACGGCCAAAATTTTGTTTCGCGGCTGCATCATCATAAGTATATCGGATAAAAAACCACCCTGTTTTAGACGTTTTGCGAATCTCCGGCAGAATTGTGTTATCGGAACAAAAACCTGATACCATAAAATGTGCCGTACCCCTTTCGTACTTCCTTAGCTCTTCCGACAATGACTTAGACAACCGCTTCAATGCCGTATAGCCGGCAAAACCGGCGTAACAATGTTGCGTGCTCACCGTACGCCATCACAAGATGGTGGCCTTTGAGGTCGGCAACGTCATCCAGTTCGTTGATCGTCGTCTCGGCGTTCGTGCGGCAGCCGCCCGTCGGCGGAATACCGGGACAGCCCACCAGCTCACCCGAGTATACCAGCATCTGCGACGTTTCGGAATCCGACCGCACGGAAAGATATTTTGCGATGGTCACCTGCTTGCCGGGCGTGAACAGTACCCTGGGCACACAGCCCCAGCCGGCCTCGGCATGACTCATCAGCACGTATGGCTCCGGCTTGCTGCCCGGGCCGTTCATTCTTGATGCGCTTGTGCAATGCGCGCAAAAGTAATGGTTTTTCTCCGTCTCGACGGTCGGATTGTGCTGGAAGCCCGGCCTGTCGAATAGGTATTGATAGAGCATCATTGTTAGTGTGGCGTCAAGGTCGGATTCGCAGCCGGCCGGGATGCCCTCGTCGCGCAGGCTCATGAATCCCATACAGGGAGGAACGTGCTGATGCGGGTGTTTGAGCCCGGGAAGGCAATCCATCATTACAGCGTCGGCTTTCTCGGCCTCGATAACACGTTTCAACGCTATGCAAGATCGGGCCGCGTCGAGAATGTCCCTTTCGCTGGGCTGGATTATTTTGGTAGCGTTGTCGCGGTACGCAGCGGCAAGCTTTTTGACTTCCGCCGTGGCCTGTGTCCGCTGGAATTCTTCGATGAAGCCCGTGTTTGCCACAGTACGAACCTTCGTCCCCAGATGCGGAACCGTTCGGTCGGCGGCGCCCGCTCTGGCGATATTCAGAATGCAGCTTTGTTTCATCCAGGATGCCGCCCGTATCATATTCATGCCCTGCTCGACAGCATCAAGGTTATCCAGCGAGTTGATCATATAAACGCCCGGCTTTCGGTGAAGCTCGCGGACATGCCCGACTAAAAGCACACCAAGTGTGGCGAGCACAACCGTGGGGACTTTAGTCTCTTCCACGATGCGCGCCACGTGCGGGAAGTGTCCTTTCTTAAAGGGCACCAGCAAGAGACCGTCGGGGGGATCGGCCTTGATCTCGTTTATGAAACGCGTGACGCTCTCGTTCTCATCCAGCGCCTGCGGCTCAACGGAGATGCGCATACCCAGCTTCCGCTCGATGGCCTGCAATCCGAGAGTATATTGTCTCTGGCGGCCTTCGGCATCGAACGTGGAGCCGGGCCAGCTATAGTAGCCAACCTTGCGTAACGACGCCGTCGGCGGATAGATAAAGGCGGCCCGGACAACTGCGGGACGCTTGGATTGGCCGGCCGGCTGCGCCATAGCCAGAGAGCCAAACCAGTGACGTGAGCTGAGCGACAGGCCGGCAGCCGTACCGCTCACCGCTCGCAGAAACGCGCGACGTGAAAAGCGTGAACTTGGGGAGCCTGGTAGCGAGTTCATCGTAATTCCTTTCCTTCTGAACCAGAGTACATCGTGCCTTGCTCGCTTCGGCACTGTTTTTCGAGCACTCATACACAACTCAAGCCTTATAATACCAAATCATCATCTTAATTTCAAAATATTCCGGGAGGTTCAATATGCACAGAAATCCGGCGTCATTTTCTCAGTTCAGGTGTGTCGGGCTCGATGTGAACGGTGATATTAATCGGGCGTGTTATCTGCTCATCAAGGGTTCTTTCCAGCCTTTCAGATATCTCGTGGGCGTCGGTTATTTTCAAATCCGGGTCGACGAGGATGTGCAAATCGAGAAAGACTTCCCTGCCGACCGTGCGGGTCCGCAACTGGTGCCACTGGCGGATAGAAGAATCGGAGTTGATGACTTGCTTTATGTGCTCGATCGTGTCCGGATCGACGGCGGCTTCGGCCAGCTCGCGCAGCGCATTGCCGATGACTTTGACTCCCACCCATACAATCATCAACCCAACGGCAATCGCAGCGACCTGGTCGCCATAGCCGAAGCCGAATTTCAGCAATATAAATCCCATTACAACCGCGACCGAACTGAGAGCGTCACTTCGATGATGCCAGGCGTTGGCGTAAAGTGCGGGGCTGTGGGTTTGAATCGCAACTTTTCGTGTCGCTCTATAGAGCCACTCCTTAGCCGCAATTGAAATAACAGCGGCGACGAGAACTCCAAGCCTGGGGATGGTCATCTCGTTTCTGGCGATGGCCAATGCGGCATAGTAAACCATTGCCCCGCCGACAACAATCAAGATCAGTGCAACAAGTCCGGCTGAGAAAGTTTCCGCTCGCCCGTGGCCGTAGGGGTGACTCTGGTCGGGCTCTTTCGAACCAATACGCAGGCCCAACAGTACAGCCACGTCGGTGGCGACATCGGAAAGCGAATGGATCCCGTCAGCTACGAGTGCCAGCGAAGCGGCCAACAAACCGATGGCGATCTTAATAACCGACAGAGCAACATTCACCGCCATACCAAGAAATGTGATAGACTTAATTTGCCTGGCTGCTATTGCTTGTTTTTTATTGTCCATCAGTGCGCCAATATTTTTGCCCGAATTTTTGTCACCTGATCGATATATTTTTGAGCGGTCGGCCGGTCTTTTGCCTCAACAATAATTCGCATTACAGGTTCGGTGTTGCTGGCTCTTAAGTGCAGCCAGCCGTCGTCGAAATCGAATCGGCAGCCGTCGGT
>CAZTDF010000169.1:0-10281 GCA_964612465.1 uncultured Pirellulales bacterium
ATATTACAATGAAAATCAGCTTTCATACCGACGCATTCAATTCATCTTACTGGAACTTCGAAAAATGTCTCGAATGGGCACAGAAAAACGATGTCCACTACATCGAGTGCGGCGTGATCGACGGCGTTAGCTGGATTCACGGCCTCGGATACCAGCCGCACGTAGTATTATATGAAGACCCGCTGCTTCTCCGGCGGAAGATGGAAAAGTACGGCGTGCGATTCTCGCAGGTGGATGCCGCATTTCCGCTGTCGGGTAAGGATGGGCCGCTCTACGGCGTGCCCTACGTCCTGAAGACTATCCCCTGGGCAAAGCATGCCGGCTGTGAACGAATCGCCACAACCGACGGCCTGCACAAGCCCGAAGGATTGTCCGACAGCGAAGCGATGGAATCGATGAAACGCAGCTACGGCCAAATCATCGAGGTCGCCGAGGCTTACGAGATGATTATCAGTATCGAGGTGCACGGCTATTTCACGACGAAGCCCGACATGATGGAGAAAATGCTGGCCTTCTGCGATTCGCCGCAGTTGCGCATGAACTTGGACACCGGCAATACATTCATCGCCGGACAGGACCCGGTGGCTTTTTGTGAGCGCTTTAAAAAGAAAGTTACCCACGTACACGTTAAGGACGTAAGTGAATCGCTGGCCGCAGCGGTACGAGGCGAGCAGGCCGGCATCGCCGTAAGCCAATGCGCTATCGGCGACGGCGTCAACGCCGAGAACATCAAGAAGATCCTGGCCATTCTGCGGGACATCGGGTATGACGGCGTGCTCAGCATGGAATGCGAAGGCGCCGGCGGACCAATGATCGAAAAATCGCTCGCCTGGCTGCGCCGCACACTCGCTGAATTGAACATAAGGCCCGAATAAAAGCGGGGGGGGTGTGTGAAATCAGGGATGGGTTGGCACAGCAGGCTTATGTCACTGAATCTTGCTGCCGATATAGTAATTACGAGAGTACAAACCAATAAAATCAATGATAATTAAGGATTTGTCGATATGAATAAGTCCTTGAAAACAATTGTGTTGATTATTCAGGTTGGCGGCGGCTTGCTTGGATTGGGCCTTATCGGACGCTCCATTCTGACAGAACAACTTACGCAGACGGCAGTGATAATTCACATTGCCTTTATCTTTGTATTTTTGTTCGGGATTGCTGCGGGCGTCGCCCTTATCAAGAGACGAAAACTGGGCTTATGGTTGAGCGCGGTATTCCAGGCCATACAAATACCTATTTTTATCGGGTCGGCGGCGGCTTATGCCCTGGTTTCCGGGGCATGCCTCAATTTGTACCGGCATGCGACGGGATTTGGATTTAATTTTCTTTTTGGAAGCCGCTATTACTTTTCAATCCACAACGGCGAATCCTGGATGGTAGGGATCAACGCTATCGCTTTGGTTTTATTCATCCTGCTGGTCAGAGAAATACGGTTCCAAGCGGCTGTTGCGAAAATCTGTGAGGCCCAGCCGAGTATGGAGCGCCCTTCACAACGGTTTGCGCAGGCACATGACAATCAGGCCTGCGGCAGTTCCCTCCAACACATTTTACGCTGAATCTTCGGCAGGCTCGGTACAGCCGGCACTCTGACGTATTTGTTCGAGGGCTTTATCATATCGGCGAGCGAGGTTTTGCCATCTTAAATGGTCGGTGAGTGTCGCCGGGCTGATTGTCGCGGGCCAGAGAGCATCTTTTTCTATGCGGGTTGCAAGTCGGCGTAGCTTATCGGCAATGTCCCGGGCCGTGCCGTCGTAGAAGAACTGCCCGGCATCTTCGAGTCGCCCGAGGCCGAGAATTTCCGGATACGAAAGGCGGTTCGGCACGAGCGGATAAGCCCCGGCAGCTATACTTTCGACAATGCTAATGCCGAAGAATTCGTGATTTGCAGTAGAGACTACAACATCGGCTTGGCATAGAGCACGCTCATAATCCTCTCGGTTCTGCTGGTAGCCCCAGAAGTCGATATGGTCATGGAAGTTATTATATGCCTTCTCGAAAATCGCCGGCTTATCTCGAAAGCTCTGACCGATGACGCTGATTCGGAACGGCACGTTTTTGGCTTTGAGAATTTCGAGAGCTTCGAAAAAATCTTCCGGATTTTTATCGTGCTCCCATCTCGCTGCCCAGAGGATACGCAAAGGCCCCGGCTCTCGCGGCCTCCGGGCGGGAATATCCGCTATGCCGGGCGGATAAACCGATGATTTGGCCCGAATTTTATCAATCGCTTCGAATGGCTGATGGTCCGGCATGGATTTGAGAAACCCCGCGAGAGCATCGAGGAACGAGTCGGTGTGGAATTGTGAATTGAACCAGACGGCGTCGGCCGCCAGCGCACTGGTCAGGTTGGTCATCGCGAACTGATAGTCTCGCTCATCTTCTACGCGTACCGGATAGGTCAACTGGTTTTCGTGAAAGTAAATTACTTTCGGCAGCCCGGCGATCCCCTCCGGAGCCAGGGCGGTAAATTCGGCAAGATTCAGCATGTCGCTGCAAAACAATAGATCCCAGCTCTGGCGTTTCTCCGTCAGCTCCGCCGCCCGCCAAGCAAAAGTTATCGCCGAGTGACGCATGCGCCATTTCCATTTATGGGCCGGCAGCGTAAGCAGCGTCCAGTCGTGCCCGCTCGCCTTTGAAAGCCCGTCAATAAAGGCCCTGTGACTGCCGCCGTAATATGGTTCGAGTGCCAGAATATTCATACGACCATCTTACGCGTCCCGCCCGGCAAATCAAGCGTACTTTTTGGACAGGGACGGCTCATTTGCAACATTTGATTTTGACAGCCGACATGTTTTAGAATAGAGTACATAGTACCTCATAACATGCGAATTTGTGAATCGTGAGCAAAGAGTGGCAGCCTCATCCCGATTTCGTTTATCGGGATGGGGATAGTCAATGCTATGGAAACCATCCCCAAGCTGCGCTTGAGGCTGCCACCCAATCACGTATATACAATCTACAAATTCATACGTTACAGGCTACTAACTTAAGTTAGAATCTCCGGACATTTTCGTTAATGGATTGAAAAGGAAAAATACGAATGTTTCAGTTCCAAGAAAAACGGCTGGCCGTAAATATCATAAAGATGATTGCGCTGCTGATGATTTGCTCCGTTCTGACAGGCTGCTCCGTTTTGACCGGCCCACGAGTATGGCACGAGACAGGGCCGGAAGTCGCCGAATTATCTGTGTTTGACGAGACAATGAAGGACTTCATGTTATCGCATAAGGTCTCGGCGGGTTCTTTGGCAATAACGTATCAGGGCCGGCTCGTTTTTGCACGAGGTTACACATGGTCAAAAGCGGACTCGCCGGCGACGGAACCCACATCGCTTTTCCGGATAGCGAGCCTTTCCAAGCCGATCACATCCGCCGGGATATTTAAATTGATCGAGGACAAGCAACTTAGCCTGGATGATAAAGTTTTAGAAATCCTGCCGTTCGGAACACCTGAGGGACAAAACCCCGATCCCAATCTTGGGAAGGTGACAATTCTTCATCTGCTTGAGCATCTCGGCGGATGGGACCGCGAAAAGGCGTTCGACCCGATGTTCGCGGACAAAAAAATAAGCAAGGCACTTGGCTCGCCGCTGCCGGTAACTCAGGCCGATATTATCACATTCATGAACGGCCAGCCGCTACAGTACGAGCCCGGCACAAAAATAGCTTACAGCAATTACGGATATTGCCTGCTGGGACGCGTGATAGAGCAGAAAACCGGCCTGAGCTACGAGGACTACATCAAAAGGTTTGTGTTGTTGCCGCTTGGAATCACGAGGATGCAAATCGGGCACTCGAACCTTGAGGACCGCGCGCCGTCAGAAGTGACGTATGAGGCGAAGAAAGAGTCCGTTTACGGCGCATTCAACCTGGAGAATATGGATTCGCACGGTGGATGGATTGCTTCGGCGCCGGAGCTGGCGCGATTTGCGGCGTCTTTCGACAAGCCGGATGTCAGCCCCATCCTTTCGGCGGCGTCTATCGAAACGATTTTCTCGCTGCCCGCGACGATTGCCCGTGAGAAGTATAAGCCCGGTGAGTACTATTATGCCTGCGGCTGGGAGGTCAGAGATTATGGCAACGGACGCCGGAATACCTGGCACACCGGCAGCCTGCCCGGATGCTACAGCTTCATGGCAAGATGGTCGAACGGCGTCAACTGCGTCGTCCTGTTCAACAAAAGGGGCCCCGGTTTCGATAAAATTGATCCGATACTTTCGAAAACCGTCAAGTCCGTATCCAACTGGCCGGAACATGACCTGTTCGATGAGATGTTATAAAAGCGAGGTAAATAATGTCGGTCTCTTGTAGTCGGGGGGGCCGCAGAATTCCTTAGAACAAGGCAGTAAGGCCATTCGTATTGACAGGATAATTCCGCAGAGCTAAGATTCAGCAATTTGTGGAATAGATAGTTAAGAGTCAGTGTATTATCCGGGCAAAGTTCTCTGATGAAAAAACAGATTATAAGCAGGTATGAGACAACACAGAATAACGAGGTTATTATCGACGCTTCCGTCCGGTCGGTGGAAGACTTGTACAACAACTTCGACCGAACCGCGGATTATTCGAAGAAAGATCTCGACCAGGAATTCGTTGACTATGTGACGGACTGCGTGCGGGAAATCGGCAAACGGGCTTTTGTTATCCGGATTTCGCTTTCAACAATGCCGGATAAGGCGATTATGGATCGCATCCGCAGGAGCGTTCGAACATACTTTCTGTACCTCCAGGAGACAGAAAGACGTCAACTCAGGGCGATGCTCAGGCGTTCACTTGTGCTCTTTATGATTGGCCTGGCTCTTTTGGTGCCGGCCATCGCAGCGACCCGGCGATTCTCGTCGAGTGAAGGAGTTCTGGCCGAAGTTCTCGCACAGGGCCTGACCGTTGCGGCGTGGGTCTCGCTATGGGAGGCCATTGCCAATCTGTTTATCGAGTGGTTTCCGCACCGGGAAAACATCAAGCGGTACGACCATGTCACCAACGCCCCCGTAATGTTCCGTCAACTCCCTGAGGACCAAAGAGGAGTTGAAAATGCCGCCGCACCAAAGTCCTGACGGTATAGACCTGGACGTCAACCCAGCACAAAGCAACGGGAATTTTATGTTGTAAGTGCTCTTCTGGAAAAGAATAAAAGCGGCAGAAAAAAGGGCTTGCCCGGCAGGTGCCATTTGGGTATGATATCAACTTAAATCTAATTAGTCACATGCCGATTCGTCGTAAAGCGGCTATGGCTCGGAGTTACATGAAGGAGTATGAATATGAGTAGAGAAAGAATCACACGTCGTGGGTTCCTCGAGGGCACGGCTGCTTTGGCCGGCGCCGTTTTGTTGTCATCCTGCAGCACCGGCCCATTCGCCAAACGCACGCCAACTGCTGTGGACCAGGTCACGTTAGGCAAGACGGGATTGAAGCTGAGCCGGCTCGGCTTCGGGGCAGGCAGCAATAGCGGTAACGTCCAGCGGTCACTGGGAGCCGACGGCTTCAATCGGCTGGTACGTTACGCGTATGACCGGGGCATTACGTACATCGACACGGCCGAAAGCTATAAGACCCATACGATGGTTCGTGAGGCGGTCAAGGGCCTGCCGCGAGAGAAGCTGTTCATACAGTCAAAAATGCCCGGCGTGCCCGAAAAGCCGCTGGAAGTGCTCGACCATTATCGCCGGGAACTGGGCGTCGATTATATCGACAGCCTCCTGACCCACTGCGGCGTCACGGCCAACTGGGACGATGAACGCCGGAGAGTGCTGGACGCCCTCGAAGAGGCCAAGGACAAGAAGATTATCCTCGCCCACGGCATTTCGTGTCACTCGCTTCCGGCCCTGAGAAGAGCGGCCGAACTGGACTGGGTGGACGTCAATCTGGTACGGATCAATCCACAGGGCGCTCACATAGACACGCCGGCCGAAACATGGAACGCCAAGAGTGATAAGTCTCATCTGCCTGACGTGCTTAAGCAAATAAAGATCATGCGGCAAAACAACCACGGCGTCATCGGCATGAAAATCATCGGCAACGGCGACTTCACCGACCCTGAGGACCGTGAGAAGTCCCTCCGATTCACCATGCAGTCCGGCCTGACCGACGCGGTCGTAATCGGCTTTAAGAGCCCCGCGGAAATCGACGAAGCCATCATGCGTATCAATAGCGCTCTTGCCGAAATCGCGTGACAGCAGCATTAAGAGTTTGCTCCCTCTCCTTCACCCTGAGCGAAGACGAAGGGTGAGCGTAGAAGTTTCATTTTGCGTTTTGAAACTTTTCGAATAGAATCCGCTCATGCTTTACGTTTGGCTTATCATACTGATTGTGCTTAACGTTGCCTGGCTTATGCTGGTCCTCTTCGGCCTGCCGGGCAACTGGTTGATTGTGATATCGACGTGCCTGTTCGCCTGGTGGCGATGGGAAGACGGCGTCTTTTCCATTTACACGCTAATCGCCATTGCGGTTCTGGCCGGTCTGGGCGAACTGTTCGAATTCCTCGGAGGCATTCATGGAGCCAAACGGGCCGGAGCAAGCTGGCGCGGCTCGATTGCCGCTCTGGCAGGTGCTATTGCGGGCGCGATACTCGGCACATTTATGATTCCCGTGCTGTTTTTGGGGACCGTGCTGGGCGCCTGCATCGGAGCGGGATTGGGCGCCTGGGCAATTGAAGTATCCCGCGGCAGGAAAATGGAAGAATCGGTTCGCTGCGGGCTCGGCGCCGGGCTCGGCGAGTTGCTCGGTATTACAGCGAAAGTTAGTGTCGGCATCATTATCTGGCTCACAGTTGCCATAGCTGCTTTCTGGCCCTAAATGCGGTTCATGCCCATCATTCTTCCTGCAGGATCGCGCTTGACGAAGGCAACTACAATTTGTTATACTACATATCAGTAAACGTAAGCCAAATCCTGCCGGTTTAATCCCACCGGGGGTGTGAGGCGACCGGGAGGCGGGAAAGTATCCTGTTGCTGAGAATTTGGAACGGAGGTCGAAAATGACGCGGGCAAGAATTTCATTATCTATGCGGGTAATCTCTTTGCTGATTGCGATTTGCCTTGCCGGATTTCCCGCGGAGGCTCGACATGGCGGCGGTACGGAAACGCCGGAAGATACGGTCTATTTTGCTGACCCCATATTGAAAGCCCTCGTCGAAGCGCAATTGGGCGTGACGGATCCCACTGTTGCCGACATGGTGTTTTTGAAAGAGCTCAGTGCCGCCGGAAGGGGCATAAGCGATCTTACCGGCCTGGAATACGCGACGAATCTGGCCAGCCTGAATCTCGGCGAATTTTTTTATTACTGGAACTGGCCGCCGGAGCTGCGCACGAATCAAATCCAGGACATCTCGCCGTTATCAGGCCTGACACGGTTGAAGTTGCTGGACCTCAGCAACAATCAAATTACCGATATCTCCGCTTTGTCCGGCCTGACCGCACTCGAAACTCTGACTCTCTACGTTAATCAGATCACGGATATCTCCGCCTTGTCCGGCCTGTCGAACCTGACGTCGCTGGACCTGGAGCACAATCAGATTACAGACCTCACGCCTTTATCCGGGCTGACCAACATTACGTCACTGGAACTCAGCAGCAATCCGATCGCCGATACTTCGGCGTTGTCCACGCTGACCGGCCTCGAATCGCTGACACTCAGCCGGACCGGTCTGACGACAATTCCCGCCCTGACGGACCTGCCGAACCTCGCATTCCTCGATCTCGTCGGCAACCAGATTACAGACATCTCCGGCCTGTCCGGCATGACCGCCATCGAGACAGTGACTCTCTTCGGCAACCGGATCACGAGCATCCCCCCATTGTCGGACGTGCCGAATCTCCAGGCCCTTGGTCTCGGTGTCAACCAGATTACAGACATCTCCGGCCTGTCCGGACTGACAAGTCTTACAATCGTGGACCTTACAAACAATCAGATCACGGCCATCGGCACGCTGACCGACCTGCCAAACCTGTTTTACATGGATCTCCAGAACAATCAGATAACGGACATTTCCGGCTTGGCCGGGCTGCCGAATCTTATTTTCTTATTTCTCAACCGCAACCGGATAGAAAACCTCGACGCCTTGTCTGACCTACCCGAGCTGAGATTCATGGAGGTTGCCACGAATCAAATCACTGACATCTCCGGCCTGTCCGGCCTGCCCGGTCTCGAAACCGTCGATCTCAGCTACAACCAGATAGAGGCAATCCCCGCATTGTCCGACCTGCCGAATCTCAGGTCCATGGACCTAAGGAATAACAGGATCACGGACATCGCCGGCCTGGCCGGGCTGGCGGATCTGGTGGCTCTCGATTTGGCAAACAATGACATCAATGACGTAACCGTCTTGTCCGGCCTGACAAGTCTCAGGTCGCTGGACCTCAGCAACAATCTTATCGAGGATATTTCAGCTTTGACATCGCATCAGAAACTGGATCTGCTGGACCTGTTATACAATCCGCTCGATGAAGATGCTTACGTCTATAACCTGCCGGCCATTGAAGCGAGCAATCCCGGCACAGAAATCTACTACGACCCGTGTCCCTGGGCATGCGAACGCCGGCCTTACGCCGGGGCCGTTGACATCACACATACGCCGATCCTAAGGTGGACCGCCGGAGCATGGGCCGCTCTGCATGATGTCTACTTCGGGCAGGACCAGGAGTTAGTAGCCAATGCGACTCCGGAAGATACAGAGATATATCGCGGCCGGCAGAAACTTGACATGGTCATGTACGAGCCGGAGACTCTTGATTGGGGCACCACTTATTACTGGAGAATCGACGAGGTCAATTTTGTCACTGTCGAGGCCGAGGACGGCACCGAGGATGTCAATGAAATCGTCTGGAAAGGCCAGGCCTGGAGCTTCACCACCGCCGAGTTTATCGTGGCCGACGACTTTGAGCTATACACCAACAATCGAGATGTCGGCCAGGCAGTCTTCCAGGAATGGATCGACGGCATAGGATTTTCTCAGCCCGAACCCAATAATCCCGGCAACGGAACCGGCTCGATTGTAGGGCACGACATCTGGGCCCAGGGCAGCCCGCACAAATCAATCGCCGAAACCATCATCGTTCATAGCGGCAGGCAATCTATGCCCTTGTATTACAACAACACCGAAGAGCCGTACTACTCGCAGACTTATCGAATGTGGCCGGCTCCACAGGACTGGACCCTTAACGGCATGGACACTTTTGAATTATACTTTAGAGGTGCCTCGGACAACGGTCCGGGACAATTGTATCTGTCGATAGAGGACGATGCCGGCCTGATCGCACCCATGATTCATCCGGATCCAGATGCGGTTCTCTCCACAGAGTGGCAGCAGTGGAGCATCCCGCTGGCGGAGTTAATCGCCGACGGCATAGATGTCACCGCAATCCGGAAATTACAAATTAGCATCGGCGACCTCGACAATCCACAGCCCGGCGGAATCGGCATAATTTACGTAGACGACATCCGGGTAATCCAATCGAAGCCAAATGGGAACTGATCCGAGTAAATTGTCGGCAGAGCAGTCTTGCTGATCAGGACGTCAGGCCGTAGGGCTCGATCATTCGCCGGTGGGCTTTGAAATGAAACTGGCACTGCTCCGGCGGGGTGCCGAGAACTTCGATTTTGCTCAGATCGCCCTGGCCCATGCCGGCTTCGGCCATGCTCGTCAAGTACAGAATCTGGCTTGGGTCGAATCCCATCAGTTTGGTGGCCAGGCTGTCCATTGCCAGCGGATCGAGACTCGCCATAGCAACTCTTGCATCGACGGGCGTTCCGCCTACCGGGCCGTTGCCTTCCATCGCTTCGAAGCCGTCGATTACGCCTAAGTCGGGATAAATCTCCTGGGCCAGATGGAACATGTTATAATGCAGGACCGCTTCTTTCGAGAAATTGTCCGCCAGATGAGTGATGCGCTTATCATTGCCCCTGCTGTCGCTTAGCGGCGCTCCGAGCAGGACATTTTTCAAGGACAGCGTGGTCACGGCCCGATCATGCGTTTTCATCTTAGCGGCGGAGATAATGTACATATCCGGGTCGAGGAAAGTTGAAATTATCCGGATCGGAGCAGGGCGATTGCCCCCGCCGATTACGTAACGGTATTGCCACGGCTGGAGATTCAGGTCGACCAATTTAATATCATATTCTTTCTCGAGCGCAAGATACCCGAAATTTTTGTATCCGCCAAACGCACCTTCCCGCGAGGGCGTAGATTCACCGACAAGAATCTGATTTTTGTAGTGGGGCTTTAGAAAATCGAGAATTCCGCGTATCGCATCCACGTGAGTAGCTGCGAGCTGGTGATTAGTGCTAA
>CAZTDF010000170.1:0-4368 GCA_964612465.1 uncultured Pirellulales bacterium
GACATTCGAGGTCATCGGAATGGGCGTTGCCTGGCCTTCCTGTATCAACTCCCAGGTCGAGCCGTTCGCTGAATGATAAGCCGAGAAGTAACCTGCGATATCACGCTCTAACTTCACCCAATACGGTGCGGTGAATCCGGCCAGTGCTGTGTTGAAACTGGCGGCACCCGGCTCGGTGCGACCCTGGAATGCAACTCCACTGGCAGGTGTGACAGCCGCCAGGGCATGCTTCGAGCCGCCGTCCAGCGTTTCGCGAATCATCACAGCGGCCTTGGCCCAGACATTGGTGTTCTCTACGCTCTCGACCTTCGCTACGATTGAGCCTGGACCGGTAAGCATCTTGTAAGCAAAGTGGAACTCATCGTGATACTCGCCTGCCCCGGGCCCGATATCCCAGATATCCGCGCCGGAGCCGGTAATCGTGTAGGTACCGGCCGGGCCCTCAGCGAAGCTGCCGACGGATCCCGAATAGCCTCTGAACCACAGTGACAGTTCCGTAACGCCTTCTTCAGTCCAGTCACGCTGGTCTGTCAAGGTCAGCTCTGTTTCGGAATACTTCGCATAACCCTGCTTGTTATTTTCATAGGTAAGGGGCATAGATTTGCTGCCGCCATGGACGATGGTTTCCTCTGTATAAGAAGGGGTGGTTTCATCGCCCACTGCAGCGCCGGTTCCGTTGCCGGCGAAGTAATCTTCAGTACCCGGTGCGCCGTAGCCCAGCCCATCGTGCCATGCGTACCATATCTGGTTCTCGCCGGCGTCATAATCCTCGAAGTTGTCCACGACGAGGAAATCACCCGTCGTAAAGCTCCAGAGGTTGCCGACCCACGGACTTTCCGGATTGACGCTATTGACTTCATCGACACGCCAGAAGTACTCTGTAAACCAGGCGAGTTTGCCCGGATCATAGTTTTCATCGCCAACTGCTATTGTGCCCTTATACTCAGGCGAGGCATTTGTGGCATTGGCTACGGCTTCTGCATCGGTGCCGAAGTACAACTCGTGTGACTCGGCGTAATCGCCCGCACCCCATAGTAAAATCGGCGTCATTTTTGTGCCGGTTGCACCATTGGCCGGGCTCGGACTGCTGGCCTTGATTGGTGGCGACAATGCCGCTTGCGGAATGAGCTGTTTCGGAGTAGATGGACTTGACCATCGCAGTTCTGCAGTCGTACCGCCGGTATTCTCATAATACTCCATGATAAGGCTGTACGTTTGCCCTGCTACCAGGTCTATAGTTCCGCGGTACTCGGTCGCGCCCTGATCGACCCAACCATCAACAAGCTGCTGGCCATCGACCCATAGGCGAATACCATCATCGCCCGTGGCGTAAAAAGTGTAGGTTTCCGTAAATGCCACTTCTACTTCACCAGTCCATCTCGCTGAGAAGTTATCATCGCCGACCGCCGGATCCGGGTTGCCGGGATCGCCCCAGTTAAAGTTGATCTGAGTATCTGTGCGGGTCAGCACGAAATTCTCAAAATTCATGCCTTTGTAGTAATCTCCTCGCACACCTCCACCGACTTTTGCAGTCGTAAAGCTCCAGACATCGCCGGTATACATGGCGGCACCATCGAATTCATCGACTCGCCAATAGTATGTCTTGGCCGCTTCGAGGGGGCCGGGGTCGTAGGTTAGAGTACCCTGCTGTGTTCCACCGGTGGCATTAGCAACAGTATCGAAATCGTCGCTGAAGTATACGGTATGCAGTTTCGCACCGAAACCTGGCGTCCAGTTCAAGGTCAATGCTTCCGGGGCGATGTATGCGGCATTATCGACTGGAGCGGGATTATAGGCTTTTTTCGGTGGTACGGTGAAGCTCCAAACGTCGCCTTTCCATGGGCTGTTCGGGTCGGCATCATTGACCTCATCGATTCGCCAATAGTAGGTTGTGCCATTAACAAGACCATCTGGAAATGGAAATCCGAAAAAGCCGGCAATAAAAAATAGTGAATCCACGCCCTGGCTGCCGCGGAACGTATCGCCGATCCCGTCGTTCACATCGTCAAAGTTATCACCGAAGTACACATCGTGCGAGACGGCAAAATCTCCCGCCCTCCAGCTCATGCTTACCCATGTATCCGGATGAAGCGAGCCGTCAGCAGGGTAAGGCTTGGAAGCGTATGGAAATTCCGCTCCTGCGCCTGCCATGACACCCTGAATCTCCCCCTCTGTCAGTGCTTGGCTGTAAATACGCACCTCGTCTATTATACCATTGAAGTAATGGCCGAGGCTTGGCGTATCGGTGCCAATACGAAAGTCGGCGGTCGAAGCGGCGGCTCCCTGTGTTACAGACACTGATCTGGAAACCTCTCCATTAATATACTCTGTGTAGGTATCGCCGGCATCGTCGTAAACAATGGCGACGTGATACCATGTATTCGCCTCCAGGGCCAATCCGTCCGGGTCGGTCGCTTCTCTGCTGAAGAATCGCCCGCTGGAATCCCTTACATCTGATTCTAACCTGGTTTGGTACAGGGCCAACTTAAAGCCCCCGCCAGCGGCCCAGCCGGAGTCATCAATATCGCCACATATTTTACCATCCCCGCCCGGGTCATAAGGGTTTATCCAGACCGAAATAGTGTATCCATCTGCAGTTCCTCCGTCTCCTACGGTCGTGAAACTCACGCCGGTCCCGCAATTCACGTAATCACTGCTTCCATTAAATTCCAGGGCACCCAAAAATTGTCCGTCCACCCACTGCGGATCGCCTTCGAGTGTGCCGTCGTGGCCGTTGCCGCTCGAATCAAAAGCAGTGGTCCCGGATCCGTCGTCAAACTTCCAGTAAGCGGCGATATCCGCGTCAGCATTTGCTGTGCTCGTTATGAACAGGCCCAGCACTAAAACAAAGGAAATTAGAAAGATCGATTTTCTATACATAAGTGTCATCCTTAAAAGAGTTTGAAGGAAAAAATTGTATGTCTTTTCAAAGAAACTTATTGTTCCATATACATATGCTCATCCTCCAAGTTTTACCCTGCCGAATCCACCTGTATTTATTGGTACAAGGCTATTAAACCTTCGTCCAAATATACTTATTCTCGTTTTATTCTGTACATCTCTCAACGCCATTTTGCGTGTTTTTGCCCCCATTTTACGACGCGCAGTCTCTTTTCGACTATCATGTAATCTATCCGGAGAGTGACTACTACGAAATGGGCAGCTCTATTTTATGAGGTTGTCTGCGGCCGAATTTCACGCGATATTGTTGTGGAGTCATTCCCTTTTCTCTACGAAAATACCGACCTATGTGTTTGTCGCTTGGAAATCCCAAAAACGTTGCAATCTGTGAAATTGACAAATCTGTCTCCAGCAACATCCGTGTGGCACGCTCGACCCGGACGCGTCTGATTTCGTTATACACCGACTTCTTGAATACTTCCCGAAAACGACGCTCCAGAACGCGGCGCGACAGCGCTACTGCTTCCACAACATCGCGAACTTGTATGGCTCGCCCGGAATGTTCGCGTATAAATCGTAAAGCCTTGACAAGATCGTGGTCGTTTACCGCAAGGACGTCCGTCGATTGTCTGACTACAATGTTCGAAGGTTCCAGAAGTACGAAGTTTTCCTTTTCGACTTTTCCACCGGCCATCATTTTGTCAAGAAGTTCCGCCGTCTTATACCCTGCCTGCTCGTGATTCAAGGCGGCGCTCGAAAGTGGAGGATTGGTTAGATCACAGATCAACTCATCGTCATCAACACCGATAATCGCCACATCGTCGGGTACACGCAATCCGGCGATGTGACAGGCTTCAATAACGTAGTGCCCACAGTCATCATTGCACGCCATCAGCCCCAGGGGCTTGGGTAGCGACCTGAGCCACTCAGCCAGAGCAGTCTGCTCGTTATCCCATCGAGCTTGGGCCACGGATCTCGGCACTTTGTATGAGTAGGTCTGAAAGCCGACCTCGAGGATTTTCTTGTCGAATCCTCTCTTGCGTGCTCCAGACCAACAGAAATTTTCAAAGCCGCAAAACGCAAAGTTGCTCAGTCCCAAACTAAGCAGGTGCTCGGCACAAGTCTGACCTACCTTATCTGCAGCGTCGAAGATGCTGGGAAAACCGGGAATTTGATTCTTGGCGGGTTCGACAACAGCAGGCAATCCGGTCAGACCAAGCACTTTGGCCATCCTCCTATCATCGATAGCGGCGATTATACCATCCACTTGCAAGTCCTTCGCCTGGGATAGCATTCTTATCTTGCTTTGAGGATCCCTGTAAAATGGCGGAAGGCTGCGGATACCCCATGGGCCACAGAGGTGAGAATATTTGACAATTCCACGCAAAAGCCGGCGGCCGGCAGCGCGTGACTTGTCAAGTAACACTAAAACTGTCGGCTGCCTTCGCATATTGGTACTCAGCATGA
>CAZTDF010000170.1:4468-8813 GCA_964612465.1 uncultured Pirellulales bacterium
CAACGATTAATCGAAAATTCAGGAGGATTCGCAGATGTCTCAAAACAGAAATATTACTCGTCGCAGCCTGCTGAAACGAGCGGCGGGAGTTACCGCCGGTTTGACAACATTCCCATATTTTGTTGCTTCATCTTCTTTAGGCAAAGCCGGAAGCGCCTCCCCGGCCAATCGTATCGTAACCGGATGCATCGGCGTCGGCGGGCAGGGCACACACAACACAAAAGCATTCCTGAATAATCCGGCAGTTCGAATGGTCGCTGTTTGCGATGTTAATCAAGACCGGCGTCAAAAAGCGAAGAACCTCGTCGACCGGCATTACGGCGACAAAGGATGCGCGACCTTCCGCGATTTTCGTGAGCTGCTTGCACGTGAGGACATCGATGCCGTAGTGATTGCGACGCAGGACCACTGGCACGCTTTGATTGCCACTGCGGCAGCGAAGGCTGGCAAAGATATGTATTGTGAAAAACCGACGGGAGTCGCGGTTGCCGAGGGCAAGGCAATGCGAGATGCGGTTCGCAGGTACGGCCGGGTGTTCCAGACCGGCACCCAGCAGCGGTCGGAGCGAAATTTCAGGTTTGCCTGCGAGCTGGCAATAAACGGATACGTTGGAAAAATCCATACCGTCAAGGTTGGCGCCCCCGGGCCTGAATATAAGCGGGCATATCGTAAACCTACGACCGAAGAGCCCATCCCGGCGGGATTTGATTATGATATGTATCTTGGTCCGGCCCCAATGAAACCTTACAACGGCGGCAGATGGGCTTTCCCGGACTGGTACCTGACCTGGGATTACTGTGCCGGCTTTATAGTCAACTGGGGCGTCCATCACCTGGACATCGCAAACTGGGGCTGCCCCGCAGTCAGTGACGAAGCGTTCGAAGTCGAGTGCAGGGGCAACTATCGCAACGACGGCCTGACTGACAATATCAATGATTGGCAGGCCGAGTTTATTTACGCCAGCGGTTTGCGCATGACATACTCCGATACCGGCAATCCGAACAAGCAAGGCTGTCAATTCGAGGGTGACAAGGGCTGGGTTCATGTCAATCGCCGGGGCATCTGGGCCGAGCCAGCTTCTTTATTGAATATCAGTATCAAACCAAACGAGAAACACCTCGGCGATTCGACGAGTCATCATGCCGACTTTATCGGTTGCGTGCAAACGAGGCGCGATCCTATCTCACCGGTCGAGGCGGGGCACAAGGCTTCTTATCTTGGCCTGGTTCCGGAGATTGCCTGCCGGTTAGGGCGGAAGCTCAAATGGGATTCGGCTAAAGAACAATTTGTCGATGACCGCCAGGCCGACCAGATGTTGACTCGACCGATGAGAAGCCCCTGGCATTTGTGATTTATGATTTGGTATTTATGATTTATGATTGTGTTATAATCCGGTGTAATCCGAACTCAATTGGAAAAAGGTTCTTAGTCACCCATGTTCTTTTAGTTTTAGTTTTTGTTTCTAATCTTGGGGCGGCGTCGGTTAACCTTTTATTCGATGATAAGCTGCCGCAGGCCGTTTTTGCTGTTGTAGATATTAAAGCTGCGTTAAGAGCAAAGGGCCATAATGTAGAACAGTTTCGTTTGGCAGAACTCGGTCGGAATGCTGATGAGGGGCTTATCGTCCTTTCTTTGAGTTCGAACAATGATGTTATGCGTGCCATGCAGTCGGAAGGGGCAAGACCTCTCGGTAAATTAAGAAGCGAAGGTTTCAGTATTCGCAGAAGTTCCAAAGCAGGGCGAACCGCCTACTGGGTTGTTGGTACGGACGCCGGGGGTGTCATGTACGGGGGGTTGGAACTGGCCGAAGTTATCTGCTTAACCGGCCTCGACGGCATCAAGGACGTCGATCACAATCCTTACATGGCTATGCGCGGCACAAAGTTCAACATTCCGCTGGATGTCCGCACACCGAGCTACACGGATGTTTGTGATGCCGCACAAAACAATATAGCCGAGATGTGGAGCTTTGATTTCTGGAAAGACTACATCGATAACCTGGCGCACTACCGGTACAATTATATTTCGCTGTGGAGTCTACATCCTTTTCCTTCGCTGGTTAAAGTTCCGGATTATCCCGATGTGGCGTTGGATGATGTGAAGCGCTCGACCGTTAAGTGGCAGGAGAATTATAACCTGTCGGCGAGGGGATTCGACAGCCCTGAGATTGTGAATAACGTTGAGATATTGAAGAAGATTACCATCGAGGAGAAAATCGAATTTTGGCGCAAAGTCATGCGTTACGCGAAGGACCGCAACGTGGACTTCTACGTTGTCACCTGGAATATCTTTGACTACGGAACCGAAGGAAAGTACGGCATTACAGACGATATCGATAACGAGATTACGATTGATTACTTCCGCAAGAGCGTCAGGCAGATGTTTCTGACGTATCCTGACCTGGCGGGCATCGGCCTTACGACGGGCGAAAACATGCCGAAAGCCACTTTCCAGCAAAAAGAGGACTGGGCGTTTAAAACCTACGCTCAGGGAGTACTTGATGCCGCCGAAGCTCAGCCGGGGCGAAAATTCACTTTCATCCACCGCCAGCATCAGACCGGCGCCAAAGACATTGCCCGGAAGTTCAAGCCTTTGATCGATCATAAGGATATCGAATTTATTTTCAGCTTCAAGTATGCCAAGGCTCACGTGTACAGTTCCACAACCCAGCCTTATCATCCCGGCTTCGTTAAAGATATCCAGTCCGAAGGCAACCTCAAGACGATCTGGACGTTGCGCAACGACGATATTTACCATTTTCGCTGGGGTGCCCCCGACTTCGTGCGCGAGTTCATGAAAAACATCCCGTATGATGTCTCCCGGGGTTTCTACCTTGGTTCGGACCAGTATATTTGGGGCAGGGAATTCATGAGCACCGAGCCTGAGACGCCGCGGCAAATCGAAATCGTAAAGCACTGGTATCATTGGATGATATGGGGACGTCTTGGTTATGACCCGGACCTCGGTAACGAGCGTTTCATCGATATCATCCAGCAGCGGTTTCCATGTATTTCCGGCCGGGATTTGTTCGCCGCCTGGCAGCACGCTTCGATGGTCTATCCCATTACCACGGGTTTTCACTGGGGCTCGCTGGATTTTCAATGGTATATCGAAGCCTGCAAGAGCCGCCCCGGGCCGGCACAAACGAAGAGCGGATTTCACGATGTCAACCGTTTTATCACGCTGGGGCCTCATGGAGGGACGGATAATATTTCAATTCCCGATTATGTCAAAGCTGTCAGGGATGGAAAATCGCTTTCCGGCACGACACCAATTGAGGTGTCCGGGAGGATTCACAGCCATGCCGACAAAGCGATGGACATTCTCAGCCGATTGAAGCATGGCGGCGACAAAGAGCTGCGCTTGACGCTGGGAGACATCAGGGCGATGGCTTATATGGGCAAGTATTACGCGCACAAAATACGCGGCGCTACGGAACTCGCATTGTTTCGTGAAACCCGGAAGAAGGAGCACCAAAATGCTGCTATTGAAGAATTGACAAGTGCGGCAAAGTTCTGGCGCCTGTACACATCCACGGCCCTTGGCCAATACAAAAATCCGTTATGGACGAATCGTGTCGGTTACTGCGACTGGCAAGCTCTCTCTAAAGAAGTATTGAACGATATTAAGATAGCAGGGGGAGAGTCCATTTCCCGATAAGTATTCACCATGATCAATGTCGGCGTTCGCGTACTATGCGTGCTCTGTCCACGAGTGATTTGAAGACTTTCTGCTGGACTTTCTTATCGAGCGTCAATTCGGGGTGCCATTGTATGCCGACAATCCAGCCTTTTTGACCGGCGGAGTCCGCTTCGATAGCCTCGATAACATCACCTGGACCGGTTGCTGCGATTGTTACTTCCGGAGCGGGTTCGCCGACCGAATTGCCGTGCAGGCTGATAACTTTCGCCAGGTGAGTAACGCCCAGGGTCTCTGCGAGCTTACTGTCGGGATTCAGATTGACCGTGTGGCCCTTCAAGACCATGTGCAGGCTCTTGACGTCTTGCTCTTTGCGAAGGTTTCGGACCGTTCCACCCAGGGCGACGTTTAAGATCTGGCAGCCGCGGCAAATGCCGAGAATGGGCAGGCCACGCTGCCTGGCCTCGCGAATCAGGGCGATTTCAAAATCGTCGCGCAGCCTATGAACCAGCATGGTCGTATTCGGATCGCCGCCGTAAAGGTTCGGGTCCACGTCACCCCCGCCGGTTAGAAGAACACCATCGATCCTTTCTTTTTCCAGCAGGGCTTTTATCTTTTTCGTGCTGACAGGGACTCCGGCCGCATCGGGCCGCAGCGTAATCAGGCGACCGCCGGCCGCCGTCATTACACGCTGGTAAGTCGCATC
>CAZTDF010000170.1:8913-10268 GCA_964612465.1 uncultured Pirellulales bacterium
TCACTGCTCGTCATCGCCGGGGCCGCCTTCACCTGTTATCAGTTCGAGATTCACCTTTCCATGCCGGAGGAAGACTGCCAGTGGATAAAGCACACCCAGTGCGGCAAAGGGATCATCGCGCGCGAGGACATCGTAAATGTTGTCTTTATGTTCGTCGAGAAGCTGCCTGGCCTTGTTGAGTCGAGCCTTGGCATCAAAGTAATCCCTGGCACCTCGAAAGAGCTGGCGGATGCCCTGGCGTTTCGAGCCTGTGCGGAATTCTTCTTTTGCCTGCTCCCACGAGGCGGTCAGGGCCGCCATGCCGAGTTCGTTCTCGGCGATTTCCTGCAGGGTAGCGAGAAAGGCCAGGATTGGTGTTTCTGTCCGAACATCGGTTCGAATTTTTTCCACGGGGTCGATGTGACCTTTGACCGCGAGCTGGAAGAGCAGCCAGGGATAATCCCATCCGGATTCGACAGACTGTATCAGGCCGCCGAAGAAGCGGGGATTGACTTCTATAAGCTGCGGCTTCGTTTGGGGCGTGCCTTCCCACCTGAAGTCCAGCTCCGCCACGCCATGCCAGCCGATCGAACCGAGCAGCTCAGCGGCGACTTTTTCCATTTCCGGGGCCTCGACAGTCTCGCGCAAGACGGTTGCCCCTCGCTCCGCGGGGAAGGCTCGCAGCCCGCGATACGTCATTGATGCCACCATTTTGCCGTGGTCGAATAGAGTTGTCACGCAGTAGTCGTTTCCGGGAACTCCCTGCTGAATTACAGGATAATCTTTTTCTTTGAGTTTGAAATGCTCAACGAATTCTTTGAACGTGGCTTTAAGTTCATCGGGCGTATTGACCTTTCGGATTCCGACGCCGGATGCCGCTTCGCGAAGTTTTACAAAGGCCGGCAGCTTAACCTGCGAAGCAATCGACTCGAAGTGCGCCAGGTCATCCGGAATCCATGTCATGGGAATCGGCAGGCCCTGCTGCATCGCATAGGCGGCGAGAGTTCCCTTGTTGTGCACCTTTTTGATATGTTCAAACTGCGGCACGGGGACGCGGATGTGCGGCTCGAAACGTTCCCGGTGACGGGCGATAAGATAGGTCTCCTTGTGAATCGGCATAAGGACGTAAGGCGTCGTTTCATCCTTGGGCTTATGTTCAAGCACAACTTTCTCCAGAGCGTCGAGGAACGCCTCCGGCTCTTTCGTCGGGTTCGGATAGCGGAAATCGGCAACGCTGTATCGCGAGAATGACGCCGCCGTCATGGCATATTCGTCGCCGGTGATTACTTCGACGCCGCGCCGCCCGAGGCTGCGGGTCGCGACCAGAGTCTGCCAGCCGCGGGAGAAAGTGATAATAGCCCGGCCGGCACTGCCTG
>CAZTDF010000171.1:0-10179 GCA_964612465.1 uncultured Pirellulales bacterium
AGTGCGGGACAGCCTCTTTTTTATCCTTTATATATAAGGCAAGCTGAAAAAGGGTCGCAAACGATCCTTTGTAATGAGGTATGAAAATTATTCTCTTCTTCATCCAGCCCTTATTGTTGTGCAAGAGAATCGCTTATCGCAGCGATCGTATCAATCACATGCTTTATCTGCTCGTCCCGCAAACCAATTGCCGACGGCAGACTGAGGCCACTTTGGGCCAGACGCTCGGCAACGGGCAGAGTTTGCCCAGTATTGTAAATAGGCTGAAGATGTGCAGGTGGAAAAAAGGGTCGTGTCTCAATACCGGATTTAGCTAATTCGGCAGCCAGTCTGTCACGTCCGTCGCCGATCACATTGCCATTTACGAGGATTGAATACAACCAGCAGACACTGGATGCCCAGGGCGCTCTTGGTGGCAAAGAAATACCATTTACACTTTCTAATCCTTCATCGTACAACTGCGCAATACGTTTCTTGGTCCTTAAAATATCTGCCGCCTTTTCCATCTGCGCCACACCTACGGCTGCCTGTAAATTTGTCAGTCGATAATTATACCCGATCTCCGTATGCCAGTATCTACTATAAGTAGACATGCCATGGTTCCGTAAAATGCGCATTCTGTCGGCCAAATCGGCCCTGTCAGTGACTACCATGCCACCCTCACCGGTGGTAATAATCTTGTTGCCGTAGAAGCTAAATATACCTGCGTCTCCTATGCTGCCAACACTTCGGCCTCTATAGCGTGCGCCATGCGCCTCGGCTGCATCCTCAATAACCGACAGACCATGACGCGAGGCAATTTCCATGATCGGATCCATGTCGGCCGGGTGACCATAGAGATGAACAGGGATAATGGCTTTTGTACGGGGCGTTATAGCCTTTTCAATCTTGCTTGGATCGATGTTCCACGTTTCAGGTTCGCTGTCTATGAATACCGGTTTGGCACCGGTATATGTAACAGCATTGGCTGTAGCAATAAATGTGAGGCTCGGTACAATAACCTCGTCACCCACACCTATCTCAAGTGCCAAGAGTGCTAAGTGCAAAGCCGCAGTTCCACTGCTGGTAGAAACCGCGTAATCACTACCGCAAAAATCAGCCAAAACTTTCTCAAATCGCCTGACAAACTTACCCGCAGAAGAAACCCAACCAGTTAAGACACACTCAGAAACATACTGCAATTCCTTATCGCCAAGTGATGGTGCGGCTACAGGAAGATGCATTCGCTGGTCAAATAGTGCCAAATCAACTACTCGATCATTATCATCAAGGAGAGGAACCACTCGTACCGGTTCACTAAAAAGGTCTGCTATTTGGCACGATGTCATCCCGACACGAGCTTTTTTCGGTTCGGGATGTGGCACATCAGAAATCCGCGACTCCAATCCATACCCATTGAGCAATGCCCTTCTGATATCGCCATCGGTAACAAGCCCCACGAAACGTTTTGTCTTGGGCTCGATCAGTAATGCTAATCCCAGAGCTCCTTTGTCAATAGTCTGCATTGTCTGGCGTATTGTACTTGACGCCGGCAGGCTAATTAAATCGATTCGTTGTTTCAAGTGTGGGACCATAGTCAATTTCTATTTTCGCTGTAATTCATTTCTTAGCCATTCTACATGCCGACACAGTTGGGCCATATTATCAAACTTGGCCTCGATAACAAGCGGCAATGCCGCAAATTCCGGTCTTCGCAAGATCTCAAGAACCCAACTGGATGGCTCAATGGGCTGATGTGTGTCAGCAATGCCATTATTATCGTGTATGTGCATAGCTTTAATATACGGCACCATCTTGTCAATAAAAGACGCACGGTCAAAACCGAGTGTATGGGCTGACACATTGAGATGGCCGGTATCCAGAAGCAAACCCAAATGCGACGACTGCAAAACAGAGAACAGCGACAAGAACTCCTCTGCAGTTTGCAGCAGGAGTTTGCCTCGTAACTGTTCAGAACACACATTGTTTTCAATAAGAATCCCAATTCCCCGCCGTTCGGCATAATCAACAACCGTTTTCATTGCAGTCGTGAAACGGCTGACAGCACAGTCAGCCTGGTCGGGCGATCGCGGTGATGGAAATACAAAGCTGGTTCCGTCAAAGAATTCAGGGTCGGTTATAAAGCCAGCATGAACCGAATAAAAAGGCGCACCAATGTGAACAGCAAAATCAATGGCATTCGATACCATGTCCAGACTCCGTTTGAGAATATCATTGTTTTCGGAGGCCAGATTCAGAACAAAAGTCTCTTGTGGCGGTGGAAAGTAGTTGTGTATAAGAAATTTCGCTCCGGTTCGGGTAATCTGCGACAGACTACTATCGTCGACGGTTATTCCACCTCCAAGCTCAATTGCATTAAATCCACAGTTCTGATACATTGACACGCGGGAACTTATCGACTGGAGTCCTGGAATGCAGTTTGTTGAAACAAATATGGATTGACTATCAGTATGTGACACAGCTTTGATTCTCTCCAGTTTTTTCGGGCAATGCTAAACAGATTAGCATCCAACAACATCGATTTCCGTCTGCTCCGATCACCTGCGATGCAAACAACCTCTACAAAGTGATAAATCCAACTAACTGTCCGCCTTGCTCAGACTCAAAACGGTAGCCAAGTTTCTTGTAGAGGGCCAACGCATGGGTATTTTGCGGATATACACGGATCCTGATTTTGCCGCATCCTCTGCGCCGCGCCGCCGCATGAAGAAAGCTGATTAGCAATTTACCCAGGCCCAATCCTCTCACTGATGGATGCATGGCAACACCCAAGCTCGGTATTTCGTAACCTTCATCCCATCCTCTGAGCATTGCATAACCCATAACTCTCTTATTTTCCATAATGACGTAATAAAGGTCTTCTCCTGAATACTGGGCGCGCTTACTTGCCTCGTCATGGGTAAGTGGATGCGGATGAAAATATTTTTCATCTCCAGCCTCTGCCAAATCGAGGAAGAATTCTGCCAATGGTTGCTCAAGAGCCTCGCAAACAACTCGAATTTCCATCGCGGGCAGTTTCATGACTCACTCCAGTCAAGGCTTGATAGAGTGATAATTCGGTCTCTGGGGATGTCCACAACTGCACGCGTGCCAACCACACGATCAAACCATGACGGAGAAAGGCCATGTCCCGGTCGTTTACATGTCAAGTCATCGCAATTGACTGTCTGGCCGGCACGAATATTGTGTCTTGCAACGAGACTCTTTTGCATCAGAGGCTTATTTTTCAGCTCACTTGGCATCACTCGTTTTACTCCATCTCCCAGTGCTGATTCTACCTTGCGAACAGCTCGAACCAAATCGGCAAGCTCATCGGGCTCCATCGAAGCCAAGTGGTCGGGACCGGGCATGTTGCGGTCAAGGGTAAAGTGTTTTTCAATCAAGCAGGCTCCAAGAGCCACCGCCCAGGTGCCGGCTTCCATACCCGCTGTATGATCGGAAAAACCCACGGGACAGCAAAATGCCTGCTGCATTGTCAGCATTGCCCGAAGGTTGGCTTCATTAGCGGGAGCAGGATACTCTGATGTGCAATGCAGAATAACGATTCTGCCGCTAAGCCCTCCGGCATGCAGGGTCTCAACGGCTTGCTCAACCTCGCCAAGTGTCGACATGCCTGTTGACAGAATTATTGGACGCTCCTTGCTGGCTGCATGACGCAGGAGTGGAACGTTGTTGGTATCAGTCGACGCGACCTTAAAAGCTGCAACTCCCATATTGTCGAGCGTATCGACTCCAGTGTGATCATAAGCGGTACAAAGATACAGAATGCCTACCTTCTCACAGTGAAGCTTTAATTCAGCATGTTGTTCGGCGCTTAGCTCAAGGGCTTTCAACATTTCATGCTGACCAGCCGATCTACCTGTTGCCTCAACCTGATATGCTGCCTTGGGTACGTCATATGTCACGAGCTCTTCTGTGACAAAATACTGAAACTTAACAGCATCAGCATGAGACTCGGCGGCTTTATCGATTAGTTTGTGCGCCAAACTCACATCGCCATTGTGGTTGACCCCGGCTTCTGCAATAATAAAGCATGGATTGCCCGGGCCGATCGAACTGTTACCGATCTCGACAGAATCAATCATACTCTGCGCCTTTCTAATATGGCTTCAACAATCACAAAATCGAATTCAGTATCTATATCCTCACTGAACTCAGGAGGCATTACATAAGCTCTCACATCGCCGGTAAACAACAATTCTTCTTTCAGAACATTCTCCACCCAAACTACATCCACGGCCCCATTGAGATAATAAAGTGGCGGAAGCAACTGTCGCCGGTAATACTCCTTTTCATCTTTGTCTTCCATGAAAGGCAGCAACCTGTCTTCCTGCAATCGTTTCATCCAATAGGGGTGATGTTTCACGCATGATACGGATCGCACGCAATCAGCTTTAGTTTCAATCAGTTTTTCAACAGCAGATTGAATGTCTTCGACTCTGCGTAAGGGACACGTCGGTCGCAGCCAGGCAATGATGTCTGGGTGATAATTTTCATGTTCGGCAATCCATTCTAATGCATGGCGGCACACGGGTAAATCCGGCGTATTATCACGTGACAATTCTGTCGGCCGCATGAAAGGAACGTCTGCACCACATTCTCTTGAAATGTCAGCTATCTCAGCATCTTCTGTTGAAACAATGACTCTGTCAATACATTGACATCTTAACGATTTTTCAATCGTCCATGCAATAAGAGGTTTTCCTGCCAAAAGCGCCAGGTTTTTTCGAGGCACTCTCTTCGAACCACCTCTCGCCGGGATAATAGCCGTTATCTTTTTATCAGAACTATCGATTTAAAATTCCCTTTCTATCAGCTCTCGAAATCTACTCATCCGGGCAAACTCCGTCCCTGTCAGGTGCGCGAAACACCCTTTGAGTCAAGAACAATTATTTTTACAAAGCAATCACGACGTTAAAGACCCATGTTACGCTTGCCTCTGTTCATTGTCTATGAAAAAATCGTAAGCATTCGTGTGTGTTTCACCGTGAATTGGACATTTTCCCTTTACGATTAAGAGAGTACCTTGCCTTCGGCAAGGAGTTTTTTTAAGGCATGGGGGAAATCTCCGGAACATCTCGACGGATGCAGCAGTCCCGGCTTTGTAGCACTGCCACTACGACATTTCGTCGATATCCCAACTGGCTATCCCTGGCAGGTTGCTCCTCAGCAGAGCCTGCTTGCGTTTCACCAGCCAATAGCGTTGTTATCATCTCTTCGGTCATTGTCAAGTCGTTATTCATCACGATGCTATGCGTTTCGCTTTGCGTGCTGCTCTGGCCGCGGCGAGTTTGGCATCACGATCAGCCAGGATCGTTTCGGCTCGGCCGTCGAGCTTGTCCTTGGGTGTTATATAGCAGATCGCACTTTGCAAACGCCTGGTATTGTAATGGTCCACGAAATCGGCCACGATGTTTCTGGCGTCTTGAAACGACAACGGAGTTTGCACACGAATGTAGGTGCTCCTGATCGTTCGGTGATAGCGTTCCAGTTTACCATTGCTCTGAGGGTAGTCCGGCGATATGTTAACATACGTCATTTCGCAGATCCGGATGAACTCCTTAAAGTCCTTTGATATAAATTGCGGGCCATTGTCAGAAATGATTCGTGGTTTGGCATCAGAAAACTTCTCCCGGGCTCACTGCAAAATGATTTCGACTTCAGCTTCAGTCATTGCTTGCCGAATTTCCCAGTGAACAACATAACGGCTCAAGCCGTCCAATATGCCGCAGATGTTGATGTACGAAATGTCGATATGCCAACGTTATTGGGCCCTTAGAGGCTGATGGAAGCCGTTGCCTTTCTTAGATGGCTTACGATTCCAGCGACTCAGAAGACCCGCATTTGTCAATACACGGTACACATTGCTGGGGCTGACTGCGACAATATCAGCGTCTATCATCATGTAGGTCAGTCAGCGGTAGCCTTCCAGGAGAACCATACTATTTAAGGTGACTTCAGACAGGAAGTTCCAGAGAATAACCCCTAACAGAAGATACAATTTATAGTTTTCGACATCCCCTCTTAAAAATACTGAAAATACAAGGTACAAGGTGCCGAACATCAGTAATGGTTTTAGCAGGCTCCACGAGTATCCTAAAGCAGAGTTATCATATTTCATCTTGAAATCCGTTATAGCTATCACCAACGTCAGTTAAAGATAATTCTTCCTACCCAAAGAAATGTCTTGTTTACAGGTTTCTGTATATAATGACATCGACCCCTCTTTTCTTTTTATTAACATATTTGTATTCTACTTTGTCTAACGGCTCCATCAAGGCTGTTTCGTTTTTTTGATTCTTCGATATTCTCACAATATATGCAGCATTGGCAGGAATATTTCCATTTTCATATACTACTCCCGTTCGTTGAGCGTAAAAACTTATGCGTATGTCAGGTACAGCTACGATGTCTGCCCTATCAGTATTGGCATTAAGCCATTGTGCTGCCGCCCTGTATCCTTGTTTTTCCAGGCGAATCGGCCTGAATAATTTGGGAGTACAGATACAAATCCCAATTAACAATAAAACTAGGAACCAGAACCGATCATTGCGATTTATCTCAGATGAGAGGTCAGCTTTCTTAGGAAATCTCTTACTGAACCAGTTCGCTAATTCCTGTAAGCCCAAAGGTATATAGAGAATCGGAATTATTAGCAATGGCAAGGTGTGTCTGTAACTCATATAACCATGCTTACAATACAGCCATATCATTAAAGGTATGTTTATAACTATAATGGCAATTATAAAAAACTTTTCCGGTTCATACCATTTTCGTCCTCCGAACCACTTGTACATTCCTACTATCAAGGCCGGCATAAAAAACCACATTAAAGTCTCACCGGTATTTCCAACAAGTTTAACAAAAGCCTTTGTGATTTTTAATGGCATAGATTGTAACATATACATAGCTTCTGATATAAAATAATTGTTCTCTGCATGAACTTCCAGTTGCTGTGAGCTTTGCGTAAATTGGCCCATCTTTTTCTTTGGAAATACAGCACCTTTTAAATTCATGTACGGCCCGGCTATAGCCAGAAATCCCACAAGTAATAGCACTAATGCAGATAGTGCGCGACCTCTACTCATAGTGTGTTCTGGCCACAGTAATTGCAATCCCAGCCACAGACCGCCCAACATTACCGACATGGCACACTCAGGTCGAACAAGATATCCTGCTCCTGCAACAAGTCCGGCAAAACCAAATATCCACCATTTCTTATTTACCGCTCCTTTGAACAACAAGAACAAAGCCGCTACGAAGAAGAAAAGATGTGGCCAATCACTGAGAGCATCGCTTCCATATTCGGCTGGATTAGGCAATAATATAAGGATCAATATTGCCCAAAAGCTCATCCTGGCTTCGAATAATTGCTTTCCTATGAAATACAGCAAAGTTATGGCAAATAGTCTGAATATCAAAGTTACGCTTTGACTACAATATATCCAGCTTAATATCGATGCGTTTTTCTGTAGAAAACCTGTCACTTTATGCGCCGTAAGGATTAGCCATGGATAACCAGGGTGTTGTAATTCATCAATCATTGTTTTGACTGGGGCAATTTCAAGTTGCTTGGCATACTTTATGAAAGTCGTGCCGTCTTTTGCAATGATGGAAGTTGTAACAATAAGATATATCCCAACGCATAATGCAACTGTCAACAGTATTGACAGGTTAATAAAATCCCTGGTTTTGCCGGATTGTTCAGAAATCATTTTCAATATGCATTTTCCCCTTTTATAATATGCCATGGTGTCCGCAGCAAAATCCACATGTCCAATCCAAATGACCAGTTTCTGACGTAATACAAGTCATACAGCAATCTTTTTCTAAGGGAGGTGTCCCCCCGAAAACCATTTATTTGCGCCCACCCTGTCATACCCGCCTTAACCTTGTGCCTGAGCATGTATTTTTTATATTCTTCGGAGAATTGTTTTGCAAAAACAGGACGTTCCGGCCTGGGACCAACCAGACTCATTTGCCCTCTCACTACATTTATGAGTTGAGGAAGCTCGTCAAGGCTTGTGCCTCGTAGCCATGTTCCGAATAATGTACGTCTGGAATCGTTGTCACTGGTCCATCGTGGCCCGCCTTCTTTTTCCGCATTTGCTGTCATGGTGCGAAATTTGAGCATCTTAAATTCTTTTTGATCCATTCCGATTCGTATCTGCGAATAAAAAATCGGTCCTTTACTGGTTAATTTAATCAAAATGGCTATCAGTGCCATGGGTATAGCAAATATGGCCAGTGATATTAGAGCAATTGTACGATCAAACACTTCTTTCAATATTACATTAGTGCTGTCCAGCGGAGAATCAGCCGCCGAAAATAGAATCTGAGAACCTATTGTTATTGCTGTGGCACCGCTTATTGATGCCAGATTGCCCCAATCGGGTATAATACGTATGGTTATGCCGCAAGATTGAAGAGACTTTAGAATCGGATATGCTTTTTGTGCTTCGTTTCCGCTTAAAGCAAGATAAACTTCATCTATCGTTTCGGTTTTAACTAATTCAGTTAGTTTCTCAACAGGACCATATATTGGGATTCCCAGCAATTCAGTGCCAATAAGATTCGGATTATTATCTACAAAAAAAACACATTTCAGTCCCAGATACCCCATTTGCTCGATATCACGGACGATCTGTTGACTCTTCTGGCTGGCTCCAATTATAGCATAATTATGAAGATTGTATCCTTTCGCACGCAGTCTTCGGATTACTAACATCGATAGTATGTGTGAAAAAAACAAACCTGCAAATAACATAATCACGAACAGAACCAATAGCATCCGTGAATAAGGCACATCCTGAAGGTAGTAAAAAAACGCCAGTACGAACAGACCGCTGAAGACACTGGCTTTAAAAATATCTACGAGTTGCGCAAATATCCTCTGTACTCGCTTCGGTTTATAAAGACCCGTAAATAGACAGCCTAAATAGCAAATAAGAATAATAGGCAACGTCAATACCAAATGCCTTTTAAAACCTGGTATTCCTTTGGTTGTTGAAAATATCCCCGATTGAAATCGAACATAGAAAACACAAAGCCAAATGCAACCGATAATACAAATATCGCTGACCGAGCGAAACAGAGACACAAATGTTGCATACCGCTTTAGCATATTCTTCTTTAATCCTTAACTGTAGGTTTTCGATATCTACACCACCTTGGGTGTTTTGAACAAATAATACCATATATTAGGTAGTAAATTCGTTTCTTTTCCACCGCAATTTTCCGTTTACACTTCACAGAAATCATCCCTCCACAACTGAAGGCCGCATATATCAAAATCCCATTGAGATTGCAACAATTTTCTGGAAGAACCAACGAGTTGGTGTGTGAAGTTTTTTACTGGCGCTCTGTAAGTGTCTGTTTTACAATGACTTATGTTGGCAAAAAGATTAGATATTTTTCTATTTTTTTGAAAGGTAAGTCATGGAAGACAAACGAGTTACGGCAGAGCAGATTTTAGCGGAAATAGGTATTGATATTGAATGTATGGCGCAAAGACAAAAAGTAGCAGATGCGATCAACAACGCACAGGCGGGAGCTATTATTGACCAAAGTGAAGAGCAGGTTCGAGACGCGTATGCCAAAAAACGCTAAAACACACATAAATCTTTACTGTTATTGAGTTAACATCATATTGCCCATTTTAACACCTGTCCGACAATTCCTTCCTGACGGATTGGCTTTGTTTTTTCAAATAGCCCACTAATGTCATTGCGAAGAAGCTTGCCCCTTATGGGCGAGCGACTGTAGCAATCTCAATCCTTCCGCATCTAAAACGTCGTCTCGTCTGAAATGGCTTTGTTTGGCTTTGAATTGGGTTTGTTTTTTCGCTGTCCCGGCCCACCAAAACCGCCATAATCCATTATCTACATTAGAATAACGTCATTTTCACTTTTCAAAAATTGGCTTTGTTTTTTCAACTTAGGTTTTCAATCCCCAGAAAATCTGGGGGCTAAATAATATTGGGTTTGATTGGGTTTGTTTTCACCAAGTGTCCAATCCAATATATTTTTCTTATCTCCTTGTTATAATTGAATTTATGTTCATTTGACTCCATTGCAAATTGGGTTTGTTTTTTCAAATTAAGCTCAATTTTTCGTCGTTTTCTCCTCTTTTTCACCTGTTTTTTGCATTATTCTGCCTTTTTTCGACACGGATCCGTTC
>CAZTDF010000172.1:0-10155 GCA_964612465.1 uncultured Pirellulales bacterium
AAAACAAAGCCAATTCAAAGCCAAACAAAGCCAATATTATTTAGCCCCCAGATTTATCTGGGGGTTGAAAGGCTATTTGAAAAAACAAAGCCAATTTTTCGGAGGGCAAATATATGCAATATCAGTAATAGCAATGGTTTATGGGGTTTTTAGCGGTTTCGGGCTCGAAAAAAACAAAGCCAATCAAAGCCAGTTTCACGATCTTCTGCCTTTGTTATCGCGGATTCATAACGATTACAGACACGTCGTTCAGGTTCTTTATTTCGCAGGCGGGTTTGACGGTTATGTCCCAGAGCAGTGGATTATCTTTGTTGCTTTCGCATTGGGCGACCGTTCCTACAATTACGGGTGTGCTCAGGAATCCGGGCTTTTTCTGTGCATAAACCACCTCGCCGACTTCGACTCTGTATTTCGTCGGCAGCAGTTTGACCTTGGCGGAATTGTGGCCGGTGCCCTGTAAGATTCTGTCTTTATTTAAGCCTTCTATTTTGATCGCTATTTGTGAAGCGGGATCGGTTATCAATCGGACTCGGGCTGTTCTGGTATCCGCCTTGAATATGGTTCCGATGATGCTTTCATTTGCCAGAACGAATTGATCTTTGGCCAGGCCGTCTTCTTTGCCGCGGTTGATAATAAGCTCACTATGCAATCCATCGATAGTAGAGGTTATTATGCCAGCCAGAACGAAATTAACGCCCTTCCAGGCGGGACGATTGCGCAGCCCGGAGAGCGTTTCGACCTTTTGGCGTTCCTGCTTGAGCCACTCGGTGACATTGGCGAGACGGTTATGGAGCTTATTGTATCTTGTACGGCTGACAACGTCTGCCGGGGCACCCTCTGCCGAAGCCATCAATCCGGATGCGGAAAGCGAAATGTCCCTGCTAACACTCAAAGGCCAGCAGAAAACACGCACAAAAGCAAACTGGAATTTACTCGTAAGTCTCTGCGGAGCAAAAAGAAAAATGAGCCCGATCAGCATTAGTGAGATAAATAGGACTCGTTCAGGAACTCTGTTTTTCCTCATGGCCATGATCGTATTTCATCTTATCCACGATGCCCCGCGAATTGTTCCGACCCATATTCGCTGCGATCCATCGTATCCTTCCAGAGTTCCAGATTCTCCAGGTATATGCCGGTACCTCTGGCGACGCAGCTCAATGGATCTTCGGCTATTTGGACTTTCAGCCCGGTCGCGTTCGCTAATGCCGTATCCATTCCTTTGAGCAACGATCCGCCCCCACAAATGTGTATGCCGTTGTCGATGAGGTCAGCGGCCAATTCCGGTTCCGTCCTTTCCAGCGTGACCATAACCGTATCGAGGATCGCTGCAATCGGGCCTTTTAGCGCTTCGCGGATTTCCTCACTTGTTATGACAATTTTCCTCGGCATCCCCGATATAGTATCCCTGCCGGCGACTTCCATCGTCAGTTCCTGTTCGAGCGGGGCGGCAGAGCCGATTTTCATTTTGACTTTTTCAGCTCTCGCCTGGCCGACAAGCAGGTTATACGTCTTCTTGAGGTGATTGATTACAGCCTCATCCATATCATCGCCGCCGACTCGAATTGATTCGCATGAAGCGATATCGGCCAGACTCATAATGGCTACCTCGGTAGTTCCACCGCCAATATCGACAATCATCGAAGCGGTAGGATCCGTAATGGGCAGTCCGGCTCCTATTCCGGCCGCCATCGGCTCCTCCACCAGATAGACCTTGCGTGCACCGGCGCGTTCGGCGGTCCCGATAACCGCCTGGCGTTCAACATCGGTTATTCCACCGGGCACGGCTATCACCACGCGAGGCCTGACAATTCCGCCTCCATGTGCCTTGCGGATAAAATAAGCCAGCATTGACTCGGTTATCTCGAAGTCGCTGATCACGCCGTCTTTGAGAGGTCTGACTGCACTAATCGAGCCCGGTGTTTTGCCTAACATTTCACGCGCAACCACTCCGACGGCTTGACCGTTGTTCAGGACGATATTGGTGCCTTTGCGAACGGCAACGACCGAAGGTTCATTCAGGACAATACCTTTGTCACGGACATAAACCAGCGTAGAGCAGGTGCCCAGGTCGATACCCATGTCCATACTAAACCAGCCAAATACAAAGTTCGGCAGCATCTTCGATTCCTTTCATAAGGTTATCTTAGCCGGCGCCAACGGCTTATTTTTACACAGCACTGAAATCATTCGTAGTTCGGCTTTACAAAAAAGCCACTTTACATAGATTTGCCTATCCGCGTATACATCGAGTGTATTAAGAGTTTCAGTATTATTATAGGAGCATTGAATTTTTAAGTCCTATATGAATGCAAAAAGAGAACCGCAAAAGTCTTTAGCATCATTTAGCACGGTTGTATTGTGAGGAACTTTGTTAATATTGCCAACTATGGGGATAGAGAACTGATTCAGACTTAATGTTAAACTCTCTGCACAGCTCCTCTACAAGAACATACAGTCTTTTTATCTGGAAGTTTGTCGGCTGAGGATTTTGACTATCCATTACAATACAGATGTAGATAGTCTGTTCATATTGCCAGGCATGTCGTCTGTCATAGTCCGCCGGTCGATTCGCCGGGAGTTGTCTATTCCATTTTTCTGTCGGTTTTATCCGGCCATCGTGACCGGCAAGCCCGTTATAGATAATAAAATGATAGTCAATGTCCTCCTGACCGGAAACACTGCTCAACGAGTCCGGTTGTTCAACTTGTATATTCAAGCCGGATGCGACTCGATCGCCGGAGCCACCTTCGCTATAGTAAATTTCGATCCACTTCCAGTATCTCGGACGCTGGACTTCTCGAGAGCGAACCAATTTTTCAACAGGAACAAGACGGTAATACTGCGAAAGGCAAAAAGCGCCGGCCGACGGTGGATTGTGCCCCAAAACATTTAAGATTATTGTGCAGAGCACGATTGAAACCAGCAGTGCTACAAGAACTTTAGTCTGCCTTGACTGATCCGTCATCATTCACCCTCTTTATTGACCAGAAATATTCGACATTGCTATGGACCATTCATAAGACGAAGTTTTTCTTTGCCCTCCGCCCCCGATCCGGCACCTTCAATTTCGGCATTACTAAGAATCTTCTTTAGCTTAGTTAACCTTTCTTAAGCCATATCTGCTACAACTGCGCAGTTGTGACGTTTTTATAGGAGCCGTCAGGCAAGCAGGTCCTATATCGGACACAAAAGGACATAAACCGTGATAACAATAGTGCTCGTAGACCTATTGCAGAATTGCTGCGAACTAATTGTATTGATATGCGCGTTTTTTACATTCGCTTATATCGTGGTCCGCCACCGCCTTCGGGAACCGTCCACCTGATATTGTCGAAGGGACATTTTCTCTGGCATGTCTTACAATGCAGGCAGTTGGACGGATTGGCCGGCTTGACCTCGTCGTGAATCGTCTCGTAGACTCCCGCCGGGCAGAAAGTTATGCAGGGATTGTTGAATTCCGGCTCGCATTTGGTTTTGCAAATATCACCGTCCAGAATTGTCAGATGTGAGGGCTCCTCTTCGCGGTGCTCGGTTGCCGCCACTGCGGTGAATGTGTCTTTATCGAAGCTCTGATCGGGCTTGATACGGTATCGAGCGACCGTCATTGCCTCGTAATCCTTCTCAACCTTATACTTCGGAAGCAAACCGCCAAGAATCGAGAGGGGCATGCCCTGCAGAGGCCCGAATTTGGCAACCGTCTGCCGGAAGTTTTTCGCCGATTTCATCTCTTTAGCGATATTCGACTGATCAACCAGCTCGGTATATTTCGATGCTGTCGCTTCGGGATTGTCGAGGCAATTGGCGATAGCCTTCGCCGCCTTCATTCCTGATTCGATGGCGTTGTGCAGGCCCTTAATTTTGTGCATATTTACGAAGCCGGCGCTGTCACCCAGGATCATAACGTTGCCTTTGCCGATACTGTCTGTTTCCGGGTCTCTCGGTATGGCGTAATATCCGCCTTCGGGAATCATTTTCGCACCGGCCTCCACTACCGTGCCGCCTTCGATGAACTGTTTTACGAAGCGGTGATTCTTGAAATTGGTCAGCGCATCCTGCACGTTCAAGTCACAGTACTTCCAGTCGGCACCGATAATCATGCCGACAGACAGATGGTCCTGGACGCCCGCGTATACGATGCCGCCTCCGAACATTCCGGGGCCGATTACCGGCGTCCAGATGGGATAGCCCATCGCGTGAACGACCCGGCCCGAAGTGAACTTGTTGTACTGTTCGGGGCTGACCTTGATCAATTCTTTCACGCCCACCGAATACAGTTGCGGGCTCTGCCTCTGAAGATGTGCCTTTTCCACGAATTTTTCCGTCAGGAGCCCGTCACATCCCTCGGCCAGCACTATAAAATCGGCGTTGATTATTTCACCTTCGACATAGTTCGGCTGCTTGTTGCCTTCCTTGTCGAGACCCTGGTCCACGAGTTTGATACCCGCCGCCTGAGTCGAGCCGTTGAGCATTATATCGTCGGCACCAAAACCGGTCAGCACTTCAACTCCGAGGTCTTTCGCAATCTGGCCCATCCATTTGGTCAGCTTGCTGATAGATACGGAATAGTCCCCCTTGTGGATCATGTCGCCGAAGCCGAGACGAAGTGACTTGCAGAGCTTGATCGCAAAGAAGATATTAAACGCCAGCTTTTTACCCAGCAGGAACATAATATCATCCTTGTCGATTTTGTTTGCAAGCACGTCCTTGGCGGCGTCGCTTTCCTGCCATCCCGGCACCGCCGAATCCAGAAGCGTATGCAGCGGCTCGGCTTCCAGGACCGCGCCGGAGAGATTGTGATTTCCAAGGTCCGCCGACTTTTCCACGACACAAACGTCGATATCAGGATTAGTTGTTTTGAGCTGTATCGCAGCGGCAAGACCGGCCGGCCCTGCACCGACGACCAAAACGGATGCTTTGCTGTAGTCTTTGATGTTTGGCACTTTCTACTCCACCTCTAACCTTGTCCTGTATTCAAATTCGAAAATCGAAATTCCAATATCTCTATTCAGCTTCCAACGCCTGTACTAATTGAGGTATCGTATCCTCGACAGTTCCAACGATATAGTAATCGCACTGCTTGAATATCGGTGCATTCGGATCGCTGTTGATGGCAACAATCGTCTCGGTGTTGGCAACGCCGATCATATGTTGAATGGCGCCGGAGATTCCCAGCGCAATATAGAGTTTCGGCCCGATGGCGGTGCCGGTCTGCCCGACCTGGTGCACACGTTCGATAAAGCCTTGTTCAACGGCCGCACGCGAGGCGCCTCTTTCGACCTGTTTTCCCAGCTTTTTACTCAAGCCATCGCAAAGCGCCCCCAGAAGCGATTCGTAGTTATCCCTGCTCTGCATTCCCTTGCCGCCGCTGATAATTACCTCGGCACCGAAGTTCACTTCGCCGGAGCCCAGTTCAGTCTGTATAATTTCCAGACTGACATCGTCTTCGGAAAGCTCGACATGGTGTTTGACAACCTTCCCTTTTCTCGACGGATCGGGGGGGAGTCTTTTCATAACGCCCGGCCTTGCGGTCGCCATCTGCGACTTCGAGTTCTTGGTGCGAATCGTGGCCATCACGTTACCGCCCAGTGCCGGCCGCGTCTGAAGCAGCAAGGCTATGTCGCCCTTTCGCGAGCTGTCACGAATATCCAGTCCTGTACAGTCGGCGGTCAGGCCGCTATGAACGCGATAAGAGACCATCGGCGCCAACATCCGCCCCTGGGGCGTGGCCGCGTAAAGAACAATCTGCGGCACATATTTGTCGATAGCATCGGCTACGGCCTTGCGATAGGCGGTCGGATCGAACTGTTTGAGAACCTTATGCTCAATCGCATAGACGGTGTCGGCTCCGGCGGCGATCAGCTCTTCGGCCATATGCCCGACGTTATCGCCGGCGATGCAAACGCCGACCTTGGTTTCGAGCGAATCGGCTAAATCGCGGGCCTTACCAGTCAGTTCGAAAGTCGCCGGGTGAACCACGCCGTCACTGTGCTCGGCTACAACCCAAACCTCACCCTTGAAAGCAGGCTTGGTTGCCTTAAAGCCCTCTATCATGTCATCCAGCGTCTTTTTATGAATACTCTTACCGGTAGATTCAAGAATCTTCTCTTTGACGGAATCATCTATTTGTACCGCCGATTTTATACCGAGCTCTTTGATCTTTTCGATCAGGAGTTGATAATCATCCTGTTCCTTTTGTGTCGCCTCGAACATTCTTTGAAATTTGTCTTTGCGTTTGTCGGGCAGAACATAGCTGCCTGCCTGGGCGTCGCCATTCTGGTCATCCTGACCATTGCCGCTCTTGACAGAATCCATAAGCACTTTAGCCAAAGATTTCACATCGTTGAGCTGCTGACATTTGCGGGTGCTTTTGCCCGGCGGAAAGACTCTGATGACCGCTGTCTTGGAACCCTTGGCCCCGATGTGGGTAGCTTTGATGTCATCGGCGCCCCATTGAACAAGATCGGCCTTATTAGCCCAGCGGGTTCTGCTAAACGTAGCGAACAAAGTATGTTCGTACTTGGCAACGGTAATTACAGCCGGCAGCTTCTTGGTGGCCACAGTCTGGCTTCCGCCGCTGATGATTCGAGTAAACTCAAACCGCTTTTCCTTATATTCGGCGCCGGTGACATAGGCGATGCAGGGCAGGCCCAGTTCCTCGGCTATCTGAGCCGGTACCTGTGCCGTATCACCATCGACCGATTGCATGCCGGAGACCACGAAATAGTCGTCGCCGCATTTGAGCAGATCCTTCGTGATTTTTCGGATCGCATGGGCAAGCGGATTGGCTGTAGCCCACGTATCGGCTCCGCCGAGCGCCCGGTCAGTGAGAAGCACCACTTGATCGGCTGAGCGAGCCAGACTGTAGCGAAGAACCTCCTCGGCCATCGGCGGGCCCATCGTCAAGGCGATGATGCGAGCCTTGTCGTCGCCGCTGATCTTTTTCATCATGTTCGCAAACGCCAGCGCCTGGGCGTCCAGCTCGTTGATTACGCTGGCCAGCCTTGTCCGGACGAGTGTGCCGGTTTCAGGATCAAAAGCGTTGTCGGTAATTTGCGAGACGTCCGGAACCTGTTTTACCAATACTATATAGTCACTCATGTTTCGTATCTCGTCTTTCGTACCTCATATTCCGTTTGAACTGCTTCATAACTCAACACAAAAACGTGAAGATATAACTGCCTTAATTTCACAACCACCATTGTGGAGCAAACAACAATAGGTAATAAGAGCAAGTATTATACCATGTATTAATATTTTTTCAAATAATATAAATTCTGTTTTTGTATTTTTATACTTTCATATGCGTTAAAACAGCTCGCACCTCTAAAAAAGTTTTATTTAGGGCTTGTTTTGAATAAGTAAATGATGTTAAATTACACCCTTGATTATTGGTTTTAAGGAATGTCAATAGGAATAGTATAGTTTTATTGAGGTGAACCGGAATGGCAGATTTGAAGGCATTGGCTGATGCTGTTATCAATGGAGACCAAAACACAGCGTCAGAAATCACGAAGGCGGCTCTGGAAGAGGGCACAGCGGCTAAAGATGTTCTCGACAACGGATTAATCGCAGGTATGGACATTGTAGGCGCTCTTTTCAAGAAAAATGAAATCTACATCCCCGAGGTGCTTATCGCTGCTCGGGCGATGAAAATGGCTATGGAAGTTCTTGAGCCGGAACTTGTTAAAGCCGGCGTCGAACCGGTCGGAAAACTGCTGATCGGCACCGTTCAGGGCGATTTGCACGATATCGGCAAAAATCTGGTCGCAATGATGCTTAAGGGAGCCGGCTTCGAGGTCATAGACCTCGGTGTGGATGTCGGGCCTGAAAAGTTTGTCGAGCAAGTCAAAGCGGCGAATGCCCAGTTGATTGGCATAAGCGCACTTCTGACAACAACTATGCCCGGCATGGAAAAAACCATCAAGGCACTGAAGGATACCGGGATTCCGGTAAAGGTGATGATCGGCGGAGCGCCGGTAACACAGGATTATGCCGACAAAATCGGCGCCGACGGCTATGCTCCGGACGCCGCTTCTGCCGTCGATCTTGCCAAGAGCCTCGTCGCCTGAGAAAGCGCCCAGGAGCAGAAGACACAAGACAATAAGAAGGATTTGCCGGGCATGATTGTCATGTCCCCGGTTCGCATTTTTGTATGATGTTTTTGAATCCATGATAAAACTCTCAAACAGCCGTTCGTTCGGCTGTTTTTTTGCGCCCAATTCTGGTAAAATGAACAGTCGATTATGCGACCTATAAAGAGTCAGAACTTGGCGCGATTGCTAATGCAGCTTCGATTTACGCCGGAGAAGAAACGGCGAAAACAGCTCGATGCCGCCGAGGAGCTCGTTGCCATCATCGACACAAACAAGGAATATCCTTTCGAATTCGTGTGCTTTCGCATCACGGGCTTCAATCTTAAAAGCGAAAACGAGCTTATCAAAGGTGACGATCTGCTCGAAGACCTGAGAATTTTCATTTCCAAGCTGAGCGGCAAACTCGCTCTTCCCGTCACCGAGCAAAGTCAGAAAATCTACAGCATCCAGGAGCTGGCGAAAAACGTTGCTGTTTCAACCAAAACGATTTATCGCTGGCGAAAGCAAGGCCTGGTCGCGAGAAAATACATATTCGATGACGGCATAAGACGTCTCGGCTTTCTGCAGTCAACCGTCGATGAATTCCTTACGGCACATCCGGAACTTGCCGGCAACGCCAAAAACTTCTCAAGGCTGTCGGATCAGCAAAAACAGCAGATTGTAAAGCTGGCTGCCAAGCTTGCCGCCGGCACGAATCTGTCCCGCTACCAGATAATAGACAGGATAAGCGCCAAAACCGCCAAGTGTCACGAAACCATCAGATACACACTGCTCAATTACGAAGACGCCAATCCTGACAGGGCCATCTTCAAAAAGTCAACCGGCGTAATAACACCGGCCCAGGCAGCGGAAATCTATCGGCTGTTCAAACAGGGCTGTAATATCAAAGAGCTAATGACGCGTTTCGACCGCAACAAAAGTTCGATATATCGAATCATCAACCGGCGAAGGGCAAAGGTGCTTTTAGGCAGGAAAATCGAATTCGTCGATAGCGATGAATTTCTCGAACAAGATGCCAAAGAGCGGATTCTGGCCCAGCCGCTCGACACACCAGAGCCGACCGTCCTGAGCAATACCGAGCCGATCAAATTGACCGGCAGCTCACTTTCCGAATATCTGCACACATTGAGAGATACGACCGTGCTCAACAGAGAAGAAGAAGTCGAGCTGTTCCGTCGATACAATTATCTGAAATTCCTGGCCTGCCAAAGCCGTGCCGGCTTAAAACTGTCTCACGTCTCGGGCACCATATTAAGGAAAATCGAATCTTATTTAGCCCAGGCCGAAGAGATCAAAAGAAGAATAATCGAAGCAAACCTGCGGCTCGTCGTCAACGTCGCCCGCAAACATACCCTCAGCGGAGCGAACCTGCTCGACCTTGTCGGCGAGGGCAATATTTCGCTGATGCGGGCGGTCGAAAAATTCGATTACAGCAGAGGTTTTCGATTCTCCACTTTCGCCTCCTGGGCCATAACCAAAGACTTCGCCCGCAAAATTCCGGACCAGATCGGCCGGCTCGGCAAAGCCACGAAAGCTTCGCTGGCAAACATCCATCGCGAAATGAGAACCGAAGACGCGGCTGATTTCGCCGCTATCGAACGCGCACACCATAGCCTTACCCAGGTCATAAAAGACAACCTCACAAAACGCGAGCAGTATGTAATAATGAATCGTTTCGGTCTCGTCGGCCCTCCGATAAAAAAGGAAACAAAAACCCTGGTACAAATCGGCCGGGAACTCAATTTGAGCAAGGAACGAATCCGCCAGATCGAGCTTCTCGCCCTGCAGAAATTACGCCAATCACTCAGCCCCGAGGAATTCGAGCTGCTCACCGGGTGATATTTTCTTTTTATCAACAGCATTTTGTCGGTCGCTCTCGGCTTCAACCGGCTAACCGGTCGCCGCTGCGAGCGATTTTTCGTTTTTCTCCGCTCCTTCGGTCGGTTCGAGAGCGGGAGATTGGCTTTGTTTGGCTTTGTTTTCTTCGGTAACATGAACCGGTGTTTTGTCGTAATCTCCTTTACCAAAAGGTGTTACGCCCATTAGCTCCGGGGCAAATTGG
>CAZTDF010000173.1:0-7952 GCA_964612465.1 uncultured Pirellulales bacterium
ATAAAGACTATATCAAAGGCGATGATCTTGGCAATAATTTCCCTTCCTTTAATGAATCCAGGTACCGCAGTCGAATTGAAAGCGTATTCAATGGTGGCCCACCGATTATTCTTTCGGCTCGGCTGCACAAGGATATTTTTGCTTCGCCTCTACCGAATGGTGAATTAAGAATCCTCAACACTACTGTTACTGCTGTACCGGCGTCTGACGGAAATAGCTACAATGCTCTCTTTGTTGCAGAGGACATCACCGAACGTAAACGGTTGGAAGAAGCTTCGATCCGGGCCAAGAAAGAGGTTGAAGAGGCCAACCGTAAACTTGAACAAGCTGTTGATCATGCAAATATGCTGACCAGGGAATCAAAGGTTGCTAATAGTGCCAAAAGCGAATTTCTGGCTAATATGAGCCATAAAATTCGAACACCAATGAACGGTATTGTGGGTATGCTGACACTGGCCTTTAATAAGGTACAAGATGCGAAATGGCGATAAACTTACATCACTCATAAAGCAGGCGTCTTCAGCAATAAAAACACTACGCCCGACAGATGAATCGGAGGTTAAGAACTTGCAGGTAATCCTCGACGAAATCAACCACGCTGTCGCCAAGATGAGTAGTGGTCATGTTGAGTTACACGAACAGGCCAAGGATGCAAGTTCTGAGGCAACTGAGGCGCCAGCGAAAGTACCCCAGCAGGAGGACGAAGATTCCGTTCGGTCGATAGAGGCGGTATCGCAAGCGGTCCGCAGTTTTCAAAACTTGACTGACCAAATTACTCAGACAGGTGCCGGTGCTGATTCGGAGCCTGCAGATACAGGTTCGATCCCAACTGTCGAACCCGGACCGGAGGAAGCTACTGTTATTGATAAATACAAGCAAACACAGGACCAACTGAGGGAAAGTGAAGAAAAGTACCGAACGATTTTTGAAAACTCCGCTATTGCTATCATGATGGCCGATGAACAGGAACGACTCGTTTCCTGGAATAAGTTTACGGAAAAACTACTTGGTATGAACGCCGAAGATTTACATCTCAAGCCTGTGAAATCACTTTATCCCGACGGAGAATGGGTAAAAATAAGATCACGTAACATCAGACAAAAAAGCTTCGAAGCTCATCTGGAAAGCAAAATGGTTGCAAAAGATGACCAGATGATTGATGTTGACATTTCACTTAGTGTGTTGAGAAATTTAGAAGGAAAAGTAATAAGTTCGATAGCAATCATTAAGGATATCAGCAAACGCAAAGAGTCGGAGCGAGAATCGATTCTTGCTAAAAAAGAACTCGAAGAGGCAAACCGCAGACTCGAACAAGCTGTTGAGCATGCAAATATGCTGACAAGGAAAGCAAAGATCGCCAATAATGCAAAGAGTGAATTTCTCGCTAATATGAGCCATGAAATCCGAACACCAATGAACGGCATTGTCGGCATGTTGACTCTGGCGCTTAATAAAGAGCGTGATGAAAAAATCCGTGAGTTTCTGACTATTGCCAAAACATGCGCCAATAACCTGCTAAAGTTGATAAATGATATTCTGGATATATCGAAGGTCGAAGCTGGTAAGCTTAATGTTGAGATTATTGACTCCAGTGTAAGTGAGATACTTAGCACTATTAATTCGAGTATGCGCCCGATGGCCACTGAAAAAGGGATTAGCTTCGATATTGTTTTGATGACGGATGTCCCGGAAAATATAAAGACCGATCCTGCAAGACTTAATCAGTGTCTGGTAAATCTGATTGGCAACTCTATCAAGTTTACTCAAACCGGGGGTATAACGGTTGAACTTTCTTTGGAGAAAATGGGGGATAAACCGTTTATTCGTTTCGATGTTGTTGATACCGGCATAGGTATTCCGATTGATAAACAACAAACTATCTTTGACAAGTTTACACAGGCTGATGGCAGTACAACACGTAAACATGGTGGTACCGGCCTGGGGCTTGCTATCACAAAGCAGTTGGCTGAACTTCTCGGTGGAGACATTACGCTATTCAGCGAACCAGGCAAAGGTTCGACATTCTCACTGATTATTTCGGCTAACATTGATAGCGCATCGGCCACCATGATAAGTAATAACAAGTGGAGAAAAAAAGACACAAAAGATGAACCATCCGATGAAATCAACAAAACTATCGGTAAAATCTTGATCGTCGAAGATGATTATGCCAATCAACAGGTTATTCTTGGCATATTGGAAGAAACCAACTTCCAGGCAGAAATCGCCAACGATGGTATTGAAGCTGTTGATAAGATAACAAGCGGTTCTTACTATTTGATATTTATGGATATGCAGATGCCGAATATGAACGGCTACGATGCGACGAAGCTCATTCGTAAAAAAGGTTATACACTGCCGATTATAGCTCTGACTGCTTACGCCATGAAAGGTGATGAGGAAAAGTGCCTAAATGCCGGATGTGACGCATATCTGTCTAAGCCTGTTGATGCCGAAAAGCTGTTTAAAATACTCGGTGAGTTTCTGTCATTCGAGTCAGATTTTATGCTCGATGAAATTAACGCTACCGAGAAAAAAGTTGACGAGCTAAGCAAACAGTTCTGCAATACGCACAAAGCAACTGTAAAAAGTACTAATAGCGAGGAATAAATGGAAGTTGTCCAGGAAAGTATGAACGTACCTGAATCGAAAGGCAAGTCTAAACTAAAAATCCTGATTGTGGAAGACGATTTTGCCTCTTTCAAATTACTGGAAGAATATCTGTGCGAATACGGCGATTGTTCCGTGGCTGTTGATGGGGCCGAAACTGTTGAAGCATTTAAGGAGGCTTTAGATGAGGATCAGCCTTATGATTTGATATGCCTTGACATTATGCTACCGGAAATGAATGGTCACCTTGCACTTGAAGAGATTTGCAAGATAGAGCGGGAAAATGGAATAAGCGACTCTGACGGCGTCAAGGTAATCATGACAACCGCTATAGACGACTCTGAGGATATTATTAAAGCATTTAAGGAGGGATGTAAAGCTTATATTGTCAAACCAATTACCAATGAAAAGCTTTTTGCAGAAATGCGAAAGCTTGGTCTTACTAAGTGAATAGAACAAATTGAAATATAGTATAGGAGAAATAAAATGGAAATTGCAGAAGAAAAAGCAAGCGAACCAAAATCGCAAGAGCAGTCGAAGCTCAAAATGCTCGTTGTGGAGGATGATTTCCCCTCATGCGAAGTATTAAAGGAGTATTTGTCTGAATACGGCGATTGCACTACTACTGCTAATGGGGCCGAGGGCGTTGAAGCGTTTCGGAATGCATTAGATGCAGGTACGCCCTATGATCTTGTATGTCTCGACATCATGATGCCGGAGATGGATGGACATGAGGCTCTGAGTACTATTCGACAGATAGAACAAGATCGTGGCATACTTGACTCCAGTGGTGTAAGGGTAATTATGACAACCGCAAAGGACCGTTCCAGGGATATGATAAAAGCCTTCGATGAGGGCTGTGCGTCCTATATTGTTAAACCTATTGACCAGGGAAAACTTGTTGCAGAGATGCAAAAGCTTGACCTTATCTAAGGAACCCAGAAACGCAAAAGAATACATTTTGGGAACCATAATATTTGAAAGGAGAATACTAATGGCTTCGGAAACAACAGAACAAAAAAGCCCGAATACGGATGAACTCACCAAAAACGAGCAAGTTGAGGAGAATGTTGATCAGCATACTGACGAGTCAACAGTAGCAAATGAGCAGACCCGGCAGGAAGGTGCCGAAGGCGATTTGGCAGGAAGAGATGGTTTGCAGGAATATCGTGAACAACTTAAGCAACGTCTTGATGAAGAGCTGACTAATCTGGAGGCCACACAGGGCAAAGTCATTGACCGACTCCAGGCCGATAACGAGGTTGACAATATCGCCGATAGTGACTTTAGCATACTAAGTATTGCGGATGTTTCACAGGAAAGAGCTGACATCCTGTCAATTGTCAGGAGTCTCGAAAGACAAGCTGATACATCGGTTAAACTAAAAGATGTCCTTGAAACTGATATCGAGGCGGTGCAGAAAAAACTTTCTATAGAAATGGCCGCCCGTGCTGAACTGGAAGCAAAAGTCGAAGCATTCGAAACAAGCTCTGGTTCAACCGAACAGTTACGCAAAGAAAACGCCTCTCTCATGGAAGAACGCGATAGGTTAGCTCACCTGCTTGCAGAAATTCGGCCACAGCTTGAGTCAATTACTGAAGGACGTGATTCACTTGCCGAAGAGACGGCCTTTGCCCAAAAACGAGCACGGGAACTGGCCAGCAGGAAGGCCAACCTTGAAACTCAGGTCAAACACCTTCAGGAAAAAGTTGCGGATACCGATCGTCTGCGCGCCGAAGTGACTAAGGTAACAGATGAACGCCAGGTTCTGGCTGAACAGGTGCGACGTCTTATGGATCGTTTGGAAGAGGCCAATAAGGTCAGAGATACACTTGAGGTAGATTTGGCTGCGTCTCATAAAGCCGTATGCGACCTGCGAAATGAAATGGAAAGCCTTCAGGATAAAGTCACTGGAGATGGCAGCCAGGTATCTGACCTGCGTAATAAACTTATTGCTCAGAGTACTGAACTGGCGGCAGCTAATGAAAAAATTCAGCAGGAAGTTGCCGCTCGCAGACAAACCGAAGAGATGCTAAGGGAAATAAAGTCGCGATTGCTAAAACTATCCGAGAACAAGACCATCGCGGCGGCACTCGGTTTATCTCGTGGATAATAGCCGCAACGTTGCTGATCAGGCACAACGCAACTGTGGTGGATATCTGCCGCAAACTGCCTGTAGCAACAAAGGCTCTTATGAAAGGACGGTGTTCTGATGGCCACAACAGGAACGACGCTGGACATATCAAGCGAAACAAACGACTTGTCTGATCAACAGGTTGATAGTGTTGTCGAGGATAACCGAAGTAAAGGTAATGTTTCTGCGGCGGCTTCTCAGGACGCAGCTGACATCCTGTCCATTCTCGATGGTCTGGGAGCACAGAAGCCGGCTACAGGCCAGTTGCCAAAGAACACCCCTCTTACTGCCGAAGAACAGGGCAAACTTGCCGACTTGCTTGGAGATACCAAACCGAAAATTAAAGCAGAACCTAATGAGCAGGCCCAAATTTCAGAGCAGCTTTCTGCATCTGAGTTCGAGAATAAGGAAATCCAGGAAACAAAAACAGCCATTGAGACTCCGCTAAGCGATGCAGAGAAAAATGCCAAACAGACCGAGCCTCTTCAAACAGAATCAGCTGTAATGACAGAGGGCTATGGGAATAAGGATAAATTAACATCTGTTCTCGATGCAATTCAGAATGAGACGTCTGATCAATCAAAAGCTCCTGTACCATCAGAGATTAAAGACAATTCACTACGAGAACAATCTTCTGCATCAGAACATACAGAACATATCGAGGCCAACTTTTCTAAACAAGAGCAAGCCAGACTCAATGATTTACTTACCAAGGCACAATCACAGATTGAAGCAGTAACTGCTGAGCGCGATACACTCAGCAAGGAATTGGTTTTTACCAGAGCCCTTGTTGAAGAACTCGATAATGACCAGCCTGATAATAAAGCTGAGAAGCCGAATCAGGCAAATAAGAACCCGGATATAGAGCAGTTACGTTTAGAACTCACTAAGATGACCAAATGGCATAAGACCCTGACTGTGCAGGCACAAAAACTGTTGAAACTTGTAGAAAACTCTCATGCGGAAAGTGAAACTCTTGAGGTGGACCTAACTCAAGCCCACGAAACTATATGTAATCTGAACAAGAAAGTGCAGACGCTGCAAGAGAAAGTTGAAAATTATGATAATATGAAAACCGATCTGTATAATCAGCTTGTAGATCAAACTGCCATGCTGACGACAACCCACGAAAAGCTCCAACATGAAGTTTCTCAGCGAAGAAAGGCTGAGCAAATGCTGAAAGACATAAAATCACGCTTTGCACGATTAACACGAACCAAGTCCACTGCCATCAGCTAAAACTGCTGCTATTTATTGCTTTGGTTAGTAACATCACAGGCGACAATTATTTGGGCATCGCTGTCTACTGCAGCCTGAGCATTACCGCACTGATCCCAACCTTTATTATTTGCCTTCATAATGGGATATTCCCGGACATCCTGGAGAAGCTGCAATCGTTTATTTTTTTGGTTATGTCAGGCGTAAGCCCATTGGCTTTATGGATTGGGATGGAGTACAACGAGTGCACGTTGCGCTTCATCTAACCGCTGTCATCCAGGCTAAAGGTTACCGTCTTCCGTTGAGCCTGATTCGTTTTCCAATCCCTTGCAAAGCAGCAATATTTGTATTTCTTGTCACTACCACAAGGACATAGAGAATTTTTTGGAACTGATTTCCCCATTTTAATTATGTACAACGCGTACCAACTTTGCACCTTTGATGCTACTTCGGTTCTTCGTTGGTCTACCATCTATCTCATAAGTCTTTAATTTGCAATCATTAATCGTTTAGTAACAAACACTTACAAAGGGACGCTTCGGCTTATGAATCCCATGCTCTAACCAACTGAGCTACGCCGCCGAAAGCTCTATAAAGAGACGCCTTTCTCTGCCGGAGGTATTTTCATTTTCCAAACGAAAACACGTTCGACCAAATTTTGTATTACTTGACATCGCCATGGAAAATGTTGCAGGAAAATTAGATGTATTTTGCAGCATTTTTGCGGCCGTTCGGTGAAAAATAGGCTTCAGCGTCGAATTTGTAGGCGCAGAATACTCAGGAAGAACTGAGGCCGGATAAGAGATTCAGCCTCAGGCATACATTAGACGCCCGGCTTGGTGTTATCGCACTGATTGACAGTTTACGGAGCCGGGAAAAGCACATTTGGCTGTGGGCTGGGCGGGAAAGATGAATAACCCTGCCGAAGTTCCTGCTTAACTACGTTGCCAAGTCTTTGATGTTCTGCTTCCATGTCGGCTACGATCGGATCAATGCATCCCGTAAGTGAGACGGCTAAAAAGATCGCAGTGGCGACTGTCAAGACTCTTGTCCTTATCGAACTATAATAGCTTTTCATCGTTCTCCCCTTATATCAAAATCAGTGATTTTTCTGATTTCCAACGCTTCGGTTTTCAGTGACTGTCCGTGCACTATCGAGAAAATCGCCTCCTCCATTGAGGTCAGATATGTCTCGGCACTCAGCATTAGGCAACGAGCCTAAGTAGCAGTCAGCATCGCTGGGATGCTCGTTTAGTACATAGCGTCCTTCTCTTAAATAGAAGAGAATTTAGTATAGGAATCTACACTAACCACCCCAATAAAGCGATTATAGCTTTATTATATCCGTTTGTGCTGAAAAGTCAAGTGAAAAGTAACTCACATGCCTGGATTTGTTTCGGCGGAATACCCCGTTCAAGATATTTAACGGCTTATGAGAATCCAAATAGTCGGTTATAAGCTCTTATTGGATAAGGAGCTGCATCATTCTGAAATGCCAGACTTGAATCAACTCAGTATCGTTAGCCCAGCACATTTTCCTCAAGCAAACCTGCGAAGATTTATTAGTGACGTACAGGGAATTGTTTTGCAGTTTGTCACCAGTTGTCCTATAAAAACAGGGCCTATACCGAATTACTCAGCATAGGCCCCGAATTAACACAAGACCTGATGGTATTGGCTACAACGTCTTTACTCAGCAGCGGCTTCTCTCGGCCGGTACAGACGAATATCGTCAAAGTACATTTTTCCCGAACCGCCGGGCGTAGTCATATTGCCTTTAGTGCCCAGGCCAATTGCTATTCTGTCAACGTTGGTCAGATTGATGCCCTGGTCGGCAAAAGCCTGGAGCGGAATAATCCACTCGGTCCAGATGTCTGTTGTTGCTGCGTCTGCGTTTTCATTGATTAATACCGCAGGAGTACCCGCGGCGTTGGAAACCGCAACGTACAACGGCTCAGCACTGTTGCTCTCGATACCGATATCCTGGCTG
>CAZTDF010000173.1:8052-10066 GCA_964612465.1 uncultured Pirellulales bacterium
ATGGTTTCCTCGGTATATGAGGCAGTCGTTTCGTCGCCGACGGCAGCGCCGGTACCGTTGCCTGCAAAATATAGCTCGGTTCCGAGTGCTCCGTAGCCAAGCCCATCATGCCAGGCGTACCATATCTGGTTCTCATCGGCGTCGTAATCCTCAAAGTTATCTATAAGAAGGAAATCGCCTGTCGTAAAGCTCCAGAGGGTGCCGGCCCACGGACTATCGGGATTTACGCTGTTAACCTCATCCACACGCCAGTAGTAAGTCGTCGCCCAGGCGAGTTTGCCGGGATCGTAGCTCTCGTCACCTACTGCCTTGACGCCTTTGTACTCGGGTGAGGTATTTGTGGCATTCTTCACTGCGTTTTCACCTGTGCCGAAATACACCTCATGCGAAGCGGCATAATCTCCCGCGTTCCAGGCGAGAACCGGCGTCATTTTCGTACCGGTTGCCCTGTTGGCCGGGCTTGGGCTGTTGGCACGAATCGGCGGTGATAATGCAGCCTGGGGAACAATCTGTTCCAGTGTCGATGGACTCGACCAGAGCAGCTCTGCCACTGCACCATTACCGCTTTCATAGTACTCCATTTGAAGGCTGTAAACATTGCCGGCCACAAGATCGATCCTGCCGCTGTTCTCGGTGTTATCGTGGTCGGTCCAGTTGTCCACAAGCTTCTGACCGTCCACCCATAGGCGCACGCCGTCAGCGCTATTTGTGTAGAAGATATAATTTTCTGTGAATGCCGCCTCGATTTCGCCTGTCCATCTGACCGAGTATGCACCCGCTCCAAGCGCATCATCCGGCGGCGTGCCGTCCGGCCAGTTGAAGTTGATCTGGGGGTCTATACGGGTCAGCACATGATTGCTTAAATCCGTGCCTCGGAAGTACTCCGCTCTTACACCTCCACCGGGAACGGCCGTTGTGAAGCTCCAGACATCCCCTGTATACCTGGCCGAGCCGTCGTACTCATCGACCCGCCAATAATAGCTTTTCCCAGTTTCAAGAGGACCAGGAGTGTAGGTTGTTAATCCCAGCGGAGCCCCTCCGACAGCACTGCTGACATCGTCAAAGTTATCGCCAAAATACACAAAATGTAGTTTTGAACCGAATCCTGCAGTCCAGCTAAGAGTTGTATTCGGATTGATGAATTTGGCCCCGGTAGCTGGCTGGGGTTTGTAGGCTTTCTTGCTGGGAACCGTAAAGCTCCAGACATCGCCTTTCCACGGACTGTCCGGATTCAGGTCGTTGACCTCATCGATTCGCCAGTAGTACGTTGTTCCCGGAATAAGCCCGTCCGGAAATGCATATCCGGTGAAGCCGGCAATAAAGAAAACGTCATCCTGGTTGCCTATGAATGTATCGCCTGATCCATCGCTGACTTCGTCGAAATTGTCACCCATATACACATCGTGTGAAACCGCATAAGCACCCGGCGTCCAGCCTAAAGTTGCCCATGTGTCCGGATAGAGAACGCCATTAACCGGACTGGGGCCCCAGGCATAAGGCCATGGCTCAGCTTCCATGATAGCCTGAATCTCCGATTGCGATATCGGTCGGTCGTAGATACGGACATCGTCTATTGCACCTTGTAATAGCCGTTTGTCATCACCGGTTCTCTCATGGTCGAGGATCCCCAGGGCTACCCCAAATGTATCGCCTGGATTGAACACGCTGTTGTCGGTGGCGGTTCCTGCTTCCTGTCCATCAATGTACAATCTGATCTGACCATCGGCTTTAATTATCGCCGCATGATGCCACTGGTCGTCGTCGTATCTTGTAGTTGTGTAGATGTTGCTTCCACCACCGGTTCCCAGAGGATAACGATGCAAATATCGTAGGGTGCCGTCTGCCCTAACCTCCAGCAAAATACCATGTACCACACCGGGTGCATAGGCCGACAAGACGTCCTGTTCATCTCCAATATCGCTACCTGCTCTGAACCATATAGTGATCGTATAAAACGGAAGGTTAAAATCTCCATCGATGAAGGCATATTCCCATGTGTCCTGTGTGTCCAGGG
>CAZTDF010000174.1:0-3514 GCA_964612465.1 uncultured Pirellulales bacterium
AGGGGCCCGCCGAATCGTAGCCGGTCTCGGTCATCCAGATCGGCATTTGCGGTGCGTATTGATCTCGCCATGCCGTGAGTTCCTCAATATCCTGTGGGAAAGTCGTGCTGCTGGTGAGCCCGGCATTGCCGTCCTCGGTTGCCGTTTCCGGCGGATTCAGGCCGGAGTAATAATGCACGTTGATCACCTCGACGAAATCGAGCGGACACTTGCCGTCAGGATATTTGTAGGTGCGCATGCGGTTGACAATCTCTGTGGTTATGCCGGCGTAGCCTGCGCTGGTGACCGTGGCGGTAGGATCGGCCTTCTTGACTGCTTCGGCGCCGTAGCGCATCATTTTGTAGTACTCGTCCAGCGGTGCCGACCACCCGCCCCAGGCAGCGTCGGGCTTGGGATTGAGTCCGGGCTCGTTCCACATTTCGTAATAGTTTACCAGGCCCAGGCCGGACTTCTTGTCGCTGCTGAGCAAGGCGTCGGCCGGCTGCTTTGTATTGCCGTAACGCGCAGCGACCTGGAAACAGAACTCGCCGAACAGCGAGAGGTCTTTCGGCGGAAACGTAATGGCTCGGTCGTCCTTAACGCCCGGCGGTGCGCTGGAGGCCCACTTGGGCGTTAAGAACATGTAGCTGAGGATGTTCAAGCCGTTTTGGCGATATGTCTGGAAGACATCGTCGGTGCTGACCTGCCATGGCGCCACCGATCCGTCGAAAGCGTATTTATGTGGTTCGGGCGAGACGAAGGGCCACTTCATGTTCTCGAAGCGCACCCAGCCTATGCCGAGGTTTCGCAGCTTTGGCGCCAATGGGATGTGTGCGGCGTTGAGCCCGAAACGCGAATCCGGCGAGACGAGCGAAGGGTCACTCTGCAAAGCGGTAAAAATGTGCCGGCAGGCCATGCTCCGCCGGCCCGACCAGGCGGCTTCGATGCCGAATAGACATGCCCCCGCCTCCAGCTTTACCTTCGCAGGGAGATCCACCATGCGGAAAGAGCGAGCCGGGACGGTGGTCCTGATACTGCCTTGATCCAGGACCGGGCCGACTTGTGGCAGAGCAATATTCTCATCGGCAACGCCATCGTAAAGTCCCAGCTCGCAGGGAAACCGAATAGCGTGAACCTTCTTCTGCGGATCGCCGGTGTGGTAACGAAAGCGAATGACCTTTGCCTCGAAAGGCGATTGCAAAGGATAATCCTTCCAGCCCCACTTTTTATAATGGTCGACATTCTCAAGATTCTCGACCGGTGTAAAATCATTGCCTTCCATCGAGACAGCGACGTCCACGAACCATGTGTGGTTCGCATCGCCCGACAGCCAGGTCATCTTACTGACCCGGCGGACCTTATCCAACTCCACATATTGAAAAGCTTCAGTGAAATGGTTGGTCTTGTAGGCCGTGCCGGCGTCGGTCCATGGCTTGCCGTCGGTAAGCGAGCCATCCTCGATGATTTCACCATCGGCAACGATCCAACTCCTGAGTCCCGGTGCATGATTGGATCCGAAAACAGGATCAGGTAAGGGGGTCGAGTAAAGCGCAGAGTCCCTCTGGAAAGAGTAGGCCAGATCAACGGCAATGGATTTGTCGGTGTAGTTGACAGCCAGGATACTGGCAAGAATAGCCCGGCCCGGCTCGATTTTCTCAGGAGCAAAGATTTCAACAGTCAGATCCTCCTCATCCGGCAGGCCGCTTCGATCCACGACGGCCGACATGCCGTCAACGATCATTCGTGTCACTCCCGGAGCTTTGGCGAACCAGACCACCTGCTGACTACTCAACGGCTGATCGATAAAACCGTTCTTGTCCGGCTGCGGATAGGCCTGCTGTACATGGTTGCCGCTGGTGGCAAACTCGACCCACTTCCAACCGCTCGGAGTCGCCGGGATCAACATCATGAACACTTCACCCTGGGCGTCATAGACTTGAATGCCAAGCTTCTCGATATTGGCGTTCTCCTCCAAATAGACCCAAAGACCGAGCGCTTCTGTCTTGCCGGGCAATCGGCCATGAATGGAGAAATCCCCCTTGGCCCCTGCAATCTCGGCATAGGCTCCGAACACCAGGGCGCTGCGGCCAACCTTTGGCTGCACAGCCTCAGCGGTTTTGACCACGAAGTCTTTCATCCGCCAGCCTCCGCTGCCAATATCGTTACCCGGCTCCATCGGATTGATCAATATCCGTTGGTGGTTCTTCTGATTCTCGCCGGCTCTCAGGGGGCCGAGCCATTTAACCGGCGGTTCGCCGGCACTAACAGCCGAGCCAATCACCAGCCCGGCAAGAAACATCATGCCGGACCTGATCGATTTGGAAACTCGGCCTGTTTTTCGGTTTCGCATCGTGCAGATACCCACTTCCTTCCCAATAACGTTGTAAATTTTTGCTCAGTTGCACTCTTGAGCCTGTTCTGTGACATGCTATCAAGTCTGTCGGATAATTCAACTGGGATTTCCTATACACACTTCTCATAAGAAAAGGCCGGCTATCGAGAAAGGAAGGTCTATCTGAGAACACAACTCGACTGCACTGCGGAATCGCCGGGCAGAAGAATATGTCGTCACCCGTTACCGCCAGACTAATGTCAATCTGTGAAATGCGATAAAAAACGAGACCCTGCAACACAACGCAAAGCCTCAGTGGGCCGGGCTGGATTCGAACCAGCGTAAGCTTCCGCTAATGGGTTTACAGCCCATCCCCTTTAGCCACTCGGGCACCGACCCAATTCGATTGTAGGGGCAGGCCCATGTGCCTGCCCTGGGCAACCACACAGGGTTGCCCCTACATTCGATCGTAGCTATATTAAAGTCGAAAAGCGATGTATTGTCAACAGGCAAAAGATAAAAAATCAAATCGAGCCAAATTCAGGCCGAATTGAGCACAGCAAGAAATACCGGAAGTATTGTGCACAAGATGTTTATGTACTTGCTCTCTTAAAATTACAGAAATCGCAAAAAAGGCCGCCGGCTTGTCGTTCCCGGCGTAAAGCGAGCTTAATCCAGTTCCATCGGGAAGTAATTCTTTGCGTTGTTGAAGCAGATGTCCTCGACCATTTTGCCGAGCAGCTCGATATCGTTCGGCAAGAGGCCCGATTCGACATCGCTGCCGAGCATGTTGCAGAGGATTCTGCGGAAATATTCGTGCCTCGGATACGAGAGGAAGCTGCGCGAGTCCGTGAGCATGCCGACGAACCGGCTAAGCAGGCCCATATTCGACAGCACGTTTATCTGTTCTTCCATGCCGTCCTTCTGGTCGAGGAACCACCAGCCGGAGCCGTACTGCATTTTGCCCGGCACCGAGCCGTCCTGGAAATTGCCGACCATCGTCGCGTACAGGGCGTTGTCGCGCGGATTAAGGTTGTAGAGAATGGTTTTGGGCAGCTCGTTTTTCTTATCGAGCCGGTCGAGGAATTTCGAAAGCGGCCGGGCCATCTCGAAATCGCCTATCGAATCGCCTCCTGAATCCGGGCCGAGGGCCTTGAACAGCCGCGTGCTGATGTTCCGAAGCGCGCCGAGATGAAGCTGCTG
>CAZTDF010000174.1:3614-10059 GCA_964612465.1 uncultured Pirellulales bacterium
CGAGCTTTTCGATGAATACGTTTAAGCCCTGAATGTCTTCGACGGCCATAGCCTGGCCGGGGCGGAATGCCGTGTGAACCTTAATCTCGAAGCCGTCGGAGCGAATTTTCTTGTGATGCTCCAGCGTATCGAGCGGCCCTTCGGTTGTGCAGAGAAGCTTGACGTTCATCTTGCGTATTATGTTGCGGACACTGAAATCCGGCGACCTGAGCATCTCGCTGCAGGTCTCGTAGATGCCTTTAGCAGTCTTGGGGCCCAGAAGTTTATCTTTGACGCCGAAGGGGTTTTTCAGCTCCAGGTGCGTCCAGTGATAGAGCGGATTTCGAAGACAGCACGGCATGGTTTGCGCCCATCGCTCGAACTTCTCGTAGTCACTTGCATTGCCGGTGATATATTTTTCCGCCACGCCGTTAGCCCTCATCGCCCGCCACTTGTAATGGTCGCCGTAGAGCCAGGCCTGGGTTATATTATCGAACCGATGGTCGGCGGCGATAAGATCGGCCGGCAGGTGACAGTGATAGTCGTAAATGGGCATTCGCTTTGCGTGCTCGTGGTAAAGAATCCTGGCTGTTTTGGTTTGCAGTAGAAAATCTTCAGTCATAAAGTCAGACATTTATATATTCCTAATGTTATAGATAATTTCCCGCTTGTTTACTCTGGTTTGTCCGGATTATTCTGCTGTTGGTCTTCAGGTTCTTCGTCGCTGTATTTTTTCTTAATTTTCGGCGGCTGGTATGCCGCCATTTTTTGTGCCCAGTCGGAAATCTCGCTCTTGGTCTTTGTCAGACGTTGTGATTGAGGTTTTGGCTGTTTTTTTTCTTCTTCACGCATCTTACGATCCCACATCACGTAAGCGATCCATCCGATTGCCAGGGCCGGTAAGGCTATCAGCATAAATATTTTATACATTGTTTTGTTCCTTCATATTTACACAATATCTCTAAAATGAGAAAATTTAGCGCTGAGTAGAATAATACACGAATCGGATGGGAAGGTCAATATCACAAATAAAGAAGTGCCGGGCAATGCTATATTTATTAATTATGAATTATGATTTACTAATTCGGCTTCACCAAAGGAGGTCCACCAATCATAAATCGACAATCGTAAATCATAAATTACGAGTGCCGGTTACCGGATATTAGCGCAATCGCGACCCAAATGCCGCTGGCGATAACGATTAAAGCGCCAATTATCACAAGAATAATGATAAGTAACTCCATCTTTCACGCTCCGGATTTATTTCTTTGAATCCAGTGCCCCAGTGCATAAGCCAGAAGTGCCGCTCCGAGGGCAGGAATAATAATCAGCGGCGGTATCTCGACGTCGGAGGGATAAGCGTATTTAAATATCAGCCACAGGGTTATCCACAGCATTATCGCGACAACCGTGCCGACGCCCATCGACAAGATGCCGGCAAGGGGATGCGGGCGCTTAATCCAGAGACCGATTATCAAGGTAGGCAGAATCGCCGGTGCCCAGATGGTGTAGCAGATAAGCAAACCGCCGATGATGCTGGGGACAGCAACCGCACCGGCCGCGGCGATTAAAGCAATAACAATAGTCGCCGCCCGGCCGACGTTCAAAGCGGAAGTGTCCGGCAATTTTACAAACGGCTTGACGATATCCTGAGTGAATGCCACAGCACCGGCATTCAGCAGCGAGTCGAGACTGGACATAACGACGGACACTAATACAACCAGCAAAAGCGCATAGCCGCTTGCGGGCATGATTGATTTGACCAGGTTCAACAGAACGAAATCTTCACCCGTATCCGCCGGGATAATACTTCGTGCCGTAATCCCGAGCGCTATCATAACCATGAACCAGAACACGCTGAAAAGGCCCGCCAAGATAAAGCCGTTTCGCGATACGTTCGTTGTTCTGGACGCCAGAGCCCTGTTCGCATACGGAGGAATGAGCGTTTCGCCGAGCAAAAAGGCCGCCAGCAGACCGACAATCTCGATGGGCGATGTCACGCTCAAGCCGTTTGTCGTTGCGGCCGAAGCTTGACCGGCAAAAGTTGCCGCTCCGCCCTTCAGATGGAAGACCAGCACGAATAACAGCGTGACCGGCAATAGTATGGCGAACGAGCTGAATTGAAAGGCGTCGGTTATGACGCTTGCTCTGAGTCCTCCGAATGTTGTGTATAAAGCTGTCACGGCAACGACTATGAAAACAGACGACCAGTGCGGCAGTCCGAATACATCGCGCAGCACGTCACCGCCGGCCTTTGCCATTACGGCAGCGAATCCGGCACATAAGCCGACCGAAATAACCCCGGCAATAATCTGGCACTTCCTGTCGTATTTCTGGCCGATTGCGTCACCCAGGGTATGGCAGTTTTTCAAACCCCTGAGCCGGGGAGCAACGAAAAGCCCCACAAGGATATTTTGTGCTGAATAAGCCAGTCCGATGCCGAGAAAAAGGAATCCTCTTTCGAAGCCGCGCCCTACAAAGCCGATTGAAAAGCCCGGGCCCACATAGGTTGCCGCGAGACTGCCGAAAACCAGCGCAAGCGGAAGCGCACGTTTGGCCAGCGAGAACTCTTCGAACTCACGAGCGGCCCTCGCACGCACAGCCACGAACGTAAGCAGTGCAACGTAGGCTAAAACAACAGCCACAGACAAGACCATTCCCACAGTTCTTGATCCTATTTGACGCTCTATATACTATCGGTACGACTGATGGTCTGAACGGGCCGGCGCGGCGATTCTCGAACTTATCTTTACGGCTTCCCGGGAGCTACCTCTCATGCTTAGGCTCGTCCCCCGGTTTTTCCTGGAATTTCTCCTCCTCCAGCTCGTTTATCGTTGTGTCCAGCTCGGACTCCGTACGAATCCATCCAAATCTCGCATCAACGAGAAATGTACGGTACCACTGAATCAAATTCTTCGAAAAGTCATCATCCTTGCAATAAATTCCAAACGATATTTCTCCCGCATGCGAGCCGGCTTTTCTCGGTATTTGTGGAAATGCGAGAAGAACAGCACTTCGGGTCAACAGGAACTCAATGTCGGAGACCTGGCTGTTGTAAATCCGAAGCCGGCCGGATTCGATTGCCTCAGGATATTTGCGAAACAAAAAACGTGCCGCATTGGAAAAGCCCGGCACGCTCAGGTTCATCGCGCGGTGAATTCTGACGTCACGGTAATCTTCGATGATTTCGTACAACGCGCTGAGATAATCGTCCACAGGCTGCCTTTCTCCCTCGAACAGCATGCACGTCCAGAGCTCGCTGTGACCGGTCGAGTCGAGCTGCTCGCCGAGCATTTGTTTGGCAATCCTGTAAGTCTGGCTTCGGCTGCCTAAAACTTTAAGCCGGCGCTCGGTCAGCAGCTTTGCCCACGAGGGTAACTGCTCCGGCAGAGAATCCGGCGGACAAACCCCAAGCCGGGTCAATAGCCTGAGAAATTGTTTCGTCTCGGAGCCGTAGAAACGCCTACCCACGACGCTGCCGACGTTGCCGTTACATTCCATCCCGTATTTCTTATGATAGCCGAATGACAGGCAGTGCACATCGTAGCCCCTGTCAACCAGCATCCTTTCCAGCTCGCCGATCATCCAGACCGCCTGCTTTTCCGGGGCCTTGTCGATTGACAGGTGCACGTTCGGACACAGCACGATCGGGCGTTTCCCGATAAGCTCCGACAGCATCTCGAATTCATCCGCCGCTTGTTTTAATTCCTGCTTGTCGTCGTACATTTCAACGCAGACGAATATCAAGAGGACATTCTTGAAGGCCACTTTGGGCTGCGTCGATGAAATCGTATCAGGATCGATCCGTGAAGAGCGTTCCTTATCCTCGAAATAACATGATGAACACTGGTAACAATCCAGAATCATATCGGTTTCTCAGCCTTGCGTGTTCTCGTCGTTGGTCTGGCGTGGTTTGTGCGTCTGGCTCGCGGCGAGCTTTTGGCCTTTTTCACCCGGGATGCGATATTCGCATCGACACGGGACGCAAACAGCCCCACGTCCGCGGTCGCGGCTTTATCCGCAAATCCGACGCCGTTCAGGACCCGCACGACCTGGGCGGCCTCCCAGAAATCATCGGAACAGGTCATTGTCTTGCCCTCCTGACGAGTCAGGGACTTGAGAAAAACCGGCAGAGACCCGTCACGCAGTGCTCCTGCATAATCGCTCAGCAATTCTTGAATTTTCCGGTTCGTATCAGCCATGGTCTCGCTCCTTTATAAATCTTCCCGTCACTGGTCGTGACAATATTCACTCATCATTTTTTTCAGTTTCAAAATAGTTCTGAACTTCAGCATTTTCACCGCCCCGACCGTGGTCTTGAGCTCGTTGGCAATCGCCCTTACCGACATGCCGTCCAGCCATAGTTCGATGGCCCGCCGCTCGCGCGCCTTGAGTCTTCCCAGCGCCCGGCCGAGAGCCTGCTTTAGCTCGCTTTGCGACATCGTATCGAGGGTCCCAAGCTCCGGAGCGGTCAGGTTCGACAAATCATTCTGCGATAAGTATAAATGTCGATTCATTCTTCTATAGACTTCTCTAAGGCGTTTACGCATATAATACAGGTACACCGTTCGCAGCAGTTGCCGCTCATTTTCAACATCCCGCAGGCGATCCGGTTTTTCCCATATATCTCCGTAAACATCTTCGAGCACGTCCTCACATTCAACCTCATTGCCCAAATAACGGTAAAGGTACCTGATAAACATCTGAAACGTTTCTCTTACAAAAGGCTCCATCGCCCTTCGCCGGCGATCATCGTCCGGGGCAGTGAGTCCTTTCAAAGCATTTCGCAGCCGCCTGTTCATTGCAAGTCTGTTGCTCCCACTTTTGCTCTATATGCCAGCCTTGCCCCCTACTGTCTTGCTTCGTAAATACCAGGTAACGGGGGCGAAACGTCCGCCCTATCCATAAGAGGCAATAACTGGACGATTAGTCACAACAATTTTACACAAAAACAAAAATTCCTACAATAACCAACTTTTCAATACTGAAAAAAGGGAAAATCCACCTCCGCGAGATCCCCGATGCCCTGATACGAATGGGCACTTTCAATACTGAAAATAACACAATATAGGACGCAATCTGTAGATAGCGAGAAAGACTCTGAGCATCCCCCCAATAATCATTTTCATAAGACACGGATTAGCTTGATTATGGTTTCACCACGAAGGAAAATAATAATCAATTCTTGTTAAAACTTCGTGTTCCTTTGTGAGCTTCGTAGTAAAAGAACTTTTTTGGTCTCCGTCAATATCCTCGACAGAAATTAGGTAAACTTCCCCAATAAAATCCCATAGTTCGGTATGGCCCCGGCTGAGGTCATCTATTTGAGGTGTGATTACGTTGGTTTTTGCGGAGAGCAGAGGTAATCCATCAACCGGATGAATGAGAGAAGGGCTGCAAGTGGATGCTCACAGCCCTCTTGCTCACAGTAATCTCAAGTTCCGTTGAAACCGTATTATCCGGATCGTCATGCACGTTTACGCAATTTCACGCCAGCCACACTCAAGCCGATCATGCCAAGCAGAACAGCACCGGGGACGGGGACCACGCTTACCTGGAAATTATCGATATAACCTTCGCTGTCTTCACCAAAACTGAGACCAATCTTATAGTTGGAGTTGGCAAATTCAGGGTCGTATGTGTCAATATACAGCGTATCGTTAATATAAACGCTTAACTGACCCGTGTTCATCACGACCTTCCATGAAATCCATTGGTTATTCGGAATGTCAGGTGTTACCGGGATGTTTCGCTGCGGTGTCGGCAAATTTACTGAGAGGCCGCCACTGGAGCGTTTCATTACATCCAACAGCGGATTTGTGGGATCGTCGATATCAAGCCAACCCAAGTAGCCATTGTCAGTATATCCCAGTGTACTATTAAACCCCCAAGGGGAATCGGCAGACAAGGTAAAGTTGGCGTAGTCATCGTAAGTAATTCGGGCGTCCCACGTAGCGACGAAATTAGAGCCCAACTCCTGATTGAACTGGAGCATACCCCAGCCTCCAGAGCCCGTACTATGCCCGTAACCATTAATGAACAACTCGCCGCCAACAATCCCATAATAATCGAGATGCGACGGACCAGCAGTCCATTTACTGAGGTCACCACTAAAATCATCGGAATATAAATGTCCATAGACATGAACAGGTGTAACACATAAAAGAACCGCCAACAGGAATGACCTTTTCATTAATATCACCTCCTCCAATCAGTTATCACTTAACGGCTAACCAGAATACACTATATAATATCTTATCAACGTGCAAGGGGTGTGTCAACAAAAAAAGCCCAATAAAACGAGACTGTAGTGGTTTTACAGAGCAAATGACACTTAAAAGGATTTGTTTATAATGACTTATGTAAGGACCAAGTTAGTCAATCGGAGTTTCTGACCTACTGTTTCAGCAGATTCAAACGTTAAATCTGGGCTTTCCCGTGATTCCCGCAAATCGGGCTTGAATGG
>CAZTDF010000175.1:0-10006 GCA_964612465.1 uncultured Pirellulales bacterium
TACACTCCCGGCCGGACAAGAACAGTCTGACCGTCTTTTGCTACGTCAATGGCTTCCTGGATAGTATCGAACGGACGAGCTTCGGAGCCATCCTCCAGAAGGTCGCCCTGCTCCGTATTGTCAGGGCCTTGATTATCGACATATATTATACCCTGGAACTCGTAGGCACCCATATCCACAAGTCCACTGACTACGCGCGGATTGCCGTCAATGTCTTTATTGTCCGGTCCGGGTGCGTAGTTCGGGTCCCCGGCGTCGACACAGGGTGACGATGGAGCGAGCCGAAAGTTATCGTCTTTGGTGCCGGGCATATCGTCGGGGCCGTTCGGATCTGCGAACAATGGGTCGGCGTCAATGTTGCCTGTGCCAAGCCAGCCGCCCCGGATGTTGCTGTAGGAGATAGCGATCATTGATTGGTCGTTAATCCATATTACATTGCCGTCATCCCAAAGGATGCAGTCAATGATCCCGGCAGTGCTCTGGCCCCACTGATTGCGGGAGTTGAAAGCAATGGCGCTTCCATCCTGTGCCGAGTTTCCTGTGAACGTGCAGTTGGTCAAAGTCAAGTCACTTTGACTGTTGTACATCCCGCCGCCGTAAGAGTTAGTCTGGTTCGCAGTGATTAGGCAGTTGTTCAGGCTCAGGTTGCTACTGCCGGTATTGTACATCCCACCGCCGTAATCATGCCCCGAGTTCGCGATGAGCGTACAGTTTGTTAAAGTCAGATTGCTGCTATCGTTGTACATACCGCCGCCGTAATACGACGAGTTTTTGATCATTGAGCAGCCGGTAAGGTTCGGCTCGCTGTTGTTAAAGCATACTCCGCCGCCGCCATAGTCTGCCGTGTTTTCACTGAATGTGCAGTTGTTCAGGCTTGGTTTGCTGTCACTGATGTACAGCCCACCCCCACTGTCCTCTGCGGAATTGGCGGTGAAAGTGCAGTTGATAAGCACCGGTGTTCTCTGGGAATCTTCGTCCGGTTCGTCGGCACTTGATTCGGCCGCCGCATAGCTGTTTATACCGGCGCCGGTTTGTGCCAGGTTTCCGGTGAATGTGCAGTCGGTCACGCTTAGGCCGCCGTGACCGTTGTGTATCCCGCCGCCGCGATGTGACGAGTTTTCATCGAATGTGCAGTTTTTGAGACTTAGATTGCTCTGATAGTTGTATATTCCGCCGCCCTCGGTTCCGGAGGAGTTCTGCGTGAATGTGCAGTTGACAAGTGTCGGACTGCTGTAGTAGTTGTAAATCCCGCCGCCATAATACTGTGCCGAGTTCTCACTGAACGTACAACTGATAAGCTGCGGCGATCCGTACTCATTGAGCAATCCGGCGCCGTTACGATTGGTGAATACGTTGGCATTGCCGCCTGTGATTGTGAATCCGTCAAGGACGGCGGTTTCGTCGACTCCACTGCCGGTCACAACATGGTGACTGTTCTCCGCCCTGCCGGTAACACTCACCGGGCCATCAGGATTGACCCGGTCATTGGCGCTCAAATCGCCGCTCAGAATCGTCTCATACAGGTTGATATCACGCGCATCAGGCTCAGCCTCTCCGGCGCCTGCATATCCCCCTTTAATCGTAACACCGGATAGTAGCTGAAACGTATCCGTCTGGTCGCCGGATGCTGATATTCGGATTCCGATCCGTCCCGCTTGTTCAATCCGGAGATCGGGTTTGTAGATGCCGTTTGCCACACGGATTTCATCGCCAATGCTTGCCTCGGCAAGAGCAGCCTGTAAACAACAGAACGCATCGGCCCAGCTTGAGCCCCCACCGTCAAAGGATGCATCGTCGTCAACGTAGATAATTTTCCCTTTACAGGGTGCGCATATTACCAGTGATATAAGCAAAACCGAGGCTGTAAGCATTATTTTAAGATTCTTACCTCGCATTTTCGTATCTCCTAAATAGAGAGAAATAATCGCTGTTAAGGACGATATAGAGTTACTGTAATCTCAGGCGAGACACCTATCTGACCATCATTATCCGTGGCTTCGGCCCAGACTGTCCAGGTTCCGGTCGGAAGGTCTTCCTTCCAGGTGTACTCTCGTATCCATCCACCTGCTCCTTCATCGGAATCAAGCCCGTAACTTACAAATCCGTCATTCTGTTGATGTTTAATCCAGAACGTGACCTCGTCCACCTGGCCGTCAGGATCGCTCGCTTCAGCCAGGAATGTTGTGGGCCCGGGCCAGGCAATTCTGTGCCCATTCATTGGTTCAAGCACTCTAACGGTCGGAAGCTTATTTATGAAATCATCGCCCTGAATCATCCAATGTGCGATGATTATCATGAGGTCTTCAAAATCGACCACGCAGTCGCCGTTAATGTCACCTGCCAATATGACCTCACAAACTGGTTTGTTAAAGTAAGATTTGCCGGCTTTGTCACAGGCGCCGTATGCCCCCATGTTAACACGTCCGCCGTTGGGGAACGGCTCTGTTCCGATAGGACTGTTCGGATCGCCGGCATCGATACAGGTGCTTGTTATATTATCCTGCATCCATGTCTGGCTTTCCCGGTCCCAGTGACCTGCCTGCGATTGCAGGTGATAGTCGCCATCCACCCAGAAATCGTCATCGGTGTCCTCCGGAGTGCCGTTCTGGTCCCAGTAACCGGGATCAACAAAATCCGGATCGACGTCGATATTCCCTTCGCCGGGCCAGCCACCTTGGACATTACAGTATCTCACGAATATCTCTTGCTCCCGTCCATCTATTGCTGGCCGGTCATTAGCCCAAAAGATGCAATTTGACACCTTGCCCCCAGCCAGAAGATTCAAAGCGTTACCGTCATAAGCTGATGAGTTACCGCTGAAGGTGCAGTTGTGTACTGTCACATACTTGTTCCATGAATTAATTCCACTGCTAAAGAAACCACCTGTGTTACCTGTAAAAAGACAATTTGATACAACCATACGCCCTCTATAGTGGTCTATCGACATGCCAACATTTCCGGTAAAAACGCAATTCTCCGCGATGAACTCTCTTTCAACACTTGTTGTAACACAGACTACGCTGGATGAAACATTGTTCCTGAATAAGCAGTTGTACATTTTCAGATTTTCTCCGAAAGAACAATTGATCATTCCCGACCAGCTTACATCGTTAGCGATAAAAGTGCAGTCTCTCAGTATTAAATCGCTATATGCACTGCAATCAATCCCCCCGCCCGTATTACCAGTAAACAGGCAATTAATGAGTATTAAACTGCCACCATTTTGACGAATTGTCTGAAAATAGTGACCTTTGAATGTGCAGTTGGTTAGTCTTTGACTGCTGTCCCAATTGTCAATTCCACAGCGTGCATTTAGGAATGTGCAGTTATTAATAACAGGATTGCCGGAGGAATTTCTCATACTCCATTCACCGGCGGCAATGGTGATACCATCGAGCACTGTTGTTTCATCATTACCTCTACCATGTACAACGGTGTAACTGTTCTCTGCTCTGGTGGGGTGACCGGATAACTCATCCGGATCTTCAACATCGGCGTCATCTCCGGCCAAATCACCGCTCAGGATTGTTTTATACGCCTCGATGTATCTGGCATCGGGTTCTATTGCCCCGACGCCGGCAAAGCCGCCGAATACAGATACTCCATTAATTAGCTGGAATACAGCCATGCGATCCCCCCGCGTAAAGCCGTCTCCCTGATCAGGTGTGTATATGCCCTGTGCCACGCGGATTTCGAGAGTTTTTGAGGCCGTGTTGGCATCGGCCAGAGCATCCTGAAGATAGTTGTAAGCATCGGCCCAGCTTGTGCCGTCGTTAGCACCAATTGCATCATCGTCAACGTAGATAACGTTTCCTCCAGCAGTTGCTGCGGCACAAAGTACGACGAAAACAATCGAAACTTCCAACCTTATAATATCATTTGCTCTACCTTGCACCTTTCCATCCCTTCAATTGAAGACAATGAATCTCTATTGACGCTCCGGCCGATACAGCCTTAGCGTACTTCCACCTTCAAGCGAGTCCTCAGCTTGCTTCTTATCACCACCTGCCTAAGACCTTTGTTTCGTGTAGGGTGTGCAAAGCACACCATTATCGAAATTGGTGGGCACTGCCCACCCTACCAAAAATAAATTTTCAATCTGTTAGGCGTTCTTAGTAATCACGCACTATAACCGCGTCTTTACCTACCAAATACCGGTCCGATCCTTCGACCTTGAGATTATAAACCTTGCCCACATACGGCATCGGTCTTTTGGTTACGCTACCAATCCCAATCGAGCCTTTCGATGTTTTCAGCTTTATCCCTGCTTTCAGGTCATGCAGCGAAATCCATTGCCCCGATTCTGCAAGGAAGTAGTGGTTCTCTGCTACGCCAATACAATTTCCGCTCTCAAGCATAACATCGTAGCAGGTGAACGTTCCTTTGTGTTCCTGCACTTCCTGAATTTTGCTGAGGCTGTTCATGCCGCGGATACTTTGCCCCAGAGCAATCTTCGATATTGGAACAAGGGCACTACTCGACCAGACGTTGGTCTCAGCAGTGAAACAGGTCCTCCCTTTCGGCGGTCGTAGAGAGGTTGTTGAAAATGTCCAGACGTCACCTGTTATTATATTGCCCTCGCTATCTACCTCATCTATTCGCCAGTAGTAAGGCGCAGCGCGCCATCCAAAAAGAGTTTCAGGCGGCGTATAGCTGGTGGCAGCTTGGCGGCCTCGATATATTTCGGTCGTATCGGATGTATCGGCATTGGCGAGAGCGTCCCGGTAAGAACTGAGGTACACATCGTGGAAGACGGCGTTTAAACCTGCGGTCCAACTCAATGTAATGTCTATGCCTGAGCCAATATTCTGTGCTCCGTCGGCAGGATCTGGATTCGTAGCCTTGCGAGACAGGGGACTCGATAGTTCGCTCGGTGACAGGCTGGCTTCCGTCGTGCCGCCGTAGGCGCCAATGTTTATCCGGCCGCCGTTGGGCATCGGCTCATCTAACACATCAGCGTCAAGATCGCCGGCATCGACACAGGGACTGGTGACTTTGTCGAGTACCCATATATCAAACCGAGGCCAATACCGGCCTCGCTCGGAGCGAATATGATAGTCGTCGTTGTCGGGATCAACGAAGAGCGGATCGTCAGTAATGTTACCTTCGCCTCCTCGTTCGACACAACTGTAACCGGCCCGGCATCCGAACAGGTCACCATCTGTATTGTTCCAGAGAATTGTATTGATGATGATCGGCTCTGAGTTGGCGTAGGCTTCAATGCCGTATGTATTACCCACTATTGTAAGATTGCTGATAGTGGGAGAGCTGTCGGCAATGAAGACGCCCATGAAGCTGTCTCTGATGATGAAATTCTTCAGGATACTGTCGGGGCCTTCGCCGTTGTAAAACGAAACCGCAAAATCGCCCGGATTCCAGAGCACAGGCACACCGGCGGGACTTACAGCAACACCCTGCACCGTTATCGCTTTACCGAGGAAATCGATTTCTTCCAGGTAAAGCCCCGGATAGACCAGAACTACTACACCATCCGCTACCACATCGACACCCCTCTGAATGGTTGCGAAAGCCGTTCGCGGCGTCAATCCGTCGTTGCGATCGTTTCCGCGAGCTGCATCAACGTAGATAATTCCTTCCTCCCCGTCAGGTGGGGGCCCCTCCGTCCCGACCGTAAAGCTCCAGACATCGCCTTTATGGGTTTCGCGTCCATCAAACTCATCGACCCGCCAGTAGTAGGTCTTGCCTAATTCAAGAAGGCCGGGATTATAAGTTTCAGTTCCCTGCGGGTGTCCTTCGGAGGCGTTGTTAACCTCGGCAAAACTATCACCGAAGTACACAGTGTGCAGTTTCGCATCAAAACCCGGCTGCCAGCTAAGGATCACATTGGATTCTACAAGCTCGGCTCCATCAGCAGGCTCAGGGGCATAAGCCGTGCTGGATGGAATCATAAAACTCCAGACGTCTCCAACCCACGGACTGTCCGGGTGCTGATCATTGATCTCATCGATTCGCCAGTAATAAGTTGTCCCCGGCACAAGACCGTTCGGATAAGGATATCCGGGGAAGCCGACAATAAAAAACGGTGAGTTCTGGTTGCCCCGGAAAGATCCCCCAGTACCGTTTATCACATCGTCATAATTATCGCCAAAATATATATCGAACGAGACAGCATGCTCTCCCGGCCGCCAGGAAAGGCTCGCCCATGTATTCGAAAGCAGGACACCATCGTCCGGTTCAGGATTCGAGGCTTTTGGCCATCCCTCGTTAGTCAGGCTCAACACTAAAACAAGGGAAGTTAAATAAATCATTTTTTTAAACATAATAGTTCTCCTTAAAATAAAATTGTTGTTAAAAACTATCGCATTCACTCAATTCCACTTAGTAATCACGAACTATAACCGCGTCTTTACCTACCAGATATCGGTCCGATCCCTTGACCTTGAGATTATAAACCTTGCCCACATACGGCACCTGTCTCTTGGTTACGCTAACAATTTCAATCGGGCCTTTTGGTGTTTGAAGTTTGGTTCCCGTCTTTAGATTCTGTACGGCAACCCAGTCGCCCGATTCGGTTAAAAAGTAATGGTTCTCGGCCACACCGATGCGATTGCCGCTTTGAAGCAAAATATCATGACATTCAAAGGCGCCCTGGTGTTCCTGCAATTCTTCGACTTTACCCAGATACGGCAGCGACGAATTCGTTATCGCAGCACCGTCAATCCGGCCGACGTTACGTCGCGCGGCGGCTTTTGATATTGAAACAAGAGTCCCGTCCACCCAGACGTCTGTCTCAGCGACAAAGCAAGTCCTGCCTTTTGGTGGCGGTAAGTCGGAGGTTGTGAACTTCCACAGCACGCCTGTCCTCTTGCCGTTGCTGTTGACTTCGTCAATACGCCAAAAGTATGTAGTACCTCCATCCAGCCAGTCAGGATCGGGATCGAATATGGACATTTCCTGATTACCCATAAATGCAAGTGATACGGGATGGCCCGGATTGTCCCTCCCGAAATAGACGTCATGTGAAGCGGCGTCTGCGCCTGGGGTCCAGCTCAATATTACATCCGGTCGAACTTCAACTGCTCCATCAGCGGGATTGGGATCGGTAGCCCGACCCGGCAGGCTTGATTGTTGGTACGGTGACAAGCTGGCCTGCGCAGTGCCTCCATAAGCACCTATATTGATTTGGTTGCCGTTGGGTATCGGCTCATCTAACGGCTCGTCGTTCGGGTCGCCGCCATCGACACAGGGACTGGTCAGGCGGTCAAGAATCCAGACGTCATGCTCGGGCCAATACCGGCCTCGATTGGAGCGCAGGCGATAATCGCCATTTTCAAGATCTACAAATAGCGGATCGCCGTCGATATTGCCCTGGCCTGCACTGACGTCACTGACAAGACTGAACCGCGCCTGGCATCCGGAAAGGTCGCTGTAGATATTGTTCCAGAAGATAATATTGCTTATATCAGGTTCCGAGTCGTCGGAGGCTTCTATGCCGTACAGGTTATCAACTATTGTAAGATTGCTGATAGTCGGAGAGCTGCCGGCAATAAAGATAGCCATGAAGTTGCTTTCTATAATGAAATTCTTCAGGATGCTATCGGGACCTTCACCATTGTAGAACGATACCGCAAAATCGTCGGGGTTTTGGAGCACAGGTACGCCGGCAGTGCCTGCAGTAACACCTTGTACGACGAGCGCCTTGCCCCGAAAATTGACTTCCTCCTGGTACACACCCGGATAGACCAGAATGATGTCACCATCCACGGCTTTATTAATGCCCCTTTGGATGCTTGCGAACGCCGTTCCCGGAGTTAATCCTCCATTGTCATCGTCACCATGAACCACATCGACGTAAAATGTATCCGGAGCTAATACTAAGCTGTCATCATCTCCGAGAATCGCTTTCCCCTCCTGAGCGGTTGCTGAGCCGGCAGGTGCGGCGAAAAATACCAGAACCGCCACTATTTTCATAACATTTGCAATTTTAGCCATTGTACACCTTCCTTTCTGCTATAAGTTCCTTCACAAAAGATGTAATTCACCAGCGGTTGTTAATTAATTTTACAAGCCACAGCATGCCCGGCGGGTTCTGTTGCGGCCTCCGATAGCTTCTGATCCTCGGCGAGACAAATTCGTTGCCGGGATTATCGATATTCTGCAGGTAGGAAAATTCCAGTTCGCCCTGACTGCTGTTATCCGCTAAAAATGTAATCTTCTCGATAACATCGGCTTGCATGTCGATAGTATAGACCAGCCTGGTTTGCTCCTGCATCAAGACTACTTCTGCTTTTTCACCGCCCGGCAAGATTCTGGTTTCAAACCAAACCTGTTTTTCGGCAGCATCCCGTCGGACCATATCAATCGTATGCAGCCCCATCCAGGGCTGCCCCAATCCTTTGAAGAAACTGCCACCTTTATACGCTGCCACTGCTTTTCCGCCTGCGTCGAAGACACACGCCCCTGATGCGCTGTCAACAATTTTTGTGCCATCCCCAAGCTGGAGTTCGAGCCATGGGCCGGATTGACCCCTTGCCGCATATACAAACGGTATCCGCCCGGTTCCTGAGACTTGCTGCCCATTTACCATGCCGGTAATTCTGAAATACGTCCAGCCCCGCTTGTGCATTTGGTCTCGACTGTCAACGATTCTCGCATTTTGCGGCCAGTCGAACTGGAAATATTCCTCATCCAGAATATTGAAGTGGCGGTCCGTCCTCCAGATTCTGTCGCCGTACTCATCGCTACGTTTGGAGATTACAAGCAGCCCCTTTTTCGTGCTGGAAACCCTTTCCATATCGGCCTGCCTGCCCTCAACCTGAGAAATGAACCGGCTCAAATCATCACTGTCCGTTGGCAGTCTTGCTACGGACAGGTCGGGATTGTATGTGCGAAAATTGTTTATGTGGACAGTGTTTTTGTCATAATAATAGTTAGCATGTTGGTTTTGAAGATTCCGGCAGTAAGAGTTTTTGCCGGCAGCGTTAAATTTCAGCATTCGCATCATCACAGGCCTGCCGGGGCCTTCAGGGAAGAAATACCAGCACTGCTCCATACCCTTACTTGCTTCAGTCCGGCCCGGCGAATTGAAGGAAGTTTGCGCATTGATTCTTTCCGGCCCGATATCAATCTTGTTCGTTCCAAGCGTCATAGCCACAGTGCCTCCGGTAATCGCGGAAGCAGTGACCAACGAAACGATAGCAGTTTTGCTTGTTACCATCGCTGCCAGAGAAGCTGCCGCACCAACTTTGAGAGTTGCAGCCGTTACTGATACGTTCGCGGCGGCAACCTCGGTTGAAGCTGTGAGTTTTCCGAATAACACCAAAGCCGTCAGCAGATATCCCTTGCCGAGCCCGTGACGAGACAGCTTTTTGGCTAAGGATTTCTTTGCCCTATAGAACAATGATTGGGCGCCAAACTCCGTGCATCCCATTAACCCGGCGATCTCCGAATACGGCATGTCTTTGTAACAGCGCATAGTCAATACGGCCCTGTAACGGGGCGATAATTCCCGCATCGATATAAGAACGATTTGTTTCAGTTCCCGGTTAACCATGTCCGCCAGGGCGCTTTGGCTGTTCCCTATCGCGACCTCGCGGTCGATATCTGAAAGGGAAACCGTTTTATGCCGCCACTTCCGGCCGTAGTAACTGCGAATCTTGTTGAAAGCAATACCGTCCAGCCATGACCAAAACTTCTCGGTGCTTTTCAATTTGTCGAATACCTTAAACATTTCCAGAATGCTCTCCTGAACAATATCCTGCGTTAAATCTTCTCGTAACGTAAGACGGAGTACATATTCACGTAAATGTACCCTCGCCACCTCAGCCAGGCGATTCAGACACTCCTTATCGCCAAGCTGTGCCTTCCTGACTAATTCATCATACTCTTTGTAGTTAATCATTAACTCCTATATAGTAAGTTCAACAAAACAGCCAAACTTGACGCTATTTCTTGAATATTTTAACTTTTTTTGCAGATTCTTTGCGAAAATAAACCAAAATCTGCGTCAGAACACCCATAAAGCGGTTCTCACAACGTAAATGTT
>CAZTDF010000176.1:0-9885 GCA_964612465.1 uncultured Pirellulales bacterium
CCGATTTGACCAATTTTGTAGCACGATTCCTAAGCCCGCTGCGGCTGACCGGGCCGATTTTCGACAAGGAGCTTCGCGTCTCCAGCCGGCGACGCAGAAACTACGTTCTCCGCTTTGCTTATGTAGCTTTGCTTACCGTCTTTTTAGCTCTTGTATGGATCGGGGCGATGGGACAAAGCGGTTCGGCCGTATATCGAATCTCCCGAATGGCTGATGCCGGAAAATCCATAATTATTTACATTGTCTGGTTCCAGTTTTGTGCTACTCAGTTTCTTGCCGTGATTTTGCTCAGCAACTCCATCAGCGACGAAATCTATCACCGCACACTCGGCCTGCTGATGACTACGCCAATTAACAGTTTCCAGATCGTTATGGGAAAACTTCTCAGTAAGCTGCTGCAGTTGGTTTTGCTGATGGCCATAAGTCTGCCGCTGCTGGCCATTGTCCGCGTCATGGGCGGCGTGCCCTGGAATTACGTTATATCGAGCCTTTGTATAACTCTGACGACCGTCATTTTTGTCGGCACGCTCAGCTTGTTCTTCTCAATATTCAGCCGAAGAACATACGTGGTTATTATCTTTGCGGTTCTAACACTATTTGTGCTTTTCGGTCTGCTACCTTGGTTATCCGGCTTCATCTATTATTCCTTCACCGATCGGTGGCCTGAACCCCGCCTGACAGAGGCCATCTTCTTCGCAAATCCATATGGCATTATGATATTCAATACCATGATGATGATTTCCCCGAGGGGAACAGGCGGCATGGCCGCAAGACTTTGGCCCTTACATTGCGGGATTATGTTGATTGCTTCGAGTGTGATTCTTTTGCTTTCTGTATGCGTGGTGCGCAAAGTTGCGCTGCGTCAGGCTACAGGGCAACTGGACGGCTCGGCCGGCAAACGCCGCTCTCGTCGCGCTGCTAAGGAAGGCAAAGCCGGCCGGCCGGCTTTCGCCGGGGCAATCAGACGCGTTGTCGGCCCTCCCATCATCTGGAAAGAGCTACGATCCCCAATGTTCAGACACCATAAAATCCGCACCTGCATTTTAGCTTTCATCGGTCTGATACTACTGAGTGGAATATACTACCTTTGCGCCAGTACACGTGTATTGCATGATGAAGGAACACATGCGGCATACGCCGTAATTTACCTGGGAGTGGGAATGCTCTTTACAATCGTTCTGCCAGCAACGAGTATCACCACCGAAATAGAGTCCCGTTCATGGCCGGTACTACTCGCAACACCTCTGGATGACAAAGATATCCTGCTCGGCAAGATCATCGGGGCCCTGCGGCGTTGTTTTCCTTCCTGGCTGCTGCTGTTCGGTCATATTATTGCCTTTAGTCTATTAGGTTTCATACACCCGTTTGCAATTGTCCAAACAGTGATTTTGGTGATATGGATAGTAATTTTTCTGTCAGGTAGTGGATTATATTTCAGCTCCCGCTTTAAGCACACCACCACGGCGGTTCTGATGAATTTTGCACTGGTGGCGGCAATCTGGGCGATATTGCCCCTGCTTATGGCCATTGTTGCCTCGATCAACACCTCATTCACCCGTGACGCTCGTGAACTGGTCGAAGCCTATATAGATACGAATCCCTTTGTTCATATGGGAAATATAATGATAGCTACCGCCGGCGAAGAACCGTATAAGATAGGAAGCTATTATTGGCCCGGACGAGGCACTATGGACGCGGCGGATTCAACGGCTTGGATGTCAATTTGCATGATCGGCTATATTCTGATAGGATCTCTGTTTGCCTGGCGTGCGAAGCATCGGTTCCGGCGAAATATCTTTTGATTGTTCTTGAGACTAAAAGCATGGCCCGGATTTTATTGGAAAATGTCACCAAGGTTTTTGACAGTGAAGTGACGGCGGTCTCAAATTTCAATCTGGAGATCCCCGACGGCGAGTTCATGGTGATTGTCGGGCCGAGCGGATGCGGAAAAACCACAACTTTAAGAATGATCGCCGGGCTGGAAGAAATGACCTCCGGCAATATTTATATCGGAGATAGTCTTGTCAATGATGTCTCTCCGAAGGACCGAGACGTCGCCATGGTATTCCAGAATTACGCCTTGTATCCCCACATGAATGCCTGGCATAACATGGCGTTCTCCCTGAAAATGCGAAACGTCCCCAGAGCCGAGAGAAAAAAACGTATCAAAGAGGCTGCAAAGCTGCTGGGCATCGAACACCTGCTGCGACGAAAACCCGGGGCCCTTTCCGGCGGCCAGCGCCAGCGTGTAGCTCTCGGCAGAGCTATCGTTCGCAGCCCCCGGGTGTTTCTGTTCGATGAGCCTTTGAGCAATCTCGACGCCGGGCTGCGCCTCACCACACGTGCGGAACTGAAAAGCCTGCACCAGAGATTTGGAACAACAACCATTTATGTAACCCACGACCAGGCCGAAGCGATGAGCCTGGGCGGTAGGATTTGCGTGGTACGTGATGGCGAAATACAGCAGACGGCCGGCCCGATGGAGGTCTATGAGCGGCCGGTCAATAAATTCGTAGCCGGCTTTCTCGGTACACCGCCGATGAATTTCTTTGCAGGCAGCCTAAAACTCAAAAACGATTCGGCGTATTTTGCAATCGGCAATGATGCTGTCAGGCTGCCGCAGCGTCTGAAAACCGTGCTGCAAGAATATGATGGCAAGCAGATGGTCATGGGAGTAAGGCCGGAAAATATCTCGCCGCATCAGTACCCCGGACTCACAGACAATGCCGTTTCCGCAACGGTCAACGTCATAGAACCGGTCGGTAACAGGACGGATGTATATCTTACTCATACCTCGGGACAAAAATTCATCGCCGGCATGGATCCTCACACAGAGCTTGAGGTCAATAATAATGTAAAACTATACCTCTACATCGAAAAGATTCACATTTTCGAGCCCGAAGATACCGGCAGGAATGTGACTTTGTCTGATTGACCGAACTGAAGGTTCCAAAAAAAGTGGACAGACCGTTGACCACAAGTTAAAATCAAGCCGTATTTTCCGTGCTTTGAGTTAATTTTAGTATTATTCAATGGAGGACTTAATTGAAGGCTTTAATTTACACGAAACCGTATTCATTCGAATATTCGGATTTCCCCGATCCGGAGGCCGGCGACGACGATGTTCTGATTCGCGTAAAGGCCTGTGGAATCTGCGGCTCGGACGTTCACGGTTTTACCGGCAAGACGGGCAGGAGAATTCCGCCTCTGATCATGGGCCATGAGGCGGCCGGTATCGTTGAAGGGCTCGGTAAGAATGTGAGCGGTTTTAAGAAGGGCGACAGGGTCTGCTTCGATTCGACCGTTTATTGCAACAAGTGCGAAGCTTGCCTGGCGGGCCACATCAATCGCTGTGACAAGCGGCAGGTCCTGGGCGTCTCGGTCCCGGCGTTCAAAAGACACGGCGCCTTTGCCGAATATGTTTCCGTGCCCTCGTGGATTGTCTCGAAAATTCCGGATGAATTGTCGTTCGTCCACGCGGCCCTTTTGGAACCGGCATCAATCGGCACTCATGCCGCCAACAGGGCACCTATATCGAACGAGGATACCGTAGTTGTAATCGGGGCCGGGACAATCGGTCTTTTCATATTGCAGGCGGCCAGGCTGCGGGGCGCCGCCAAGGTCATCGCGGTCGATATAAATGAATTTCGGCTCGATTTGGCGAAGAAGCTCGGGGCCGACAAGCTCATCAACCCGCTCAAGTCAAATCTGTCCGAGGCGGTTCTGCAGGAAACAGAAGGCAAAGGAGCCAACGTTACTCTCGAAGCGGTCGGCTATGCAAAGACTTTCGCAGATGCCGTGGCCATAACGAGAATGGGTGGATACGTTGTCGCCGTCGGAAATCTGGAAAAGAATGCCAAATTTGACTTGCAGCAATTAATTGCCAGAGAGCTGACTTTCACGGGCTCATATGCAAGTTCGGGTGAATTCCGCGATTGCATAGAACTCGTCGCTTCGGGTAAAATCAACGTTGAACCGTTGATAAGCGATGTCTTGCCGATGCAGGAAGGGCCGGATGCTTTCGACCGATTGCTCAAGGCCGAGGAGAATCTGGTGAAAATCGTTTTGGAACCATAAGACAGAGGCATCAAGAATGCAGGATTTGTTTGACCTTTCAGGTAAAGTTGCGATTGTAACCGGGGCCAGCCGGGGCCTCGGACAGTATTTCGGCAGGGCACTTGCCAAAGCCGGCGCCGATTTGGTGATTACCAGCCGGACATTATCGAGCCTGACCGAATTCAAGAAGGAAATCGAATCTCTCGGCAGAAAGGCGTTAGCCGTTCAGGTGGACGTGCTATCGCAGAGCGATATCGAGAATATGGTCAAAGCGGCTATCGAAGAGTACGGCAAGATTGATATTCTGGTTAATAATGCCGGCTTAAATATCCGAAGCCCAAGCGCCGATTTTTCATGGGAGGACTGGGATACTGTTCTCGATACCAATCTCAAGGGCAACTTTTTCTGCGCCCAGGCTGTCGCCAGGGAGATGATAAAACGCAACTACGGCAGAATAATAAATATGGGTTCCTGCACGTGCGTCTTCGGCATGGAGGGAATAACACCTTATACGGCCAGCCGGGGTGGAGTGCTAATGATGACTAAGAGTCTTGCCGCAGAATGGGGTAAATACGGAATCACGGTTAACGTTCTGGCTCCGGGCTGGTTCAAAACGGCACAAAACGCGGCTCTGTACGAGAACAAGCAGTGGGTAGAAAATATCAAGAGCCGCATACCTCTAAATCGCCCGGGTCTGCCAAACGATCTTGACGGCACGGTTATCTTCCTGGCATCAGACGCATCGGCATATATTACAGGACAGATAATTTTAGTCGATGGCGGCTTTACTACGGGAGCGACAAAAGCAATTACTTGAGAATAGTGAGGTGAATATGGACTTACGAGGCATAGTTCTCGCAGGGGGAACAGGCTCACGGCTTATGCCGCTGACAAAGGTTACAAACAAGCACCTGCTGCCGGTAGGGCAAAAGCCGATGGTTTTTTACCCCATCGAAAAACTTACTGCAATCGGCATTGAGGAAATCCTGATTGTAACCGGCGTCGAGCACATGGGCGACGTGGTAAGCTTGCTGGGTTCCGGAAGAAATTTCGGTTGCAGATTCACGTACAAGGTCCAGGACGAGGCCGGCGGAATCGCGCAGGCCCTGGCATTGGCGGAGAATTTCGCAGACGGTCACCCCATCGCCGTCATCCTCGGTGATAATATCTTCCAGGCGAACCTCAAAAACTATGCCGACAAATTCATCGCCCAGCAGGCTGGCGCCAGGATACTCCTCAAGCAAGTACACTATCCGCAGCGCTTCGGCGTTGCCGAGCTGTCCGAAGGCAGGATTATCGGCATCGAAGAAAAACCCAAGCAGCCCAAGTCGGATTACGCCGTGACCGGCATTTATTTCTACGATGTCGCCGTCTTCGACATAATAAGAACGCTCCGGCCGTCAGGTCGCGGCGAGCTTGAAATTACTCATGTTAACCAGGCTTATATAGCAAAGGATCAACTGGCTTATGACATCATCGACGGCTGGTGGACGGACGCTGGAACATTCGAATCGCTCAACAGGGCCAATGAATTAGTAGCAAAGGAGCCGTCCGTCTGACAAGAAACGGCAGCGTAGTATAAAATGAATATTGAAGAAACAAAACTTGCCGGAGTGCTCATATTGGAGCCGAAAGTATTCACCGATGACAGGGGATACTTTTTTGAAACGTGGAACAGCACGCGTTACGAGCAGGCCGGCATCCCCGGTCCTTTTGTGCAGGATAATATTTCATTCTCAAAAAAGGGAGTTTTGCGAGGCTTACATTTCCAATACCCTCAATCACAAGGCAAGCTGATTCAGGTCTTATCGGGCGAGGTCGTGGATATCGTCGTCGATATTCGCGTCGGTTCTCCGACTTATGGTCAGTGGCTTAGTGAGGTTCTTTCCGAGTCAATCCACAGGCAGATGTATGTCCCGCCGGGCTTCGCTCACGGATATTGCGCGACGAGCGAGGCGGCACTTTTTTCATACAAGTGCACGGATTTTTACAATCCGGTGACCGAACAGGGCATCATCTGGAACGACCCGGACATCGGAATCGAATGGCCAATAGCCCAGCCGGTGCTGTCGCCCAAAGATGAGGTCTATCCCAGACTCAAAGACCTCCGGCCTGAAAATCTGCCGCAATTCGGGAGAATCTAATGGCGGCTGAAGGCACCAGAATTGCTGTTTTAGGGGGCAGGGGGATGCTTGGCTCCGATTTAGTTCAGACCTGTCGGCAGCGGGGATTTGATCCAATCGTCCTCGACCTGCCGGAGTTTGATATCACCGACGACGATCACTTGCAGCAGGCCGTTGCCGGCGCCGAAATCATCGTAAATTGTGCCGCCTATACGAATGTCGACCGAGCCGAAAGCCAGTCCGAACTGGCATACCGTGTCAACGCCGAGGCGGTAGGGCGGCTCGGTGCAGTCGCTCGGCAAGCCGGCAAATGGGTTCTTCATATCAGCACCGATTTCGTCTTTGACGGGAGCGGCGATAAACCCTACGTCGAGACCAACCATCCAAATCCCATAAACACTTACGGCAAAACCAAGCTGGCAGGAGAACAACTACTGGCCCGGAGCGGCTGTGAATATTGCATTGTTCGTGTCCAGTGGACCTACGGCTCGGCCGGAAATAATTTCGTAACCAAGCTCATCCAGCGTGCAAAATCACAGGATACACTGAAGGTCGTTGACGACCAGACAGGTTCGCCGACCGCGACAGTCGAAGCGGCCAGGGTCATCTGCGAATTGCTGCGAAAAAAGCCCGAGGGCATATATCATTTTGCCAGTACCGGCTACATTACCCGGTACGGCATGGCGGAGTTCATATTGGACAAACTTTCGATGGACGCCAATCTGCTGCCATGCAAAACCAGCGATTTTCCGAGCCCTGCGAAAAGGCCCTTGAATAGTCGCTTCGATTGCAGTAAAATCACGCGTTTGCTCGATGAGCCGATCGGGCACTGGCAGAGGCCATTGGAACTTTTTTTAAGGCAGTTATGAAACGAATTCTGGTTACAGGCGGTGCAGGATTTATAGGCAGCAATTTTGTGCGAATGGTGCTCGATGAGCATCCCGACTGCTTTGTAGTCAATCTCGACAAGCTCACTTACGCCGGCAATCTTGAAAATCTTGCCGAATTCTTAGAGCACGAAAATCACAAATTCATCAAAGGCGATATATGTGACGGCGCACTGGTTGAAAAAATCATCAACGAACACAATATCGATGCGATAATCAATTTCGCCGCCGAGAGCCACGTGGACCGTTCGATCACCGAGCCGAAAGTCTTCATCGAAGCCAACGTTACCGGCACGCTCACACTGCTCGGAGCCGCCCGCGACAAAAAACTGGAACGCTTTGTCCAAATCTCCACCGATGAAGTATATGGATCACTGGGCTCGGAAGGAAAATTCACCGAACAGACACGGCTGAGTCCGAATTCGCCCTACTCGGCGAGCAAGGCCGCGGCAGACCACCTCGTCAGGGCGTTCGGGCATACGTGGGGTCTTAAATATAACATCACACGATGTTCGAACAACTACGGCCCATACCAGTTCCCGGAAAAACTGATCCCCCTGATGATTAACAATGCCATCAACGATAAGGAACTACCGGTCTATGGCGATGGATTATACGTGCGGGACTGGTTGTATGTGTATGACCATTGCACGGCGATCTGGCAGGTGCTGCAAAAAGCACCGCCCGGCGAGATTTACAATATTGGCGGCTGCAACGAAAAAGCGAATCTTCAAGTCATCGATCTGATACTCAACCATCTGGGCAAGCCTAAATCGCTGATAAAGCACGTGACCGACAGGCCTGGACACGACAGGCGATACGCTATCGACGCAAGCAAGATAATAAGAGAGCTTAACTGGCAGCCATCTGTACGCTTCGAGGAAGGTATCAACAAAACCATCGACTGGTACCTTAAGAGTACAGATTGGCTCGCAAACATCGTCTCCGGCGATTACCAGAAGTATTATGAATCTATGTACCTGAATCGATAATAACATTGTAAGAGATCAGTTCTCAGAATTGATCAGGCATATCCGAGGACAGTTACTGAACGGCAAAATATATACTCGATGTTATAGAAACAGGAACTTGTAATGCTCCCTGGAAATAGCAGGCAGCGTAAATAAGAAAGTTTCGTATGAATCCTAAAGTCAGTATCTGTGTGCCCACATATAACCGAAAGGACTACCTGAGGGAAACCCTCGATAGCATATTTGCGCAGACCTACAAAGATTATGAGGTGGTAGTGGTAGACGACGGTTCCACGGATGGTACGGAGGAAATGCTAAAGCAAGAAAGTTATCCTATCAGGTATTACTGGCAAAAAAATTGCGGTGACGCTGCTGCAAGAAACAAGATGGTAAAACTTGCACAGGGCGAATTTATCACTTTTATCGATTCCGATGACCTTCTCATGCATGATGCTGTTGAAAGGATGATAAACGTAATGGAGGCCGAGGGCGGAGAGGTCATGGTCTACGGCCCGTATCTTCGAATAGACCAAAACGGACACGTCTATGGCAAGTTAAAAAGCAAGCAGTACAGCGGCTATATAACAAAATATCTTTTTAGGAATATCTTCGTTCACTCCTGCGGCTCGATGTTTCCAAAAAAAGTGCTGGAAATGGCTAACGGTTTCGATACTTCCCTGAGGATCTGTTCCGATTATGACTTATGGCTTCGACTGTCACTGAAATATCGGTTTATCGCGTTGGCGGAACCTACATTTAAAAGACGCCGTCATACGGGAAACCTTTCCGCGCTCTCTACCGAGAACTACATCATCGAATTGAAGGTCCTTGAGCGCTTCTACTATGAAAGAGGCGGCGACAGCGTCGTGCCAAAAAGGATCGCCATGCGCCGATTGAGCAAGGAAGAATACCGAGTCGCAGTCGCCGCGCTCAGGGAAAAAAAATCACAGATCGCCCGGGAGTATCTTAGAAAATCTTTTCGAAGCTATCCTAATCCTAAAAGCTTATTCATGATGCTTCCGGCAATGTTCAAACAGTGCTCGGATTCTTGATTTTGGGCGACTCTGATGGCAGGATTTGTAAAAGAGATTTCAATCTGTTTGATTTCAGGAAGGTTATTTATAATATTGTATTTGGAAGATTTGGTAGTTTATCCAGGCTTATCATATGGAGCTTGTCAATAAACGATAGTCAGATTACAGAGAATAATCATAGGAGGCAAATGAGCGATGCTCAATCGAGTTGATTCATTCTTTGATTTTTTTGCTCTCGATGACTCAGACCGTCTTTTGGGGCAGCGGCTTGCCTCAGAAGCGGCCACCAGAGCCCATGGGATGACCCATCAGAAAGACTATGATGCTTTAGCTGCCGTGTGTCTCTACAGGAAACCTCAGCTTATTTTCGAGATTGGAACATATTTGGGAGTCACATCGGATTTCTTCCTTCAATTGCTACCGGAGTGTAGAATAGTTTCAATTGCTTATGTGAATCCCAAATGGAATATATTGAGTAAAAAGCTCAACAATTCCAGATTATCGAAGAAAAAGATTGGGTCCTGTGTCCATCAAAGAAGGCGATCTCGATTCACTCAGCTTATTGGCGACTCACACAAACTAAGAGCAAACGATCTATTGGAAAACTATGGTCATTTTGATTTGGTGTTGATCGACGGGGATCACTCCTACGAAGGAGTTTTACAAGATACGGAACTGGTTAGAAAAATTATTGGCGAATGTGGAGTGATTTGTTGGCATGATGCCAATCCGAGTCAAAAATACATGGATGTCCGATTGTTTTTAGAGAAAGAACTGTCCTTCCAGGCTATTGCTACGAAAGATGACTACATAG
>CAZTDF010000177.1:0-9791 GCA_964612465.1 uncultured Pirellulales bacterium
AGTGCTCTACATTATATTTTAAGAGGAGATAACTATGATGCTCAGAGGATATTTTAACAACCTTCAGGGAAGCATGAGGAAAAAGTACGCGGAGCAATTTTTCATTTTTGCACTTTTAATTTGTACTATTGCCTGCGGCAGGGCGGCGGCGGAGTTTGTGCCTTTTGTGATTCCCGCCAGGCCCGACGTCAACTCGCCGATTGCTGTAACTTCTTACGAGCCGATCCTGACCGACGGTGACCGCCTGCTGGCCGATAGCGGCCACTTCTATCGCGCCGGGAAACGAGTGCGTCTGTGGGGCGTGAATCTTTCCTTTGGAGCGAATCTGCCCACGCACGAGGATGCCCCTTTTGTCGCCGCCCGCATGGCTGCGGCCGGCGTAAATACCGTCCGATGTCATCATCTTGATACGTCCCGGTGGCCGCAAGGAATATGGAACGCCGCCGACGGCAAAAATATCGCTCCCGAGGCGCTCGACAGGCTGGACTTTTTTATAAATCAGCTTGCCCTTCACGGCATCTTCGTCAATCTAAACCTGCACGTCGGCCGGGAGCACAGCGAATATCTTGGATTGCCTGAAACGAACCGTGGATATGACAAGATTTCCAATATTTTCACGCCGGGGCTTATCGATGCTCAGAAGAACTATGCCCGTCAAATGCTGAGCCATGTTAATCCGTATCGCGGGATCCGTTACGCCGACGACCCGGCGTTGGCGATTTTCGAGATTACCAACGAGAACAGTTTCTTCATGTGGTCCAGCGACGAAACGCTGCGAACGCTGCCGGCGTACTATGCGGATATTCTGCAGAAGCTCTATAACGCCTGGCTCGTAAATCGCTATGGCTCGAACGTGAATCTGCGCAATGCCTGGGCCGAGGGTGTCCAGCAGCTCGGAGGTGACCTTCTGAGCAACGGCGATTTGCAGATGGCCGGATCTGTCCCGGATGACTGGCACCTGGAGCAGCATGAGGGCTGCCTGGCTTCAATGTCCCGGGGTCAATACCGGTCGAAAGGTGCGCTGTTTATCGAGATCTCAAAAGCCGACGATACGCAGTGGCACCTGCAGTTAAACCAGGGCGGGCTTTCCATCGCGGCGGGGCAGTATTATACGGTGATTTTCGAGGCCGCCAGCGACGCCGCCAGGCAGTTGGGATGCAATGTCGGCCAGGCGGCAAGCCCCTGGGGCGGTCTCGGGCTGTCAAGGCAGGCCTCGCTGACAGACCAATGGCAGACGTTCAGCTTCGGTTTTGTGCCCATTGCGGATGAAAGTAATGCGCGTGTGAACTTCGCTTTTGGCGGCAGCAACGCCCCTGTATACCTTGCGAATGTCCAGTTTCGTCCGGGCGGCATGGTGGGCCTGGCGGAAGGCGAAAACCTCGATGCCGGCACCGTCTCGCTTTACGCAGACAATGAAAGCTCCAGGCGGGCGACCGACCGGATGCTTTTTCTCGCCGAGACGGAAAAGAATTATTTCGACGGCATGAGAAACTTCATCAAAAGCGATCTCGGCTCCGGCGCACTTGTCACCGGCACGATTGTCTTCGGGCCGCTGGGACTTTATACCCAGAGTGACATGGACTTCATCGATACCCACGCGTACTGGCAGCATCCGCGTTTTCCGGACCAGCCCTGGGACGCCGAAAACTGGCTTATCGACCAGAAACCCATGACGGATTATCCCGACGAGGCAACCTTTTTCAATCTTGCCGCGGCGCGTCTGGCTGACAAACCTTTCACGCTGAGCGAATACAACCATCCGGCGCCGCTTGATTCTCAGGCCGAGTGTGTTCCGATGATAGCTTCGTTTGCCGCCGCCCAGGATTGGGACGGAATATGGCTGTACACGTATAGTCACAGCTCGGACGGATGGAATCGTGAGTACATGAACAGCTATTTCGACATAGACACGAATCCCGCCAAGTGGGGCTTCATGCGGGCCGGGACGGCTATTTTTAGCCGGGGCGGAGTCCAGCCGTTGAGCGGCGTTTCGCTGATTCCGCTGACCGACTCCGGGGATATGCTGGATTCTCTGGCGAGTCTGCATCTCAAACATGGTAGTGGCATGTTCGACGTTCTGGCCGACCGTGCCCGGATTGCCCGCTACGAAATGCTCAGAACGCGATTCGTTTCGGCTTTTGAAGGGCAGGGTGTTTCCAAAGGCGCGGACGGTTCGGATTATGCATTGGACTGGTTTGTCGAAAATGGCCGCGGATTCTACGCCGCGTGGGGATCGTCCGCATGGGCCTTTGCCGGCCACGCGAGCCGGTATGAAGCGTCGACCGAAGGGCGGATATCCGTGACATCTTCGGGTTTCGTCGCAATGACGGTCACGGCACTGGACGATGAGGCCGTGAATGAAAGCCGAAAGATACTGGTTACGGCCTGCGGCCGGTGCGAGAATACCGGCATGATATTCTCCGATGATCGTCAAACGGTCGGCCGGAACTGGGGACAGTCGCCTGTTCAGATAGAAGCTGTAGAAGCGGTCTTTATTCTGCCGGAAGGCAGGTGGAAATGCCAGGCGATCGGGGCCGATGGGATGCCGAGCGGCAATGTGCCTGCTTCAGACAGGTCTGGAAAGGGTGTCCTGCGACTTTCGCCGCAGTACGAGACTATGTGGTACCTTTTGACGCGGTAAAGGAGTTCAAATGATAGTTCGTAAATTCCAGCTTTTTGTGCTGCTTGTTTTGCTGAGCGGCAGTGCGTTCGCGTTCAATGGGCATGTTGTGACGCAGGGTCCGCTCAAAATAACGATTGGTGACATTGCCGATGTGACCGAATATGAAAAACCGCTGCAGGTGACGGTTATGCTGGCCAGCACCGCTAATGTGGCGATTCAGGCGAACCTGCGGATGGCCGGGTTAGTGGACGAATGGCATGCCGTTAACGGGACGGAAAAAAGTCTTGTGATTGCCCCCGGAGGTCAGGCGAACGCCGTATTTCAGATTGCGGCCGGAAAAAGCGCGTGTTCGGCGCTGTATCCGGTTCACGTTTATGCCGCTTTTCAGCACGAGGGCCGTAAAGATACAGTACACGCCGTGCAAATATTCAAGTCGAATTTCGAGAAGGTGGTGACATCATCCGGACAACCGCCCGAGATACCGGTAAACGTGGTCCCGGATAACGGGACCTTGCCCCTATGGCTGCTGCGAACGCATCGGGCGGCATGGAATTATTACGACAAGCCTCTGGTCTATATGCCGGTCGGCTGGCAGGGCTCCTCGACGGAATCATCCGCCAATCTTTCCTACGGCACGATATCGCGCGGTGCGACAAAAAATGCGATAGTAATGCATCCGCCCTGGAAGCCGGGCGGCGGAACAATCTTTGCCGAGTTCTCGCTGCAACTGCCGAGCGTGGCTCCGATTAAGCTGGTTTTCGCCAACGCTATCAGGGATCATTCAGACACAGAGCCCGCCAGCGACGGCGTGACATTCCGCGTCTGGGTCGATAGCGAGAAACTCTTCGAGCGTCATACCGACAGCAAGAAATGGCTGGATGCCCAGGTAGATTTGAGCAAATTTGCCGGAAAGCGGATACTGCTGCGGCTGGAAAGTCACCCGGGGCCGAAACGTGATACGACTTGTGATTCGTCCTATTGGGGCGAGCCGATGGTCGTCGCAGGCAAGTTACATGAGCCCATGCCGGAAGCCGAAAGAGAAGCCTTGCGCCGGTCGGCAAGGATGCTGGTCAAGACGGGATATGGCAGGGGCTATCTTTTTGATCTCGATGGTAAATACCGGGCGGCGGTCATCCCGACCGGACAGGGGACGGCAGATGCGGTCATCGCTATCGGCAGCGATAAGAAGTACGTTGTGTTCGACGGTCTCAAACTGGCGGTTCTCGGCAGGGAAACATTTACGCTTGGCAGGGGACCCGGGACATGGCGGCACGTAAATCAGGTTCTTACCTGCACGCAGATTCTTCAGGTCGAAGGGCGGAATGTCGAGCTGTTAACGCGGATCTGGCAAGAGAAGGGCGGGCTGCGGATTAAGGTTTCATGCCCGGAGCGGATTACGGACTTCGCGGCAGGCCCGGCGGACCAGAGTGCCCCGCGTGTGTACTATGGGCACGGATATTGTATTGTCGAGCCGGAAGCGTTCAGGGCCGGTTTTGGCGGGCACAATTTGTCAACAAGTCACGTCGGCTTCGATTTCGAGGGCGGCCTGTCACTGCTGGTCGCCTGCGATAATCCGCCGGACTATCTGGAGGTGAATCCCGAGCAGAAGATTTATTCTCTTCACACGCATCTCGATGCGACGATGACTCTTGTGCCGAGCGATAAAGGTGCGTTCGACTGTGCCCGCAGGTATCGTCCTTTGTACGACAAGCAGCGGGCCGGCGGATTCGAGCAAAAAGCGGGGCGATTTGTTTTCGATATCTGGGGCGGTCGCTACACCGAGATCGCCGGGACAATGAAGCGAATGATCGCTTACGGCCTGACCGACTCGCTGCTGACGGTGCACGTCTGGCAGCGATGGGGATACGACTACCGCCTGCCCGACATTTATCCGCCATTGGCCCAGCTCGGCACGGTCGAGGATATGCAGCGGATTGCAGTGGTCTGCGGCGAGCAAGATATCCCGTGGGGCTTGCACGATAACTATATCGATTTTTATCCGGATGCGGCCGATTACAGCTACGATGATATCTGCTTTACCGAGCAGGGCGAGCCGATCAAAGCGTGGATAAATAATGGCCGGAACGCCCAGAGCTACCGCTGGCGGCCGGACAGGATTATGCCGTTTGTCAAACGCAATATGAAATTGATAAAGCCAAATCTCAGGCCGACTCATTATTTTATCGACGTTTTCACGTCACTGACATGCTTTGACTTTTACGACAAGCAGGGCGATTTTCACTCGATGCTCGAAACACGCAAATGCTGGGGCGAGACTTTCGCCTGGATACGGGACTACCTCGGTGACAATGCGCCGATGACATCCGAGGCCGGTCACGATCAACTGACCGGTTATCTTGACGGCTCGGATTGTCAGCACCTGCAGCTTTCGCCGGTGGCGAAAAGTTTCTGCAACAAGCTGGCCTGCGAAGACTGGGAGCGGGTGCCGTGGTTCGATGCTGTGCTGCACGATAAATTCAGCCTGCACGGCGTCGGTTATTCCAGCCGCTACCAGGGCGGGCGCGACAGGCAGGGACATGGCATAGAAAGCGACGATTACATCAGTGCCGAGATTCTCGAAGGTCACGCTCTGATGATCGACCGGGGTGCGTTCGGCCGGGGTGCCGTCCGGAAGTACTGGCTGGCGCAGGATTTTGTCCGGAGTATAGCGGTCGACGAAATCGAGAGCGTCGAATTTGTCGATGGCGATATTCACAGGCAGATTGTTTCGTGGAAATCGGGCGCACGCGTTTACGTTAACCGGGGCGCTGATGATTGGAGCGTGGCCGGGAAAACGCTGCCCCAGTATGGATACTTCGCACAGAACGGACGGATTGAGTCCGGCATCGAAAAAATTGATGGCGTTATTGTCGAACAATCCCGCGGGCCATCGGGCGATTATTTTAACGCCCGGGCGTTCAACCGGGCAGGTCGGCGTGAAATCCGTGCCGCGGGGCGATGGAATGAAAAAAAGGTGCCGATTGATTTCGGTCCGGCGGTTACCGAAGGAGCATTTCGCTGCCGGCTAAAGGAAAACTTGATTGTTGTCACGCCGCTGCCCGATATTGACCCGTTCACAATTGAGATGCGTATCGACAAGCTGTCCGATACCGGCGGCCGGCAAGTAAAATCGATCTCTGCCGTGGATGCCGACGGACGAAAAATCCGCAGCGTCGAATTTGACAGCATGGCGAATCGCGTGAAGTTCGAGACGCAGAGCAAAGAGTTTGCTTATCATGTACTGTTAGTGGAAGGATAAAACGATGAATAAAACTGTCAATTATGTTGTTGCTCTGGCGGTGGTTTTGGGTTGCTTTTTAACCGTTTCCGAAAAGTCGATTGCCGCGGAGCAGGTTCTTCTCGATTTTGGCAGGGATTTTGACATAGGTTCAGTCGTTACCAGCGACGCCAGGACCACGCGGGCGGCAGCGACAGGTTTGCGTATCGAAACAGGCCATGAGAAACCGTGGCCGGGAATTACATTAAAAGCCCCGGCGGGAAAATGGAACCTGTCCGGGTGCGAGCATATCTCCATCGATGTGAAGAACGTCTCGGACGAGCCTGTTACGGTTAGCTGCCGTGTGGATAATCCCGGCGCCGACGGCAGTAAAAACTGCGTAACCGATAGCATCACACTGGCAGCAGGAGAGCAAGGGACACTGACGGTGCGGATTTTCCCTGTGCCCTGGAAGCTATCAGAGCCGCTGGAACTTATCGGCATGAGAGGGTATCCAGTTCATGCCGGCAAGGTCGATACTTCAAATGTCACCCAGATGCTTTTCTTTGTCGCCAGGCCTCAGATAGACCACGTATTTGAGATCAGGAATATCCGCGCCGGCGGCAACGTGACGGTTCTGGATGCCAAAACCTTCTTTCCCATGATCGACGAGCTTGGTCAGTTTGAGCACCGGGACTGGCCCGGCAAGACTCATTCTGTACGTGAGTTGATTGCCCATAAGGGTATTGAGCAGGAGGATCTTACCGTCCATACGGGGCCTGCGGACCGAAATAAGTACGGCGGTTGGACCGCCGGGCCCCAGCTTAAAGCCACGGGCTTGTTCCGCGTGGAGAAATACAAGAGCAAGTGGTGGCTTGTCGATCCGGAAGGCAGGTTGTTCTGGTCACACGGCACCGATTGCGTCGGCATCGGGAATTCAACTCCGATTACCGACCGTGAGCATTATTTTAGCAGCCTTCCGGAAGACGGCTCGGAATTTGCAAAGTTCTATGCAGGCGGTTCCTGGGCTCCGCACGGCTATTATAAGGATCACTCGCCCTATAAGACATACGATTTCAGCCGGGCCAATTTCCTGCGCAAGTACGGCGAAGAATGGGCCACAACTTTTGCCGAGATAACGCACCGCAGGCTAAAAAGCTGGGGCATGAATACCATCGCCAACTGGTCGGACCGTGACATTTACCTGATGCGAAAGACGCCCTACGTTTGTACGATCAGCTACAGTGCAAAGACGCTGGAGGGCTCGGAGGGTTATTGGGGCAAGTTCTTCGACGTTTTTGATCCGAGCTTTCGCGAGGCGCTCCGTCGGCGATTGGAATCCGAAAAAGGCAGAGCCATCGGCGACCCGTGGTGCATCGGCTATTTCGTGCACAACGAGCTGGCCTGGGGCGACGAAGTGTCACTGGCTTTGGCTACATTAATCTCGCCCGCCGAGCAGCCGGCCAAGAAGGTTTTTCTCGACGACTTGAAAGCTAAGTACAAGACGATTGACAAGCTCAACGCGGTTTGGGGGACAAGTCACGCCACGTGGGACGCTCTGCTGCAAAGCAGGCAAGCTCCTGATAAATTGAAAGCCCGGGCCGACCTGACGGCCTTTTATACGAAAACTGCGGAGACATATTTCGGCATCATTCACGAAGAACTCAATAAATACGCTCCTGGCCAGCTCTATATGGGCTGCCGGTTTGCCTGGGTTAACGACCTTGCCGCACGGGCCGCGGCGAAGTTCTGCGATATCGTTGGCTACAACCGTTACAATTACAGCGTTGCCGAGCACCGCCTGCCGGATGGGATAGACAAACCGACGATTATTGGTGAGTTCCACTTCGGCGCGCTGGATCGCGGCATGTTTCACACCGGCCTTCGTAAGACGGCCAACCAGCAGGACCGCGCCGACAAGTATGAAAGTTACGTCCGGGGCGCGCTGCGGAATCCGTATATCGTCGGCACGCACTGGTTCCAGTACAAGGACCAGGCGACGACCGGCCGCGGCGACGGCGAAAACTACCAGATCGGTTTGATCGACGTTTGCGACAAGCCGTACCCTGAGATAATCCGGGCCGTTCGTGAAGTTGGCTACAATCTTTATGAATACCGGTTGAAAGCCGACTGATTCCAGTTAAAGACTCTGCTGTTTTTACTCGCCGGGGCTGGGTGTGCCTGCGTGCCAGTTTTCCGGCTCGCTCCAGTCCGCCGGATGTGCGAGCGGGTCGGTGATTACGAGCGAGCTGCCGTTGCCGTCGGTCGCCGGATACCAAGTGTCACTGTATTCGAATCGCAGTATCGCAGCGTCCAGAGGCGATGGAAGGTTCAGAACGACCTTTTCGCCGCCGTTGCTGAGATTGCCGGAATATTCGCCCGCTATGTTGATGCCCGTGCCGTAGGTCGACCGGAAGGAAGCGATATTACTAACCACCACAACATACCGGCCGGCTTCGAGCGTCATCGCGGGAAAGACAAAATTAATTCCATCGCTCAAGCGAACGCCGGTCAGGTCCAGAGTTGTATCACCGATATTCTGCAGCTCGATGTAGTCGAAATTGCTGCCGGCCGATGCGTGGTACATCAGCTCTGTCACCCGCAGGCCGTCCAGAAGCGCCATGGCGTTGGCAAACGGGAAATTATCGGTTGTCATCGTAATTATCCCATCAAGCTCGGCACTGATGAGCAGGTCGGAGCTGGTCAATGTGCCGTTCATGCCCTGGATGGCCAATATATTATTGCCCATTTTGATGTTGGACAGAAAGGCTGAGATATCGATATCCTCAAACTCTACGGCCGCCGAATCCGGGTTGTCGGTGCTGCCCTGAGAATTCCATGCCGGCGTGCCGTTGAAATTACGTCTTGCTGCTTCAATCCCGTTCAGGTAAGCGATAAAGCCGTCATCGTATCGAATCTTTAGCGTCAGTTCGGTCAGATCGGCCAGTTCGTTTGCCTCGATGCTAAATGGGATGCGGATATAACAGGAAGCATTCTCACCGTACATCTGTGCTTCAATATCGACGCTGATAAAATCTTCGTAGCCGGAACTTCTTTCATATCCCACTCCGCCGGGAGTGCCGGTGCAAAGCTGCCATGCCGAATCGTCATAATTGATTTCCGTGCTCCATTGCTGGCCGATATCTTCGGTTGGAACCAGCACGCGCTTATCGGCATTCTCTGGTACGATGTTGATAATTGTAATAGTGGCCGGTCCACTTGACGGATTGGAAACACCGGGCGTCGGCAACTCCAAAAACTCAAAGTCATCGCTGCCATCGAACGCCCGGCCGTACGAGACATCGGTGGTCTGCGGCCCGTAGAGCACCATGTCGATTTGGTTGAGACCGGCGTCGAACAGGCCGATCATTTCATTATCGGCCGAGAGCCTGAAATCCACGTGGCCGGGCCGATTGCTGTTATCCGCAATGAACAAGGCGAAAGCCTCACCGGCAATGAAACTTAGCGGTCCGAGCGGATATTTATCAGGCTGAGTGACGGGATTGTCGGTCAGGAACAGGCCGGTCAAATCAACCGGGGAATCCTGAGGATTATACAGCTCGATGAAATCATCCTCGAACAGAACAAGACCGTCGGCGAGCCATTCGTTTATCCGGATTGCCTTGGCATCGCCGAGCGGCTGAGCGACATTGGCCTGGTCAAAGGTCGGCACGGTCAGAGTCCATGTGCCGGCGTTTCCGATTCTGCCGATGGACAGGTCAGGCAACTGCAGGCCGAATTCAACCGAATCGACTAACTGGCCGCTGCTGTCATAAAGATAAAGATCCTCGCCGTCGGCGTTAAGGGCGAAGCCCAAATGAATGCCGGAGGTGGTCATATCGGCGTCGGCATAGAGTAACAAGTATTCGCCGGCTCCAATGGATGTCCCTGACGGGAAGACAAATTTCCTCGGCTCGTCGGGGTTGTCCGTGATGCTCACGCCGGTCAGGC
>CAZTDF010000178.1:0-9755 GCA_964612465.1 uncultured Pirellulales bacterium
CTACAGGTGTTTGTCGAGCCGGTGATACCCAAACCGCTTTTGCTTATCGCCGGCGGAGGGCATATCGGCCAAGCGCTGGCGCTTCAGGCAAGCCTCGTCGGCTTCGATGTCACCGTAATAGACGACCGGGCCGAGTTTACCGACCCGGCCCTGTACCCGGAAGGCATGGCGAGACGCTGCGGCGATATTCCGGAACAAATCGCCGCCGGGCCCATCGCGAGCGACACCTATATTGTCATTGTCACCCGGGGGCACAAGCTCGATGCCGAGGCCCTGGAAGCGTGCATTCACGCGCCCGTCGCCTATATCGGTATGATCGGCAGCAGGCGAAAAGTCGCCCTGATGCGACAGAATTTCATCGAATCGGGCATTGCGACCGCAGAGCAATTCGACCGGGTCTTTACGCCGATCGGTCAGGATATCGGCGCCGTGACAGTGCCGGAAATCGCGGCGAGCATTACCGCCGAGCTAATTGCCGTCCGGCGACAAGGTATTGCTCACACAACATGGAAGAAGAAGGAGCAGCCATGATTTACGCCATAGTTCTTGCCGCCGGCCTGTCGAGCCGAATGGGCGTCCAGAAACTGCTGCTGCCCTTCGGCGGCAAAACGGTCATCAGCCATATCGTCGATCAGCTTCTCGCGAGCACCGTTAGCGAAGTTAACGTCGTCGTGGGCCACCAGGCCGAACGCATAAGCGCCGAATTATCAGGCCGGGCGGTTTCAATCGTGAACAATCCAAATTACAAGTCCGGGATGCTTTCTTCGGTACGCTGCGGACTTCAGAGTCTGCCGAAAAAGTGCCGGGCTGTCATGGTTGTGCTCGGCGACCAGCCTTCGATCACTTCTGAATTAATCGACAAGATGCTTCAATCCCTCGCGACGACTGAAAAAAGTATTCTCGTGCCGCTCTATAAGGGCAAGCGAGGCCACCCCATCCTGTTCTCCTCGCTCTATCGTGACGAGATTCTAACGCAGTACGATAACGTGGGTCTGCGGGGGCTGCTGCACGGCCACTGCGACGATATTTTCGAGCTGGCCGTCTCGACCGCTTCAGTGCTTTGCGATATGGATTGTCCTGAAGACTATCGGCGGGAACTTGGCTTGAACGAACAAAATATGGAATAACTGCACACAAAAACCGGTCAATGTCATTGCCAGTATTCAAACATCAATCAGCGTCACGATTATTCGTCAATACGGCAGTGACGTCGGAGTTTTGCTTCGGCAGCGTAAATACGAAGGTGCTTCCTTTGCCAACTTCGGATTTCACACAGACACTGCCCCCGTTGATCTCGACGATCTTTTTCACAATCGAAAGCCCAATGCCGGTTTTTTCGACTCCCTCGCACGGTGAAAGGGTTTGGAATAGCTTGAAAATCCTTTCATAGTGCCTTTTATCGATTCCGGATCCGTTGTCGGTGACGCTGAATTTCCAGAAGGAATCCCGCTCTACACAACCGATTTTTATTTGCCCTGCAGGCTTGTCCATATACTTTACGGCGTTGCTCAGCAGGTTCTGAAAAACCTGCAGGATCTGGGTTCTTTCGCACATCAGGACGGGCAGTTCATTCTCAACGGTTATTTCAATATTTTCAGGCGGATCAGCTCCGGCAATTACTTCTGATAGAACCGTATTCAAATCGACTCGTTGCTTTTTCGTGATATCGTGTCCTACCCTGGAATATCGCAGGATGTCGTCGATAAGAGCGCTCATTTGTACTGCTCTCGTAACGAGCAGCCTGACTTTTTCTTTGCCCTGCTCATCGAACTCATCGGCATAGTCCTTCGATAACCAATCGGCCAGAGTTCCAATTGCCCGCAGCGGTGTTTTCAAGTCATGAGCTGTTACGTGTGCGAACTCCTGAAGCTCCTCATTCGCCTGGCCCAGCTCCCGGACTGCCGCATCCAGGTCATTGTTGAGCTTAGCAAGCTCTTCCTCCGCTTTTCTAAGGGCGACCAGCTCTTTTTTGGCCGTGATATCATAGACAACTGCCTGACTCCCGTTGATTTCGCCATGGGCGTCTTTGGTATAACTGGGAAAGACAGTAACATTTATTTTATTGCCTTTCGAGGTCTTCAGAGTCAACTCTCTGCTTTCAATACTTCTCTTTTGAAGTTCCTGCGAAAACTGGTTTCTTTCTTCCAGATCGAACCAAAACCTTTCCGGCAAAAAAGTCTGACCGAGAAGTTCGTCCGGCCCGGAAACCTCCAGCAGTTCCATAAATGCAGGATTAATATAAGTTATTTTCCCATCCAGGTCGGTTTTATAAATATTGCTCTTGGACTCTTCTATTAATCTCAAGCTCTTTTCTTCTTCGGCCTGCAGCTTATTCCTTACCGCCATGAAAATGTCTGCTTGAGTTACGACTCCGCACAAATGTTTATCCTTCATAATAACCAGTCTGCGAATATTCATCTCCTCCATTACCTTGCTGGCACTGAAGACGGAAAAAGCAGGAGGCACGCTTGTCACGGGAAAAGACATAACATCTTCCACTCTGGTATTAGCGGGATCCCTTTGCAGCGCAACTACTCGTCCAAGCAGATCTTTTTCTGTAAGAACGCCAACCACATCATCCCCATCCATGACTATAATACAGGATATCTTTCGAGAGGTCATAATTTTCGACGCCTCTGCCACGCTCGCATTCCTTTGAATACCGGCAATGTCTCGACTCATTATCTCCGAAATATCTCTCCACAGGCCGTAGGATGTCAGGGCTCGAACCAGGTCTGTCTGTGTCACAATTCCAGCTAATTTCCCGTCCTTCAGAATTGGCAGCCGCTTGATATGCTTGACGCCCATAATTTTGCTGGCTTCAAGAACAGACAAATCAGGGGGCACACTTTCCACAGGAGAAGACATGATCCGGCCTAATTTTGTATGATAGATCTCTTTACCCTTGTCGCCTACTCTTCTGAGCATGTCCGTCTCGGTAATGATACCTGCCACATTTCCATTGTCCACGACGACCAGACAGGAAATCTTTTTGTCGGACATAATTTTTGCTGCTGAAATCACTATTTCATCCGGGCAAATAGTAGCGACATCTTTGCTCATTACATAGCCTACATTCAACCATGCCCAGGAAGAAATAATCAATCCATCAGACGCTATAGCGCTTGTCTGAATTTCCATTAAATCATTAAGCCGCTTTTCATTCTTCATCAGCTTCTCCCAAACACCCGCTCGTCATATTCTTTCAAGAGCTTTTAAGCTGTCATTCATTGACCCACACATCGAACCGTAGTAATGTGCGTATGCTGCCGGGAGTTCGAAATTTACCGTGCATGTTCACTGCGATATATCCACTAAAACGACCCTACTCGCAGTTTCTAACCCCATCAATTTATCGGCAGACATTAAGCCTATTATTAGCAACAAAAACGCCTGCCTGGAGTATCGCGGATAATCCGGCAAACCGGCTTATGAGTTATTCTTTGACAACCAGGGCCTTGTGGCAAGTTCTTCAAGGCCTTGTGGCAAGTTCTTATAATAGACCGGTTTTCAGGCTCTCCGGCACATCTGGGGGGAAATTCTGCCTCTACCGCACAAATAAGCCGATCATAGATTTGTTATTCTTAATAATCATCGATTTTTCATAGCTAAATTACAGGGCTACTTCCCGAAACAATATGAAAATCCTTCCTTTTTTACATATTTCCGGACCCATTTGGACACATTTTTCGTTGACAATAACTCCGGCAACATGTATAATTTATTTATAATCAAGGGCGCGTTTTGTGCTGCCCAAACAATAAAAACTTGCTCTGGCCGATAACAAGGAGAAATGATGAAGAGCGTTTCCGTTTCCGTATGTAAGGTGATTTTAGTTGTTGCTTTGTTGGTTTTGGTTTTCATGCCCTTCGGCTGTAGTATCAGCCAGCCCGGCGAGACCGCCGCTGAAGGCCATAGAAGACATCAGCGCGTTGTCAGAATTAATCAGCAGGAACTGATGGCGGACATAGATAAGGCTCTGCTGATTGACAAGCCCAGCAAACTCACCGATAATAGGATACCGTAATTCTTATCGCTTATATCGTATTGTATATTACGACGTGTTATTTTTTATGCAATATAAATCGCTCATGGCGCACGACGAGAACAGCGGTATTTGATTTGTGGAAACACTCATCGACAGTTGACATAACGTCACCCTCGTACGGAACATACGGAATTCTGTAACCAGCAAGAATCCTTGAATCCATCCTTGACTACACCAGTTCAATCAGCTATTTATAGACACGCTATAAGTAGATATTCTTGATGGCGACTGATCATCACTCAGCCAAGGCCTTTGTAATGTTGATTTAGACTCCATGGATTGAGGGACAATAGGCGTCATTTAGGGGAACCATGATGCGAGATGAGCAAAAAACAAAAGAAGAATTACTCAAGGAGCTGAAAGCATTGCGCAGAGACCTTGAGCAATGTGAGCAAACCGAACACAGAAAAAGGAATCTCGGAACAAAAGAATCCGAACAGATATTTAGAACCATTTTCGAGAATGTCGCCGATGGGATACTTTTAGCCGATGTTGAGACCAAAAAATTCTATATGGGCAACCACGAAATCTGTCAAATGTTAGGGTACGATTCACAAGAGCTTACAACCCTGAGCGCGATGGACATTCATCCTGAGCAAGATACACTCCGTGTCATGGAACAATTCGGCAAACAAGCGAGAGGAGAAATTACGCTGGCCAAAGATATTCCCGTCAAGAAAAAAGACGGTAGTGTTTTTTATGCCGACGTCAATTCGTTCTCAATAACATTGGACGGGAAAAAATATCTGATGGGCATTTTCAGAAATGTCAGCGAGCGCAAGCAGGCAGAGAATACAATAAAGGAATCAGAAGCGAGATATCGCACGCTTGTGGAACAACTCCCGGCAGTCACATACATTGCCTCACTCGATGAAAAAAGCACTACTCTCTATGTGAGTCCCCAGATTAAAGATTTGACAGGATTTACTGCCGAAGAATACAAAAGCGATCCGGATATATGGCTAAAACAACTGCACCCGAACGATAGAGATCGTGTTTTAAAAACCGTACATCGAAACTATGCTGAGAAAGAGCCGTTTGTGGTAGAGTACCGCATTATTGCCAAGAACGGCAGTGTCGTATGGTTTCGGGACGAAGCTGTCATCGTGAAAGATGAGAAAAACCAGCCTCTGCTCCTCCAGGGTGTTATGCATGACATCACCCAGCACAAACAGGCGGATGAGGAAATCAGAAAATTCAAAACGATTGCAGACAAAGCGGGTCACGGTATTGTCATGGCTGACCTTCAAGGTAATCTTATCTATGCGAATGATTCTTATGCAAAGATGCACCAGTACGGCGTAGATGAACTCATCGGCAAAAACCTTTCTATTTCTCACAATGAAGAGCAAATGGAATGCGTGAACCAATTAAAAGATCAGCTTATACAAAAAGGCAACTATGTAGCCGAGGAGGTATGGCATAAAAAAAGAGACAACACTGTTTTCCCCACATTGATGAGTGCTACATTGGTAAGGGATGAAAGTGAAGAGCCTTTATTTATGGCCGCCACGGCTATCGATATAACAAAGCACAAGAAGGCAGAGGAGGCGCTGCATAACAGCGAAGAGCGATACCGTTCAGTGGTTGAGGACTCGCCTGTTTTGATGTGCAGCTTTCTTCCGAGTGGTGAGATTGTGTTTGTTAATGCTGCGTACTGCGAGTACTTTGGCAAAACCAGCGAAGAGTTGACCGGTAAAAATTTTAAGTATCTCATCCCTGAACGAGATAGGCAGGGAGTTCTGGATAATATTGTGTCACTGACCATTGATTCGCCGATTATGAAACACGAGCACAAAGTAATTACGCCAGATGGTCAGGTTAGATGGCAACGATGGACAAATCGGGCACTTTTTGACGAGAACGGCCGTGCAGCTTCTTTCCAGGCCTTTGGTGAGGACGTCACCGAACGGAGGAACACAGAGGAGGCGCTGCATGAATCGGAGATCCGTTATCGTACTCTGTTCGAGACTTTGCCTGTAGGCGTTGGCCTGGCGGCATTGGACGGGCGGATTATAGACGCTAACAGCACGATGCTTCGAACGACGGGCTTTTCACTTGAGGAAACAAAGCAATCAAATGTGCGAAATATGTATCATAATCCCGACGAACGAACGCGGCTCTTAAAACAACTTCAGCAGGATGGTCTCATCCGTGATTTCCAGGCAGAATTGAAACGCAAAGACGGCTCGACATACCACGCCAACCTGAACATAACGGCAGTGAAAATACGTGATGAAACAGTGCTTGTAACCGTTGCCAAAGACACAACCGAGCAAAGGAACATGGAAAGAGCACTTGCCGAGAGCGAGGAAAAGTACAGAACGCTGGTCGAATGTGCGAGGGATTCCATTTTCACCATAGACGAGAGAGGCGTCTTTTTATTCGCGAATAAAGTGGGGGCAGAGACTTTGGGATATCAGCCGGAAGACTTGGTCGGAAAGACGTTGTGGGACCTTTTCCCGAAAGAAATCGCAGAACGCCAGGCGGCTAATGTGCGAAAAGCCATCGAGACCGGGCAAGGAATAAATTCGGTCTCGTTGACTGAAATACAGAATAAGCCCCGCTGGTACAGTGCGACCATTGAGCCATTGAGAGACGATCATGGAAGGGCGACCACCGCTATGGTTATCGCAAGAGATATCGATGATATGAAACGTGCAGAAGAGCAAATACAAAAGCTCAGTTCCGCTGTTGACTCATCCATAAGCGGCATTGCCATCGGCGACACAGAAGGGAATTTAACATATGTGAACAGGTCCTTTATCAAAATGTGGGGATACGATGACGAGAACGAGGTTCAGGGAAGAAATGCCATTGAGTTCTGGCAAATTCCTGATGAAGGATCAAGGGTAATCGATACGCTGCGAGATAGAGGAGGCTGGATCGGTGAATTAACGGCCAAAAGAAAGGATGGCTCGGCCTTCGATGTTCAGATCTGTGCAACTTTCGTGAAAGATGAGCACGGCAAGCCGATTTCCATGATGGGCTCATTTGTTGATATCAGCGAAACGAAGCTGAAGGAAGAGGAACTCAGCAGATATCGCGGACAAATGGCTCGAGCCGAACAACTCGCCTCATTGGGGACCTTAAGTGCGACCGTAGCTCATCAACTCACGCAGCCTCTGACTGTCATTCGCCTGTCGATGGATAATGCGCTCGATGAGCTGGAAGCAACATCTTCTTCAGAGACTGTCAAAAGAAGACTCAAGGACAGTGTGACTCAGGTATCCAATATCACTTCAATTATTGAAAGATTCCGCAATTTTGCCAGGAAATCTTCTGGAAGGACCGTCGCTGAAGTAAATTTGAAGACGGTCGCTGTCAGAATCGCAAGGTTACTGAGTGAAAGCGCACGTTCAGCAAGTATTTTACTTCGAGTCAGAAATATGGACGACCTTCCCTGTTCATGGATGAATGAAAACGACCTGGAGCAGTTGTTTTTTGCCCTTATTGAAAATGCCATACAGGCGGCCGACGGCAAAAAGACCCGGCAGCTTGTGATAAGCGGGGCCCTGAAAAATAAGCATATTGAGCTGCGTCTCTCTGACGACTGCGGCGGCATAGCACCGGAAAATATTAATAAGATTTTTGAGCCTTTTTTCACAACCAAGCCTCGGGGCCAGGGAACGGGGCTGGGACTTTGCATTGTGAAGGATGTCGTTTCTCGTATAGGCGGTCAAATTCGCATTGAGAGCATATTTGGCAAAGGAACAACATTTATCATCAATATACCTATCGAAAAAGACAAAATTTCTTAGCCGAGCAAAATCTTAATATTGCCAAAAAAAAACAAATATTCATTACTTTAAGCCGGAATTAGCTGATGAAAGCCACTATTTTTCGATATCGGGATTAGGATATGATGTAAAGGAGGGAATTCGATTACCTAAGGTTCATTAATATAAAAATCTTCCTTAATGAAAAGCCGACTAAGCCCATAGGTAATCATGGAAAACCCATGGAGTGGATTATTTCCCAAAAAAAGGCTTTTTTAAAAAAATTAAAATTATACAAAAATAATAGGTAACATTTTCAATCCAGAATCGCTATTCCTATATGAAGCAAGGATTCATTTTAATCGACAACATAAAGAGAGACGAATCCACAAAATTACGTATTTACCACAATAGATTTTAAAACCATTAATTCATAGTATAAGTTCTCATTATGAAGCAGTACTTATCAGAGGCAGTGAAATAGTGCCCTTAAGAGGCAAGCTCTCCTTATAGGGGTAAAGGGATTAATGCTCTAAGCTGAGTATTTCGTCTTCATAGAAATGTAGCGTAGAGGTAACGGAGTAGCAATGGCAAATATCATAGAAAAACACATCTTCTTCCTCGATGATGAGCCAACGATTCGCGAGGTCGTCAAAGAAACGCTTGAAGATTCAGACTTTAAGGTGAGCTGCTTTGGTAATCCGATTGAATGTCTTGCACGATTGCGTTCTCAAAAATGCCATTTGCTGATTACTGATCTGAAAATGCCTGAAAAGGACGGCATTGAATTACTGGCGGATATACAGCACCTGGCTCCGTGGGTTCCTGTTCTGATGATAACGGGGTACGGGGATATACCCACCGCCGTCAAAGCCATGAAAGCCGGAGCTGTGGATTTTATCGAAAAGCCCCTGGACAAAAAGAATTTTGTGCGGAAGATCAGATCAATACTTAAAAAGAACGCTGCTACTCATCCTGATTTGGGCGCTTCTCTAACCCGAAATGAAACGAAAATCCTGCAGCTTATCATCAACGGCATGAGCAACAAGGAAATAGCCAATCTGCTACACCGTTCTGCAAGGACTATTGAAGTGCATCGCGCTCATATCATGCGCAAGCTGGGTGTCGATAACTTAGTCGATCTTGTCAAGCGCATTGCGTCGATGGGACTGGTTGACCTGGAGGAAAAGCCGGAGCAGGATGAGGACAAGCCGGATTCCGAAAACAATGAACAACTCATCCCTTAAGCGTAGTCTACCCCGAACGAGGCTTGATGCGAATTCCACATAAGATAAGATTCATGAGAACGGTGAAAGCAGAATATTTGACTATGCAATGAACATAGTCTTTTGATTATATCAAACTTAGTTAATTAATACTTGATCCCTTATACTTTTTTGGGTAAATAAATAGAGGTTGAATCCGTAGCTGCAGCGAAAACGCGGAGGCGGGAATATAATCTCCCATGCTTCAAATGTTGAACCGATATGCCCCCTTAGCCACTGCGAAGACGAAGATGAGCCGCTTTGAATACCTATTGGCGCACCAACTTTGTTAGCTTTAGAAGCCATTGGGCAGCATGCTATACCTTTAGCGTTTATGTCTTGAAATAAGCTGGGTTTGTTCGGGTCATCCTTGCTGAGAAACGGCCCGCGCAGAAACCAAAAGACATCTGAAGGTCTTGCCGGGAGCCAGCTCTGGTTGTCCTCAGTATACAGGAAGAATACCGATCCCCACTGCTTGAGGTTCGCCTGGCAGACAACCGCCCTGGCCTGCTTTCGGACTCGATGAAGTGCCGGCAGCAATATCGCCACCAACAAAGCAATAATGGAAATGACCACGAGCAGCTCGATGAGCGTAAATGCCTTTGGATTTATGATGACTGAGCCATAAATTGACGAATGACTATACCTATGGCATAAATTTACTATTTTTACTTTGGGACTGCCCATGGTTTTGCTTCCCAATGTACCGGCTATAGCATGCGC
>CAZTDF010000179.1:0-9705 GCA_964612465.1 uncultured Pirellulales bacterium
GTGCCACACTGTCATTCCCGCGAAGTACATGTTTAGCCTGCCTCTGGCATTCTCGGCCATCCCCAAAGCCTGCGGCTTTGAGGCTGCCACCCGTTTTGTATCTAGTCTATTGGGTGGCAGCCTCATCCCAATTGTCGTTTATTGGGATGGGGATGGCTTTTCCCTGGCTAAACACGTATCCCGCAAAGGCGGGAATCCATTTTTCCCCAGCCAGGAGTCCTGGTAAAAAGTAAAATTGAATATGTGCTATTCTGCAGGAGACACAAAGTCCGATAAGATATCAGGGCGGATCTCGCATTGACAAAGGCTTGCCGAGGATTTCATAATGCAGGATCGCCCTTCTTAGCTCTTCAGGATCAGCATAATCCGTGAGAAGCTCGGAGAGAAATTCCGACTCGGGCATTTGTGCCGGTTCAGAAACCAGTTTATCTTTCAGTCTCTTGACAGTTTTGCCTATAGGCTCCTTGGGTTTGACGGTCTCGGGCGGAATCTTTGGCTCCGTTAATACCGGTTTGAGTTCCGGCGTCTTTTTACCGGATTGAGGCTGAAAAGCCTGTTCGGCTTCAACTGCAAATTTACGGACGGCAGCCTGGAGGTCGGCAAACTTCATTCGCGGTTGTTTTGCAGCGGGGCGCGGCTGTTGGCGTTGGCCTTGTTCAGAGTCGGCAGGACGTTGTAGCTGCCTTAGCATTTGTTCCCTTGCCTCCCTGCTGTGTAACGGTGGTTTGCGGGCAGTTTTACCAGGTGGTTGCTCGCCCGGTGCCCCGGTTTTATTCGCCTTCGCTTTTATAATACCACCAATTGCCCAGAAGACCGCAAGAACTACAACGATCAGGATGTTCATCCAGCCTTCAGCGTCATCGCTTCGGCCTGCCAGAATTATTTGTGCTAAAAGCTCACTCATACGCTTTACTCTCGGCCATAGAGTTCATACTGAATCAAGTATTAGAGCATGAATTATCGAGACTATTCTTTCTTCTTGGGCTTTGCAATGGAATCTCGCATCGAGGTATCAGCCATGATATTCTTCATTCTATAATAGTCCATTACGCCGATATTGCCCTTCTTGAAGGCCTCTGCCATAGCCAATGGCACTTTTGCTTCGTTTTCGACTACAAGCGCCCGCATTTCCTGCTCGCGTGCCACAGCCATCGCCCGGCGTTTTTCGGCCTCGGCCTTTGCTCTTCGCATATCCGCCTCAGCCTGGGCGGCCTGCAGTTGGGCGCCGACGTTCTCGCCTACATCAACGTCGGCAATATCGATGGATAAAATCTCATAAGCCGTACCGGCGTCAAGTCCCTTGGACAAAACCGACTTGGAAATATCGTCCGGATTTTCCAAAACACTTTTGTAAGTTATGGCACTTCCGATCGTGGTAACAATTCCTTCGCCCACGCGAGCGATAATCGTCTCCTGGGTGGCACCTCCAATGAGCCTTTCGATATTGGCCCGGACGGTCACGCGAGCCTTCGCTTTCAACTGGATACCATCCTGAGCCACTGCATCTATCGTGCCTCTGCTCTTCGCAGGATCGGGGCAATCAATCACCTTGGGATTGACGCTCGTCTGGACCGCTTCGAGGATGTCACGGCCTGCCAGGTCAATTGCCGTAGCCGTTTTCAGGCTCAAGTCAATATTCGCCCTGTTTGCGGCTACCAAAGCTCGTACGACATTTGGTACCCTGCCGCCGGCCAGATAATGACTTTCCAAATCCGTCGTCGTCAATGTCAGGCCAGCCTGTATCGCGGTGATTTTGCTCAGAACGATAGTTCTCGTATCGACCCTCCTGAGCCACATTCCAATAAGCTCGGAGAATTTGACGTCCGCTCGCGAGAGTCTGGCCTGCAGCCACAGTCGGAAGAATTTCAGGAACAGCATGAAGGCCACAACCGCTACAAGAATGACTACGACCAAAATCGCCACTAAGACAACTTTTGTCGGATCGGATTGTGCCAGAGTCGTGTTTGTTAAGTTATACATAATACTTGTCCTTTCATTAACTCTCTTCGATTATACGAACAGTCAACTGTGTGCTTTCCACGTTGATGACCTTGACCTTTTTGCCCTTGTCAACATACCCGCCCTCAGCGACACACTCGAGTCTCTGTCCGGAGAAATCGCACATTCCCACCGGCCGCAGCGGTGTAAGGACAACGCCTTCGGTACCGAGCAGCTCTTTAAGCCTGTCCGTATCGGGAATGGCGTCGCCCTGCATGCGTTCCGGGGGCGTGAGCGTCACGCTTTTGCCGAACCTGGTTTTTGGGAATATCTTGTAAGCGACAACTAACACCGATGGAATCATTATAGCCGCGATTCCTATGCCGATCCACCCGACAGTAACACTGTATTGGAAAAATATCACGATACCGCCGACCAGGCAGGCAAGCGCGCAGATACTAATCAGGCCGCCGCTCGGCACGAATACTTCGGCGACGATCAGCGCCGCACAGGCAAAATAAAGAAAAACGGCAAAAATAAGCCACCAACCCATTCACTTTTCCCTATGATTGCTCTTACACTACTTTGACAACAACTCTGTTGCCGTGAATTTTTATTATCTCGACCTTAGTGCCTTTGTCAAGAAACTCGGCTTTGGCAACGACATCCACGATTGCATCGCCGAATCTTGCTTTTCCGGTAGGCCTCAGCGTTGAAACGACTTCTCCGATGTCACCTATATTAACGCCGATGGTTTCAAGTTCCGGCGGCGCTGTCATACTGATTTTCATTTCCGTGCCCTGCTTTGCTACCGCCGGCACCAGAATCAGCCCGCTGAGGAACTGGAGTTTAGGCATGTATTTCGTCAGTATCCACGCCAGGACAACAAATCCAAGAAAACCGAACGACAATCCCATAAGCCCATCCATAAATACATCCCAGTTTGCAGGACTGTCGGGCCAGGGAACCCTGTTGGGAGGATTCTTGATTAGCATGCCGAATAAGCCGACCATGACACAAATTATTCCCATCATTCCCGCGATGCCAAAGCCGGGCAATACAAAAAACTCAACCAACAGCAGGAGTATCCCCACGAAAAATAACGCCACCTCCACCCAGTTTGCCAGTCCCACCAGGTATTTGCTGCCGATGATTATTACAAGGCATATCACCGCTACGAGCCCGGGCAGTCCGACGCCCGGCGTGTTAAATTCAATATACACTCCCAGCATGGCAAGCATTACAAGCGCTGCCATCACCGCCGGCGAGTTTAACCACCGGACCATCTCTTCCGACCAGAGAGTTTTGAGAACCATCGGCTCACCGGCGAAAGTCACGCTGTCACGCTCGGCCAGGAATTCAAGAGCCCCAGCCAGGTCTTTGACCTGTGCCCTGGCAATTCCATACTCGGACGCCCTGGCAGCGGTTAGCGTCAAAATCTCGTCTTCTTTAACAATCAGCTCTTTGCCGTCCAGATCATATTTATTCGGATCATCGGGCATTTGCTCGTATTCGAAGAACTCGCTCTGGCCGGTTTGCAGATTCTTTACCCTGTAAACTTTTGTCTGCATGGTGACCATTGCCTTTAGTAGCGCAGCCGGATAGCCGTTTGCTTCTGCTGCCCGCGCAAAGGCTGCGCGGGTAAAACTCTCGGCTTTTTCACGCTCAACACCTTCGAGCTTGCCTCCTATTGTAATAGGAGCGCAATCGCCGATGGTGGTGTTCTCGCGCATTATGATATCCCGGCAGGAGACGCTTATCATCGCACCGGCTGATATCGCTTCGGTGGTTACGTAGGCGACCGTGTGGGCTTTTTTGCCTATATCGAGTATGAAATACTTGGAAATATCGTCCGCAGACTGCAGAAGCCCCCCGTAGGTGCTGATTTCATAAACGACGTATTCCACATCGGAATCAAGTGCGATTTGGGTCCTTCGCTGGATGGATTTATAGAGCCCATCGTCGATCATGCCCTTGCAGACAATGACCGCTGCTTTGGCGGCGGGCAAATCCGTGCCGGCGGCGTTCGGCTCAGACGCCATACTCGATCCCGCGAGCAATATCAGGCACATAACACCAACCGCAATTATCCGAAATGGACACTCCATATAGCTAATTATACCTTCAAATTGCCCGGCTGCCAGTATATAGTCAGGAATCGGAAGAAATTTTTGGTTTGACTCCCTCCCATTGCAGGCCGCCGATGATTGCCTGTGCGATATTTGTGAGGTGGTCACCGATTTTTTCGATATTGTCAATCAGGTCGATAAAAACCAGACCCGTCTCCGCCGAGCAGATGCTCTCGCTCATACGCTGGACGTGACTTCGACGGAAATCCATCTGCATCTGATTGATGTTATTCTCATTGACCAGAGCCGATTTGGCAGCCTCAATATCATTTTCCTCCAGAGATTCTATGATGCGATCAAACATTTGCTCTGCCTCGCGTCTCAATTGGCCAATCTCGGCCAGCGCCAAGTCGCTGAATAAAAGCTTTTTATCCATTTTTCGCTCAGCAATTTCGACGACATTGACGGCATGGTCGCCAATACGCTCAAGGTCGTTGACCGTGTGCAAAAGCACCGGCAACTCGATAGAAACCTCATCGGATAACTGCCTGCGTGATAGTGCTGAAAGGTAGGTCGTAATGGCGATCTGGAATTCATCGATGAAGTCTTCTATTTGTCTTACCGTCTCAAGCATTCTTCTATCATTATTGACAATTGCGTTGAGACAATTTTCAAGGGCTTTTTTGGCTGTTTTTGCCATGCGAATGATTTCGCGTTTTGACTGTTCCAGCGCTATTACCGGTGTGCCAAGAAGGTGTTCCTCGAGGATTACCGGCTTGGCCGTTATATCACCGGGTTTTTCCGGCACCAATTTCACGACGATTCTTCTAAGTACACCGGAAAGCGGCAAAAATACACCCGAATTCACAACATTGAAAATAGTGTGCGCAATGGCAATATTAGCCGCAATGGTGGCAGGGCCAAGTTCCCATGGAGAAACTTTGTAAACTAAAGCACCGAACAAGCCAAGATAAACAAAAGGGTAAGCTATGCAGACACCGAGGGTATTGAATATTGTATGCGCCCAGGCTGTGCGTTTTGCATTCAGGTTTGCCTGTAGTGCTGCGAGTTGAGCGGTTATTGTTGTGCCAATATTGCTGCCCAAAACAAACGGAATCGAAACATTGAGGACTTTTTGCCAATCGTTCCCGAAGGCCCCGCCGCTTGCAAGTAACTGAACAATAGCGATGGCAGCCGAACTACTCTGAAGAAGCGTCGTCACCACGGCGCCGGCCAAAATAGCCAGTATAGGCTTGTTACCCAGCGAGATAAAAAGTTCCTGCACCCGTGGGCTTCTCTCTAACGGCTGAAAAGCATCTTTCATGAAATTGATGCCGACAAATAAGATTCCGAAACCGAGCATTATTTGCCCTATACTCTTTGTCCTTCGCGTCCTGCCCAGAGTCATCATAAGAAATCCGAAGCCGACCGCCGGCAAAGCGTAGATTGTAATCTTAAAAGCGCCAACGCCGGATATTGAAACAAGCCAGGCCGTTGCCGTCGTGCCGACATTCGTTCCAATTATTACACATATCGCCTGCTTGAGTGTAAGCAGTGCGGCATTCACGAAACCTATGACCATAACGGTCGTGGCCGAGCTGGATTGAACCAAAGCCGTAACGCCTGCGCCAACCAAAAAGGCAATAAGCGGCTTTTTCGTCATTGACTCAACAATTTTCCTGAGCTTCTGGCCCGCGACCTTTTTCAGTCCATCGGACATCAATCCCATACCGAACAGGAATAGACCCAACCCCCCTATTGTTCCGAGAATCATTTGTTTGTAATCCATACAGATTCCTTAAAGCGATAGCATATTATACATACATAATTCAAAGCTTCTCGTGCAATTTCGGACTAATGTAATTATATCATTCAAATTGCAGTGCCTTTTTAGCTTTTTTCGTTTCGCCGGTCAAGGCAGTTTTCCATCGGTTAATCCTAAATGAGATTCTACGTCATGTCGGCTCCCGGTTCGGGACTCGATGAAACTTTCAATTCGATTCCATCCCATTGCAGGCCCCCTATTACTGCTTGTGCGATATTAGTCAGATGGTCGCCGATCTTTTCAACATTGTCAACAAGGTCAATGAAAATCAGCCCTGCATCGGCTGAACAGGCGCCCTCACTCATGCGCTGAACATGACTGCGGCGAAAATCCACCTGCATTCTGTTGAGGCTATCCTCTTTCTCCAGGGCCGCTTTGGCCTGCTCTATGTCACTACTTTCCAGAGCCGCTATTATATTATCACACATCAGCTCTGCCCGGTCTTTCAGTTGAGCTGTCTCGGCCAGTGCCGAATCACTAAAGGAAATCCTGTGCTCGATTTTTCGTTCGGCAATTTCCACGATATTGACGGCGTGGTCGCCGACACGCTCGAGATCGTTAATAGTATGTAGAAGCACCGGCAGTTCCGCCGACATCTCATTGGAAATCTCCTTTGTAGATAAGGCGACAATATAAGAGGTGATCTCATATTGGAGACTATCCGTCACATCCTCCGTCGTCCGCGCCATGTCAAGTTTTCTCCTGTCGTTCTCAACAAGACCCTCCACGGCCTGATTAACTGCCCTTTTGGCTACCTGGGCCATCCGCATTATCTCATGCCTTATCTGGTTTATAGCAAGCTCGGGCGTATCCAATAGGTGTCGTTCCAATGCCGTTGGCCGGACCACAAGGTCATCAGGCTTCTCCGGTACGAACCTGACCACCATTTTTTCCAGCACCCCGGTCAGCGGAAGGAAGAAAACCGCCTCGAATATCTTTATTGTTGTATGTGCGATTGCTATGGATGCCGCTATTGTCGTCTGTGTGAGTTCCCACGGCGCGATGATATGAACCGCCTTGCCGATCCAACCGATGAACCAGATACAGATAAACGCACCAATCACATTGAACATTGTATGTGCCCAGGCGGCACGACGTGCATTCAGATTAGCCCGGAACGCTGCGAGCTGAGCTGTTATGGTGGTACCGATGTTGCTCCCTAAGATAAAGGGGATTGAAAGGTGAAGCGCCACTTCCCAGTCGGTGCCGAACGCCCCCGACATAGCTAATAACTGAACACTTGCAACGGCCGCGGAGCTGCTTTGAATAAGCATCGTCACAGCCATCCCTGCCAGGATAGCCAGGATAGGATTTTTTGCCGCTGCTATGAACAGTGCCTGCGCGCCCGGACTGTCCTCCAGACCGCTAAATGCGTTCTTCATAAAGCTTATACCAACGAAAAGGATACCGAATCCAAGGATGATTTGCCCGATGTTCTTCGTCCTTCGCGTCCTGCCCCCGATCTGCAGGAGAAATCCCAGGCCTATTGCCGGCAGAGCATATGTTGTGATTTCCAGCGTCCCGATACCGGATATAGAAACAAGCCAGGCCGTCGCCGTCGTTCCGACGTTCGTACCGATAATCACGGATATTGCCTGCTTGAGTGTAAGCAGTCCTGCATTGACGAAACCGACGACCATAACGGTTGCAGCAGAGCTTGATTGGATTAAAGCCGTTATCCCCGCGCCCACAAGACAGCCGACAACGCGTCTTTTCGTCATCGATTCGAGAATGTTTTTGAGTTTCTTGCCCGCGGCTTTTTTAAGACCTTCGGACATCTGGAGCATACCGAACAAGAAAAGCCCCAATCCCCCTACCGTCCCGAAAACCATTGACCTGATTATCTCCCGGTTCCGCAGCTTGAGCGTTTTATCAATCTCGGCCTCAATAACTTCCTGAAACTCAGCTTCGAACCGACCGGGCTCTTGTCCACAGAGCGACCTTAACTGCCCGGCTTTTTCGTGACCTTTTTTCTCAAGCCATTCCAGGGCGTGTTCGATTTGGTCCTGCCTGCTCTTCTCGGCATTTTTCTCTCGCAACTGGTGCAAAGCCTGTCTTAGCGTTTCAGCCTTTTCAGAGTCTTTTTGCTCAAGCCACCGGAAAGCCCCCAATTCCGTTTCCGTCAGGCATGGCTCCTCAACGGCCGTGATAGAAATGTTCGGCGGAATATTAGTCGACACATCACGCTGTTCTGCCGCCGGACACAAAAGACCCACGGCCAATAGTACCGCTACAGCGAAAATTGCTGTGGCCTGATAGGGTTTCCTCACTGCGTTATCCCTTCCGAAAATTGCCTTCCATTTTAGCCGGTTCGGTTTATAAAACCAGAGCCGGTCGTCTCAAATGCAGTGATATCGAAAAATACGAAACAGCGCGGCACTTGTACATGATGCCAGGTTCGTCGTCAAGGCATTTTCCACCAGGAAACACGATGTAGCCGTATAATCACTTCCTGGAATATGTTCAAACAAGCTTTCGAAGAATTTCCACCCCCTGTCGGATTTTTTCATCGCTGGTCGCGTAGCTTATCCTGAAATGCGTATCTTGTTCGCTGAAAACGTTGCCCGGTATAATGAGCAGATTGTTGGCAATCGCCTTTTCGACGAAAGCGGTGGCTCCTGCCGAGCCGGGCGCTTTAACGAACGCGTAGAATGCCCCACCGGGTTTGACCAGCTCGAACGCACCGTTCAAGCTTTCGTAAAGAAGGTCTCTTTTCTTTCTGTACACATCGACCAGGTCGCTTATGTCGCAGTCCAGCGCGGCGGTCGCCGCCTTTTGGAAAGGCGTCGGAGCGCAGACGAACGTGTATTGCTGTATCTTAGTCATTTCCTCGACGACGTGCTTGAGAGATTCGTGTGCCGCGACGTAGCCCATTCGCCAGCCGGTCATCGCATAGGATTTACTGAAGCCACGCAGAAGCAAGGTCTTTTCGTAGTGACTCGCGATACTCGGGCAGTCGCCATCGTAGCAGAATTTCTCGTATATCTCATCGGTCATCACGAGGATATCGTTATCCGCCGCAACTTTGGCCAGCGCCTTGATACGCTCTTCCGAATAGACCATGCCGGTCGGATTGCAGGGCGAGTTGAGGATAATCATCTTCGTTTTGGCCGTGATGGCCTCGGCGATTTTCTCAACGGGCAGGTCGAAATCGGGATAGCTGTCGATATAGACGCACTTTCCGCCCAGCATGTTAATCACGTGCTTGTAGATGACGAAGTACGGATCCGGGATAATCACTTCGTCGCCGGCGTTAATCAGCGATAAAAACGCCAATAGCAGTCCCCCGCTGACGCCGCTTGCCACCAGCACGGCGGGATTTTCCCAGCCGAACTCGCCTTTCACCTGCTCGGTGATTCTGTTTTTCAGCGTGGCGTCGCCGGCGGTTTGCGAGTATTTGTTCTGACCGTCCCTGATGGCCTGGATTGCCGCTTCTTTCAGTTCTTCGGGCACATCGAAGTCCGGCTGGCCGATTGAGAAATTGATTGGGTCCTTCAGTGAGGCCGCCAGCGCGAAGACCTTCCGAATCCCGCTGGCGTCGATTTGTGCTGCTCTGTCTGCGATTAGATTTTCCATAAAATAACATTATAGCCCCCACGGGACAAACAAGCAAACAAAAAACTCCCCATCAAATATATTTAGCCCGGCAATTCATTGCCGGGTGCCTTTTGTTGTATAATTCATTGCCGGGTGCCTTTTGTTGCATAATTCATTGCGACATACGAAATACAAGGTTAAACCGCGGATGAACGCAGACGCCGTCCTGAGCAACGTCGAAGGATCACGCAGATAAAAAATTCAATCATAAATCATAATTAATAAATCATAAATGGAAACGGCTGTACCGTATCCTCGACAAATCCTCACCTTTGA
>CAZTDF010000180.1:0-9682 GCA_964612465.1 uncultured Pirellulales bacterium
TTATGCCCCTGCTCGGTGGATTGATTGCTGACACGATGGGATATTTTTGGTTATTAGTATTGGGGCTGGTGTTCTTTTCCCTGGCTCTATTTTTGGCATTGACACTATGTGAGCCCCGCAATGGAGACAGAGCATGCGGACCATGCCTGACCAATGAATTGGCGTGATCTATTTGCAGAGAAGCTATTATGAAAGCAAAAACAATGATAAAAAAACTTGGTAGAAATGATCTTTGCTGGTGCGGCAGTGGAAAGAAATACAAAAAATGCCATATGGAACACGATATATCTTCCGAAAGACTTCAAACATCTTTCAACGTACCAATAGCATCAAAGCATCTTGTATCTAAGGGACAAGTCAGTCCGCCTCGTGTCGTTCCTGCTCATATTAAATGTCCGGATTACGCCAAGACTGGTGATGGTGAACAAGAATCTTCGACACAAAATAAATTGAGCGACCAGGAAATCGAGCAGATGCGACATACCTGCCGTGCTGCACGTCGGGTGTTAGACAAAGCCATAAAAGCCGTACACCCGGGTGTTACTACCGATCATCTCGATGCCGTCGTTCATGAGGCGTGCATTGCTGAAGGCGGATATCCGAGTCCACTAAATTACAACGGTTTTCCCAAAAGTGTATGCACATCCGTCAACGAAGTTATCTGTCATGGGATCCCCGATGATAGACCCTTGGAAAACGGCGACATCGTTAATATAGATGTTACCATTTTTCTAAACGGCCTGCACGGCGACTGCTCTGAAACTGTTCCCGTAGGCAGTATCGACCAGGAGTCTCAAAATCTCTTGACTGTTGTTTATGAATCTATGATGCGGGGAATTGCTGTTATTAGACCAAATGGTCTGATCAGAGATATCGGTCGTGCTATTGAAACGTATGTAAAAAAACATGGTTACAGTGTAGTACGCGCCTATTGTGGACATGGTATTGGCAAACACTTTCATTCTAGCCCAATTGTACCGCATTTTTACGACCCAAGTGAACATACGAAAATAAAACCCGGTATGATTTTCACTGTTGAACCTATGATCAACATGGGTGTTTGGAAACATACAATCTGGAAAGATGGCTGGACAGCAGTTACTTTGGACCTACAGCGAAGCGCCCAGTTTGAGCACACGGTGTTGGTTACACAAAACGGCGTGGACATTTTAACCTTACCCGAACAACAATCGCAGCCACTGCTGGGCCAAAACAACAATACTTGAACTTCTCTCGTAAATCAAGGCTAAAAGTTGTGAACGAATGCCTTTAATATTTATTCGGGGTGCAATTGGTTTTGTATTGTGTGTTATTGTTGTATTTACGGCAATGCCGTCACTGATGATCGTTACCAGGGAAAGCAAATTAGAATTTGATGAAACTATTGCAGACCTGGAAAAGCGAATTCCCAAGCATGGGTGGGTAATATCAGGAGATCAATCGATAGATATGAATAAATCTATGGCAAAACATGGAGTGACCTTCAAACCGCGCGTCAAGCTTGTAAAGCTCTGCAATGCTGAATACGCAAAGAGTGTATTAACAAGTGACAGACATATATCTTGTATGATGCCCTGTTCTATGGCAGTATGGGAAGCGGATGATGGCAAAGTATATCTATCCGAGATGAATATGGCTTTAATGGCGAAAATGTTCGGCGGTAACATCGCAAAAGTAATGGGCAAAAAAGTAGTGCATGATGAAGAGAAAATACTCCAGGGTTTATTGGAATAACAACTACATGGACAACACGGCCTTGTTTAGAGATACCTGCCGATTATCTTAAGCATGAATAACTCAAGTTGATTTAAGACAGAAAGGAAAACAATCACATGGAAATCTTCAGGAATACAGTCTATCAAATTTCAGATAAACCCGCTAAGACAAAAATGAGTGGGATAAGCGAAACTGAAATCGGATCTCCACCGGAATATGGCGGCAGCCCGAATTCATTGAATCCGGAGGAGATGTTCGTTGCGTCTGTGAATAGTTGTATTATGCTGGTCTTTTTTCACTTTGTGAAGAAATTTAACGTTGACGTTGCCTGTTACTCTTCGGAGGTAGAAGGTAAGGTCGAGAAAACCAAAAACGGGCTTCGCTTTACGAATGTTGAAGTGAGAGCAAAAGTAAGTTTGGGCAGTGCCGGTTCGGCTGCAAAAATAGAGGAGATTGCCCAATTAGCTGAAAAGTATTGTCTTGTCTCAGGTTCGCTGGCGTGCCCCGTTCAATATAAAGTTGAAGTGGTTGAAGATAAAGAAGAAATACTATCCGGTTTGTCAACCGGCTAAGCTTTTATGAGATTTAGTAAGGCAAGTTATATCATGTGGCGAACGATCAGTTATTTCATAATCATCGTGCTCGTAGTAGTAAGTACATCTGTTCTTTCAAGTCGACTCTGGAGCGGTGAGCAGGAGCAACTACCAGAAAAAATAGCGGTAAATATTGACAACAACGAAACTATCGCCGAGTTTGGTAAGAAATATCATCTTGACAGGAAAAGTCTGAAAAAGATATTCGCCATCACGTCCCCGGATGATCTTAAAAAGCAGGTCGCCGACTTTGGCATGGATGAGGAGCTACTAAGCAAAAAAGTCAATCAAGTGCTGGCTATTCAGGCTGAGAATGAATCCAAGAATTGGTTTAAGATACCGCTTAAAGGTATCTTATGGATCGTTTTTCTACTCGCCGTCTTTATTTTGATGAGAAAAGGCAGAATTACGGCCCAAAATCGAAAATGGATTTATATAGCCGCGGTCGTTGTATTCGGCGTGATTCTGGGAAGCGATCCGAGTCCGATGGGGACGGTCAAGGATGCGATTGTTCTTCTGGGTTCGACGGGCGTGATTTTCCCGCCGCGGCTTATCGCCTTCGGCATCTTTCTCCTTATGGTCATCCTGGCCAACAAATTCATCTGCTCGTGGGGTTGCCAGTTCGGGACGTTGCAGGATTTAATTTTCAGACTTAACAGGAACCGTAAAGACAGCAAAGGATTGTTCGGCCAGGTCAAAATCCCGTTTATCGTATCGAATTCGATTCGCATCCTGTTCTTTTTGGTATTGATAATTGTTGCTTTTTTCTGGGCTGCCGATATAATCGGGGCGATTGATCCGTTTAAGATTTTTAAGCCACAGGTAATCGGTATTGCCGGCGGACTATTTATCGGATTGATCCTGGTTTTGAGCCTTTTCGTCTACAGGCCGTGGTGTCATTTTTTCTGCCCGTTCGGCCTGGTAGGTTGGTTGGCCGAGAAGGTTAGCTTCTTTAAAATCAAGGTGGATTACGACAAGTGTATATCCTGCGAAGCCTGTTCTAAGGCGTGTCCTTCAACGGTGATGGACGCGATCCTGAAACAGGACCGGATTATCCCGGATTGCTTCTCCTGCGGAACCTGTATAGAAACATGCCCTGTGAACGCAATATCTTTCGATCGCAGTAAACGTCAAAAACCTCCGGCAGGAAAGTTTGATAAAGAAACGATGAATGATTAAGAATAGTGAACACGACTGTTTTAAGAAAGGGAAATTTGTTAAATGGCTAAGAGGATACTAATTGTTGGTGGCGTTGCAGGCGGCGCCTCTGCGGCGGCAAGACTTCGCCGGCTGGATGAGACGGCCGAGATCATCATGTTCGAAAGAGGCGATTATATCTCGTTCGCCAACTGCGGGCTGCCCTACTACATCGGTGGTGAAATAAAAGACCGTGATGATTTGCTGCTTCAAACGCCGGAGAGTTTTAAGAAGCGTTTCAACATTGAGGTCCGGATTCGAAACGAAGTAACAGCAATCGACCCAGGAAAAAAACAAATCAATGTCAAAAACCTCAGCTCCGGCGAGAGCTATACCGAATCATACGATAAACTGATTTTGTCTCCCGGGGCCGAACCGGTAAGACCACCGATACCGGGCATCGATTCGGACAGAATTTTTACCCTGCGCAACGTGCCTGATACTGATTTAATCAATGACTACATCGACAAACACAAACCCAAGCGGGCAGTTATAGTCGGCGCCGGCTACATCGGGCTGGAAATGGCTGAAAACCTTCGCCAGCGGGGTATGTTAGTAGCTGTAGTCGAGATGGTGGACCAGGTATTGCCCGTAATTGATAAAGAAATGGCCGGTTTTATCCAGCCGGAACTGCAGAAACATAATGTTGCTCTGTGGCTTAATGATGCCGTGGCTAATTTTCAGCCGTCTAATTCCCGGCTCGAGGTCGGCTTAAAGTCGGGGATGGAATTAAGCTGTGAAATGGTAATACTTGCGATGGGAGTCAAACCTGAAGTAAAATTAGCCAGGCAGGCAAAGCTGGATATCGGAGAAACCGGCGGAATAAAAGTAAATAGAAACCTTCAGACAAGCGGTCCTGATATTTATGCAATCGGCGACGCGATTGAGGTCCGGGATTTCGTTCTTGATAATCCCACACTAATACCCCTGGCGGGACCGGCAAACAAACAGGGCAGGATGGTAGCGGATAACATCTTCGGCAGAAATCGGCAATACAACGGCACCCAGGGTACTTCGATATTAAAAGTTTTCGATTTGACTGTTGCGATGACCGGAGCAAGCGAGAAAGCTCTGGCAAAAACGAACGTGGAATATGAAAAACTATACATCCATCCGGCTAACCACGTTGGCTATTACCCGGGTGCGAAACAAATGTGTATTAAACTATTGTTTACAAAGCCGGAAGGTAAAATCCTTGGCGCTCAAATTGTCGGTTCCCGGGGTGTTGACAGGAGGATCGATATTTTTGCCGTTGCCATCAGGGCGGGTCTGACGGTATTCGACTTGCAGGAGCTGGAGCTGGCTTATGCCCCGCCATACGGTAGCGGTAAAGACGCCGTCAATATGGCCGGTTTTGTCGCATCTAATATCCTTGAGGGCACAATGGAAGTTGTGCACTGGAACCAACTCGACGAGGCCGACTATATTCTCGACGTAAGGTCAGCCCGCGAGTCCAAAAGAGATAATGTTCCCTCATCGATTAACATACCGGTCGACGAACTTCGTAACAAGCTGAATGAACTGCCGAAGGATACTGTAATAAATGTTTTTTGTGCTGTTGGGATACGAAGTTATATTGCCTGCAGAATCCTGGTGCAAAACGGCTTTATCGCAAGAAATATTTCCGGCGGGTATATTACTTACTGCTCATATCGGTGTAAAGAAGTGCTGGACAGCCCGAGCGCCCGGCAGCTTAAGGAAGAATTTTGTTTCATATAGGGCAAAGAAAGGCTACATCAATGGAAATTATCGACGCAAAATCCGCAGAGACAATAAAGAATCCACATAATGGAAAAGCACCTCGTCCAACGGAAGCTGTAAAACTGTTGTAAATGGATTTCAAATTTTAGAGATACTTTTTACAGGGATCGAAGAATGGATATTAAACATAAGGTTACTTCTTACTCGTTAGAGCACTACAAAAGAATAACGGTTGTGATGATAATTTTCACTCTGGTACTCGGGGCTCTGATACCACTGATCAAGGTCGATACGGACCCTGAGAACATGCTCTCGCCCGACGAACCGGTGCGCCTGTTCCACAACCAGACAAAAGAGCAGTTTGTTCTAAGCGACATCGTCGTGTTGGGCGTTGTCAATAAAAGAGACCCGAACGGAGTGTTCAATCCCGCTTCGCTGGCCAGGATATACGACCTGGCTGAATTCGCGAAGACGCTGCACTGGCCGGACGCCGAAGATCCCAACGAGCAGGCCGGCGTTATCGAGGTCGATTTGCTTGCGCCTTCAACCGTCGACCACATCGGCCAGGGCGGGCCGGGCGTGGTGACATTCGAGTGGCTGATGAAAAAACCGCCGGCGACAAATGCCGAAGCGCTGGACATCAGAGACAAGGCAATGTCCAATCCTCTGCTCAAAGGCACTCTAATCTCCGAAGACGGTAAAGCGATTTGCCTTTACCTGCCGCTTACCGACAAGCATCTGAGCCACGAAGTTTACAAAGAGCTTACAAAAGAAATAGAGACCTTCCCAAAGGGCAACGAGGAATATCATATAACCGGCCTGCCCGTGGCGGAGGATACGTTCGGATACGAGATGTTTGCGCAGATGGCGATGTCGGCGCCGCTGGCGATGGTTGTGATTTTCATTCTTATGTTATTGTTCTTCCGCAAGCTGGTGCTGGTAATCTCGCCGATGATCGTAGCGATGGTTTCGGTGATTTCAACGATGGGCCTGCTGATCGGATTCGGATATCCTGTGCACATAATGAGCTCGATGATCCCGATTTTCCTTATGCCGATCGCCGTGGTGGACTCGGTGCATATTCTTTCGGAATTCTTCGACCTTTACACAAAAGAAAAGGGCAGAAGAAAGACAACGCTGGAGGTAATGGACAATTTGTTTATGCCGATGCTTTATACCTCGCTGACCTCGGCGGCGGGCTTCGCGTCTCTCGCTCTTACTCCGATTCCGCCGGTACAGGTCTTCGGTATATTCGTCGCCACGGGCATTATGATCGCGTGGGTCTGCACGATTACTTTCGTGCCGGCGTATATTATGATGATACGAGAGAAATCTCTTGAGAACTTCGGCCTCGAAACACAGGAGGGTAAAGAAGAAACATTGCTGACCAGGCTGCTGAGTGCCCTCGGGAAACTGACATACTCTAAAGCAAAACCGATTCTGATTGTTATTCTGATTGCTTTAGTGGTTGCCATATACGGCATCACGCGAATTCAAATTAATGACAACCCGGTCAAGTGGTTCTCGAAAAGTCACCCCATCCGAACGGCCGACATCGAATTAAACGACCACTTTAGCGGAACCTATATGGCCTACCTGGTGCTCGATCCCGCAGATGACAAGGCCATACCGACTCAATATATCAGCGATTTGAGAAAGCGTCTTGCGGAGAAATCTCTCGAATTGAAGGATGAGTTTCCGGGCGTTACCGATATGATTCCGGAAGTGGAACGAAATCTTCTGGAACAGGCATCGGCGGCTGAAACGAAAGAAAACCTGCTGGATAAGTTAATTACCTTTGCCAATGACAAGCTCGATGCCGCCAGGGACAAGGATGTGGATATCTGGTACGAGCTGGCCGACTTTTTCGAGCTGGAAAAGGAACGGATTAAATTATTCAAACAGCCCGAAGTGCTGCGATATATTTCACAATTGCAGGAGCATCTCGTACAGGCCGGTCTTGTGGGCAAGAGCAATTCGGTTGCCGACGTTGTCAAGAAGGTCCATCAGGAGCTTATCGACGGCCGCCAGGAGAACTATAAAATTCCCGATTCGTCCGCTGCCGTAGCGCAGTGTCTGCTGCAGTTCCAGAGCAGTCATAAGCCGGACGATTTATGGCACATGGTCACCACCGATTATATGCACGCTAATGTCTGGATGCAGCTACCCAGCGGCGATAATAAGGACATGGAAAAAGTTGTCGAAGCAGTGGACGAGTTTTTTGCCGAGACGCCTGCCCCCGTACCGCTCAAATATAGCTGGGCGGGGCTTACTTATATAAATACCGTCTGGCAGAACAAGATGGTCTGGGGAATGCTCCAGTCATTTATGGGCAGCTTTATCATTGTCTTTATCATGATGACAATACTGTTCCGCTCACCGATATGGGGCATCGTGTGTATGGTTCCCCTGCTGATTACGATCTCTGTCATCTACGGCATCATAGGGCTGGTGGGCAAGGACTATGATATGCCGGTTGCCGTTCTAAGCGCTCTGACGCTCGGTATGGCGGTCGACTTTGCGATACACTTCCTCGAACGGGCGCGCACCAGTTACGCGGAGACCGGCTCGTGGCAGAAAAGTGTCGGCGAGATGTTCGGCGAGCCGGCCAGGGCCATAACCAGAAACGTTCTGGTTATTGCGATTGGATTTCTGCCGCTGCTGGCCGCACCATTGATACCCTACAAAACAGTTGGGATTTTCCTGTGCGCGATAATGGCATTGTCCGGAGCCGTCACGCTGCTGGCCCTGCCTGCTATCATTAAACTCGCGGAGAAAGTGCTGTTCAAAGAAGCCAAAGAACCAAAATCTCTAACCTGTAACTGCGCCTTCTGTTTGATTCTGTCGGCGGCAATTGTGGTTCTTATAGCGATGAACCTGCATCAATACTGGGCGCATGGCTGGGGCAAGCTGGCAATCACGAGCGTCATAGCCATACCGATAATGGCAATGATTTGCGGAATTATGTCACGCCGGCAGGCCTGCAAATCGGATGAGGCGAAAGAAAAGAAAAGTTAAACTGAAAATGAATGTTTCAAGAGGTGTATTATGACTGTTGAAAGATCTCTAAGAGGCATAGCGGGGTTTTTTGTGCTTGTCAGTGTTTTGCTGGCACATTATCATTCCGCTTATTGGCTGTTCTTCACTGCGTTCGTAGGTTTTAACCTGCTGCAGTCGGCCTTTACGAACTGGTGTCCGATGATGGACATACTTAAAAGACTTAGCGTCAATAACCCGGCCTGTCCAAACAAATGAAAGCGAGGTGTGAAATGAAATCAGTATGGAAAGTAGCGTTTGTTCTTGGTTTTTCATTGCCGCTTTTTACAGCGGAGAAAGCGGTCTCATCTGAACAAACTCCCGACGTTCAAACAATCGTAAACAAAGCCAACATCGTCGCCTATTATCAGGGCGAGGACGGCAAGGCAAAAGTCAAAATGACAATCACGAGCAAGCAGGGCCAAAAGCGGGAGCGTGAATTCAATATTTTAAGAAAAGACGTCACCGATGGCGGCGACCAGAATTACTTTGTCTATTTCCAGAAGCCGCCGGACGTTCGCAAAATGGCCTATATGGTCCACAAGCACGCCGACCCGGCGAAAGATGACGACCGATGGCTGTATCTGCCCGCGCTTTCTCTGGTAAAGCGAATCGCCGCCGGCGACAAGCGGACCAGCTTTGTCGGCTCGGACTTTTTGTACGAGGATGTCTCCGGCAGGAGCCTTCAGGATGATACTCACGAGCTGATCAAAACTACGGACCAAATGTTTGTCGTCAAGAATGTTCCGAAGCAGCCCGATACAGTCGAGTTCAATTATTATAACGTCTCGATTGATCGCAAAACGTATGTGCCGATGAAGATGGAATTCTACGACAAGGACGACAAGCTCTACCGCATCATCGAGTCTAAAAAAGTCGAGAAGATTCAGGACTTTTACACGGTGGTTCAGTCGGTCGTTTCAAACCTAAAGACCGGCAGCAAAACCCAAATGGAATTCAACGATGTCAAATATAACATCGGTCTGGAGGACAGCATATTTACCGAACGATACCTGCAAAGACCCCCCCGGGAGGCTATGAGGTAAAACGGCTGTTTTTGAATACGAATTGACTTTTACCACAATGATTGATATAGAAAAAATCTTATCGATCTGTTTTTACACGTTAAAAAGGCAAAATATCTATACGCATAATAATTATTAGGATGGAAAGGAATATTATAAAATGATTTGTCAATCTCCTGATACTACCCCTGAAGCAGAAAAAGTGCAGATCGACTTGATTCGCAAATCAAGCATTTCCAGGAGAATGTCAATAGTCTGCTGCCTCTCTCAAGCTGTCATCTATCTTTCACGAAGGTCTATTCGACGTTCGAAACCATATTTGAGCAAACGGGAATTGGATATAGCTTTCGTTTCAAATCACTACGGGCAAGAGCTTGCCGAACGCCTTCGTCGGTATCTGGAACAAAAGCAGCC
>CAZTDF010000181.1:0-9636 GCA_964612465.1 uncultured Pirellulales bacterium
TCAATATCTCAACCCGGCCTTTCAGGTCCGGCAGCGGCACAAATATTTGCCTGTCGAACCGTCCCGGGCGCGTCAGCGCATGGTCCAGGATGTCGGAGCGGTTTGTCGCCGCTATTACAATCACCTGGTCGTTCGTATCGAACCCGTCCATCTCCACCAGGATAGCATTGAGTGTCTGTTCGCGTTCATCGTGCCCGCCGCCTGCGAAGCCGGCGCCGCGTTTTCTGCCGATGGCGTCGACTTCGTCGAGGAAAATGATGCAAGGTGAATTTTCCTTGGCCTGCTTGAACAAGTCACGTACACGCGATGCCCCGACCCCAACGAACATCTCCACGAAATCGCTGCCCGAAATACTGAAGAACGGCACATCCGCCTGGCCTGCTATGGCTTTGGCCAGTAATGTTTTTCCGCAACCGGGCGGGCCTACAAGCAAAACACCACGGGGGATGCGACCGCCTAAGCGCTGGAATTTTTTCGGATTTTTCAAAAATTCGATTATCTCCGCTACTTCTTCCTTTGCTTCTTCCACGCCGGCCACGTCCTCGAATGTTACATTGGCCTTGTCTTTTCCCTGCAGCCGATGTTTGCTGCGACCGAACGACATGAGCATTCCGCCGGCCCCGCTGCGAAGGTTCCGGGCGAAGAAAAAATAGAAAAATCCAATCAATAAAACCAGCGGCAAAACCCACTGCATCAGCATAATCAGCCAAATACGCTGCGGCGCCGATTCTTCTTTGACGCCGCTTTCTTCCAACCACTGCCCAAGTCGCTCTCCTTGCACGTTCGCATTGTAATTGACAACAAAAGACTTTTTACTCTTGCCTTGCTGGCTGTTTAAAAAATCATCGGTGAATTGACCAGTTATCTCAGTGTCCTTTACAATGACACTTTCGATTTGGCCTTGCTTAAGGTGCTCCTTGAATTCATCTACAGATATCTTATCGATCCTCTGCCATTGTTGCAGCATCATCATTACCATGAATATCGTAATGGCAATTATAAGATAACTGAACGGTCCCCGCTTATATCGCGGCAGGGGCGGCTTTTTACCAGGCCTGTTTTGCTGGCCGCGACGCGGCAAACCGGGCTTATTGTCTTGTTTATCGTTCATAATTTAATCTTCTGCACATCGTGAACCGGCCCACGATTCTACCATTTCCTTTCCATTAGTTCTACGATCTTTCGTGCCAGATTGTTTGCCGCAAGAGTCGAAGCATATTTAAAATCCTGCTGCTGGTATGTAGAATAACTTGCTGAGGCACTAACAGATAGATGATCCATCATCAATTGTCCGGTCTTCAGATTTTTCCAATTAACAACGGCCCACACTTCAACTTCTTTTTCCAGAATTGTGCCTATTTCGGGATCGATGCTGAGCGCCAATTCACCTATTGAAACTATCTGACCGCTTATTACGGAATCGGCACGGTCCGAATCGGAAACTATCTTATAGGGCGTATCGACCTCGATACGTTTGGCCAGGGCATCGGAAAGCTCGAATTCCACACCTCGTCGAAAGCTCTGGTTATCGAACATTTCCAGACAAACGCTGCTGACATCTTCCGGAAACAGTGACTCATTGGAATATCCGGCACATCCACAAAGTCCCAGGCAAAGAGCGCAAAGGCACAAAGCTGTGTAGGGTGGGGCTTGCCCCACCTTCAAAAATGTCAAGCGCTTTGTTCGGTGGGCCAAGGCCCACCCTATATAACTTCTAAGCTTTAATTTCTTCATTTTCAGTAGGTGACTGATTTTCATGCTGCAACAGCTTACTTTTTGGCAAGTATTTCCTTTGCTTCTTCCGCGGCCTTACTGTCCGGCCAATTGTTCACTACCATATCATAATAAAGATTGGCGGATTGTCTATTTCCGGTTCTTTGATAATACCGGCCTATACTAAGCTGCTTGTAGGCTAATTGCTCGTCAATCTCGCTCAGTATCTCATCAACCCCGATTTCTTTGGCATCTATAGGATATAGTAACTTGAATCTTCCGTAATAGCTTTTTGCCGAGCTTAGGCATGAAGCATCATAAAACGTCCTTTTATGCTCCGGAGGCTTGTTATACACCGCGTGTTTATTACGAGCCATACCAAGCAGTGCATTCCTGCCAACCGGCCCCATTTCCCATTCCAATGATATCTCCCACCATTTGAGAAATGCTTCGTTGAATTTTTCCCTTCCTTCGTAGTTTTCAGCCACAGCGACAGATGCTTTTATCCCCATTTGTGTGTCGAGACCGACCCGGTCGGTAATCTTTTCCATAATTCTGATACCCTCGGCATATCCTTTGATCTTGATGAAACCGAGTAATGTCTTCTTTTTGCCGGCCAAATAAGCCGTCGCTATTGCAAATTCCCTGTCCAAAGCAGCCTCTCGAAATCCGCTTTTAGGATATTCGGTCAGCAACTTGTCATAATTCCTGACGGCCTTTGTAAACTTGACTTTGCAATAAAATATTTCAGCCTTGATGAAAAGATCGAAATCAGGCCCTGTAATTTCCGGAAAGTCTTTTTTAAGTGCATCGTAGGCCTTGCGGGCGGCCTTCGTCTGGCCGGTGTCGACGAGCTTCTTGGCTTCGGCAACTGCAACAAGGAATTTGTCCTCACCATCAGCAGAGACTGCTTTGAAGTCCCCGTCGTTCTCCAGGCGCCATGTGCCCGCCGAGGCCATCGATAGAGCTGTGAGCACTACGGCTATAGCCAATATTACAAATCGCATTCTATATTCCGGCATAAATAAAATCCATCAAATGTTCTTCATTTCATTAATCCGACAGGAACCATCGGACATTATACTCATTCCTGAAAGCATTGCAAACATGCACTTGAAAATATAATCCCAACCAATTTTTCCGCTTCTGCAACAAAAAACTTGTTTTTTAACTCTTTCGGGGCTATAAAGCTCCAAACGAATCAATCATATTTTCTGTTAGATAAAGGAGCTATAAAATGGCTAAAGATCTGTTGAGAATTTTATTGATTGCCACAGTGGTCTCTGGTCTGGCATATTTATCCGGCTGCCAGACGGACGGATTTGGCAAGGCGCCGGTTCGCCGGATCGCCGTTGAGGATTACGCGGACAAGATGAAGGCCGGCTGGATCGGACAAATGGCCGGCGTTGGCTGGGGCGCGCCGACAGAATTCCGCTACAAAGGCGAGATTATCCCGAAAGACAAAATGCCGGCATGGAAGCCGGAACTGATCAACCAGTTTAACCAGGATGACATTTACGTCGAGATGACATTCCTGCGAACGCTGGAACTTTACGGGATGGATGTTTCGATTCGCCAGGCGGGTATCGACTTCGCCAATAGTGGTTATCCGCTTTGGCATGCTAACAACGCAGGCAGGACACTACTACGTCGGGGCATAGCACCCCCGGATTCCGGCCACCCTGAATTCAACAAACACGCCGACGACATCGATTACCAGATCGAGGCAGACTATGCCGGCCTGATTGCGCCGGGCATGCCCAACGTGGCGATCGAGCTTGGCGAGACTTTCGGCCGGCTGATGAACTACGGCGACGGACTCTACGGCGGCCAGTTCGTCGGCGGTATGTACGCCGAGGCCTTCTTCGAAGATGATATGGAAAAGATTGTCCGCGCGGGACTGAAGTGTATCCCACAGGAAAGCCAGTACGCCGAGTGTATTCGCGATGTGCTCACCTGGTATAAGCAAAATCCCAATGACTGGCAGAAGACATGGCAGCTTGTCGAGGCCAAATACCAGGACAATCCCGACTACCGCAGATATTCCTGCGATAAGGGCGACTTCAATATCGACGCCAAAATCAACGGCGCCTATATCGTAATGGGCCTGCTGTATGGCGAAGGTGACCCGGACAAGACGATTATAATCTCGACTCGCTGCGGCCAGGACTCCGACTGCAATCCATCGAATTCCGGCGGTATATTATTCACTACCATCGGTTTTAAGAATCTGCCGGACAAGTTCAAGTCGGCGTTAAATCCCGAAGGCAAATTCAGCCATACACCGTATAACTTCCCTATGCTCGTCAGCGTCTCCGAAAAACTCGTCCGTCAGTCGGTCGTGCGTGCCGGCGGGAGAATCGAAAAAGACGATGGCGGCAAAGAAACATTCGTCATTCCGGTCAGTAAACCCAGGCTAAGTAAGTTCGAACAGTGCTGGGAACCGGGACCTATTGCCGACAGCAGGTTCACCGAGGCTGAAATGGCGAAAATCACCGCTATCGCGGGCATAGATATTTCCGAGGCCGTCTCGAAGTTCGCGCCCGGCTGGAAGGTCAAAAGCTGTGGATTCGATATGGACCCGGGCCTGAAAGAACAAGAGATGGGCAAGAGCAACGTTCTTGTCACCCATCCGCTCGACCGCAGAACCGGCTGTCAGCTTTCACGGCAGGTAAAGCTCCCCGCCGGCAAGAAAACCACGCTGCATCTGACCGTGGGACATCATCCCGAAGGTGACTGGGACTTAATTGTCGCCGTCGACGGCAAAGAAATCGCTCGCAAAGCCGTGAGTAAACAAACCACCGGCCGCGACATCTGGATGCAAGCCGAGGTTGATTTGTCCGATTATGCCGGAAAAGAGGTGAAGCTCGAATTGATAAACCAGCCGACAGGCTGGATGAACGAGGCCGGTTACTGGACCCAGATTTCGCTGGTAAGCCGGTAGAATCGAACACTACCTGATATTTCAAAAGCGGCGGTAAGCATAATGCAACTGCCGCTTTTTTTATTTCGTTCTTTCCAGCAAGGCTGCTTTTAGCATGGTTTGATTGACGGACGGTCTCGATTCCGGCATCATTCAATGACGACAACACTCCTATATCGTTGGTCGAAGACAGAGGCTATAAGGAAATCGCCGTATTTCTGCACAAGCACGGTGCTAAAGAGTGTTCAGCGTAATAATTCTTAAAGTTGCAATTTGACTCAAGTTGCTGTATAATGATGTAGTAAATTTGCATGGAAACGATGCAAGTTCCCTGAAAGGTGAACTATAATGAAACACATAAGACTTCTTTGCCCGGTCATGATTTTAGTGCTCGTTACTTTTGGGTGTAAGAAGAAAGAGCCTGAACCGGCACAGCAATCTGCCATTCAGAAACAGACACAACCGGCGAAAACAACGAAACCGGCCGGGCAATCCCCGACCGCTTCGGCCGATACCGAGAGCAAGACCGCCGAAACAACCACCACTGCCCAACCGGCCCAACCAAACCAGGATCCCGAACTAAATGAATCGCTGAAGAAAGCGGTAGGCACTGGGGATGTAGAAAAGATACGGTCAATTATTGCTGCAGGCGGCGACGTCAACACAACAGTTAATAGTGGAGCAACGCTGCTGCACATAGCCCTTTTGGGGGGGCATGAGGATGTGGCGGCACTGCTTATCGCCAAAGGTGCCGACACTCACGCAAAGATGACGGACGGCACGACACCCCTGCACTTTGCCGCCCTGCGAAACTGTAAGGAGATCGTTAATTTCCTGCTCGACGATGGTACGGATGTCAATGCCATGGGAACAAATCTCGGCACCCCGCTCCACATTGCCGTGAATACCGGCAACGTAGAGATTGCCGAGATGCTTATCGCCAAAGGTGCCGATGTTAATATCGAAAACCAGCGAGGCCAGACTCCGTTAACCTCCGCCAAACAGAAAGGATCCAGGACGATGCTTGAACTGCTGGAGAAACACGGAGCCGAATAGTCGTTAAGTTACAACCCTGTGAAATTATTTTGGAGAGAGCTTGAAAAATGTCACAAAATCTTGATCGCAGAAACTTTCTAAAGAAATCCCTCATCGGCACCACCGCGATTACGTCGGCTTTGAGCCTGGAAGAGCAGGCCCTGCTGGCGGCAATGAAGAAACCGAACGAACCGCACGCAGGCTCGGTCAAAGGCCTGCCGGCAGGCCGGATCGGGAAAGTCAAAATCAGCAGAATAATCTGCGGCGGAAATCTGATCGGCGGATACGCCCACAGCAGAGATTTGACGTATGTCTCGGCCCTGCTTAAGCACTACTTCACGGACGAAAAAATTATCGAGACGCTCGAGATATGCGAGGAGAACGGAATCAATACGATCATTACCGGTTCCGGTTCTGCGGAACTTATCAAAAAATACCGGGAGGAAAGAGGTGGGCAAATCCAGTGGATCCTCCAGTGCACAGCCAAGACGGACGATCTTACGGGTGACGTCCAAAAGGCAATTGACGCCGGTGCCGTCGGGGCCTTTCTGATCGGCAATATCGGGGACCTCTGGGCTCGGAATGAAAGGACCGACCTGATTGGCAAAGTCGTCGATTTCATCAAAGACAACGGAATTATCGCCGGCGTCGGCGGGCATAATTTAGAAACGCCCATGGCGTGTGAAAAAGCCGGCCTGAACACCGACTTCTATATGAAAACGCATCACAGCACCAAATACTGGTCGAAGCGGCAACCGGACCAGCACAAGGACGTTATCGACAACTACGACATCGATAATTACTGGGACAAGGATCCCGATAAAACGATTGAGTTTATGAAGACGATGGAAAAACCGTGGATCGCTTACAAGGTCCTGGCCGCCGGGGCGATTCATCCCAGGGACGGCTTTAGATACGCATTCGAGAACGGCGCCGATTTTGCCTGCGTGGGAATGTTCGATTTTCAGATTATCGAAGACGTGCTTATTGCAAAAGATATTTTATCAGGTAAAATAAACAGAGAACGGCCATGGAGAGCTTAGAAATAAGAACCATGAACCTTTATCGTACTTATCACAGATGGAAGGAACAAAAATTATGTCAGACAAAAATGTAAATCGTCGGGGATTCCTGAAGAAATCCATCGCCGCATCGGCGGGAGCAACGTTGGGACTGAAAAGTTTCGAAGAGCAGAACCTACTCGCTAAAATGGCGGAGAAATCCACTAATAAACAAACAGGCTCGGCCGGTAATAAACTGCCCTTCGGTAAGATCAAGAACCTCAAAATCAGCCGAATATTCTGCGGCGGCAATCTTATCGGTGGCTGGGCGCACAGCAGGGATTTGATGTACGTCTCCTCGCTGGTCAAAGCCTATCATACCGATCAAAAGGTATTCGAGACGCTGGAGCTGGCCGAAAATAACGGAATCAATACGATTCTGACCAATCCCGTCTCCGACAGGGTCATGAATCGTTATTGGAACGAGCGGGGCGGCAAAATCCAGTGGATATCCGATTGTGCCACGGGCGCGACCATCGAGGAAGGCATCAAACGCTCAGTGGACGGCGGCGCACACGCAGTATACATCCAGGGCGGACTGGCAGACAGCGCAGTCAAAAAAGGCCAGGTCGATCTGCTGGGTAAAGCGCTGGATTATATCCAGCAGTTCAAGGTACCGGGCGGCATCGGAGCCCATGACCTGACGACAATCAAGGCATGCGTCGATGCCGGCTTCAAACCTGATTTCTGGGTCAAGACGCTGCATCCGGACAATTACTGGTCAGCGACACCAAAGGAAAACCGTAAAGAATTCGATGTCCTCGGACCTAACGGCCCGGACCACGATGATTATCACGACAATATGTGGTGCCGCAATCCTCAGGAGACCGTCGATTATATGAACGATCTGGAAGAGCCGTGGATTGCCTTTAAGGTACTGGCCGCCGGCGCAATTCATCCCAGCGTAAGTTTCAAGTATATCTTCGAGAACGGCGTCGATTTTGCCTGCGTGGGAATGTTCGATTTTCAGATTATCGAAGATGTGCTCATTGCCCAGGATGTTTTCTCGAAGAAGATAAACCGCCGGCGTCCCTGGAGAGCGTAAAAAGAATCAATTACTAACAGTTAGTAATCTTTGAACCTTCGCATCCATTCGGGCCAGTCTTCGGGATGGGCGCCGCCGGCTTTGGTCCATTCGTTTGCTGTGTCAAACCTGCGAGACCACTTCAACATCCACAGCTCCTTGAGTCCGACCTTTCTTACAGACCAGTCCATGAAAAGACTGTTGATTCCTCCATTGTGGCGGTTGATGCATTGAACAGACATACCTGATTTGGATACACGTACATCATCATACGCCGGAGGAACGTCAAAGTGCTCTACACGTATGAACATCGAGGGGCAGTCCAGACACACCGGTATGTTATTTGTACCTTTGACAAAGACTCCACCCCAGTATGGGTGCCCATAAAACTCAGCATTCGGCGTCCAATTTAAGTCGAGAATGCGTTCATTTATACCGTAACTGCCGAAAAAGTCGGAACTGGTGAGCGGTTGTGAAAATATAGCAAATAGTTCCGGACCATAGAGATCAGATTCACGTGAATACCAACCCCAAGCAGTAAATTTGCTCCCAGTCCAGGAAGGGTTATCGACATACTTCGTGGCCATTGGGCAAAAGAGCAAATCGTTGCTGTAGCTGTAGTAAGGGCGTAGTTCTCTGTACCAATAAAAAGCGTCCGGGCTGTGGATAGAGAATCTGCCGTTGTGATCGTCTGTATACATCTTGAAACAAAGTCCCCATTGGCGCAGTTTTGACTGACACACAACCGATTTTGCTTGTCTTTTGACCCGCTGGAGTGTGGGCATCAATATCGCCATTAATAGCGCAATGATGACGATAACAACTAAAAGCTCTATGAGCGTAAAACCTTTAGCTCCGCGCACGACAGGCCTCCTTCTCTTTAAGAAAAAGTCTTGCACGGCCAACGCTTCATTCCAGGTTGATACACTCGATGTCTATGTAATATACCTCTAATGCTGTACTTCTGCAAGCACTTTCCAAATATTTATCATTTTTTGTACCGTAGAACTGTATAGAGAACAATCCTGATACGTGTAGGAAAAATCAGTAATCTCTGAACCTTCTCATCCATTCGGGCCAGGCATCCGGACCTACTCCGCCGGCTTTAGTCCAGCAACCTGCTGTGTCATAGCTGCGGTGCCACTTCAAAGTCCACAATTCCTTGAGCCCTACTTTTCTAACCGACCAATCCATAAACAGGATATTTATCCCTCCATTATGCCGATCGATGCAGAAGGTACGCATTTCATTTCCACTTGGACTATCTCCCTCATAAGTCGGAGGCTGGTCATTCGGATCCGGAGAGGGTCCGTACCACCGGAAGAAATCACCCATCACCGGCACCTTGTATGGATTGGGCACATTGGGAGTTCCCCAGCGAGTCGGGCGCACCATTTTACCAATGGAGAAGTCATCAAATATCCATCCATTTGCTGTATAGCTGCTTTTTCGTCCCCAAATAGTATCTATGGTGATTGCATACTTAGCCGGGGCCCCCTCGGCATATGTTTTCGTAGTCATCGGACAGAAGAGAATTTTTCTGTCGTTCGAGTAGAAATCCTCCAACTCTACCCTCCAATCTATCGCGAAATTTACAGGCGCGCCGATATTTTGTGTACAGACAAAGGGGAATCTGGAATTGTTTTGTTCCGTGTACATTGACCAGGCAAGGCCCCATTGTCTTAGATTGGATTGACACGCGACTGCCTTCGCCTGTCTCCTGACCCGCTGGAGTGCAGGCAGCAATATCGCCATCAACAATGCAATGACGGCAATCACCACCAGAAGCTCTATTAACGTAAATCCCTTTGGTTTGCTCATAACGGCACTTTTCCTTTTTCCGTCTCAGCATAAGATACACAAGAGCGGCTTAGTGTTCC
>CAZTDF010000182.1:0-9635 GCA_964612465.1 uncultured Pirellulales bacterium
CCTTTGATCGCGATGCGGTCCGGCCCGATGGTTTCGACGGTGAAATCTTCAGGCCGCCAAAGGCTCGCATCGAATGTAATCTGTGCCGGCTTATCACACGCCAGGCGAACGACGATGCACTGATCGACAGGACTTGAAAAAACTTCGCGAGTGAAAGTGGCATCGCCGAGCCGGTACGTGACGGTTACAGTGGCTGTATCGAGGTCGAGCTGCCGGCGATAATCGGTGACCTGCCCGTTGTCGCCGAATCGCAGACGCAGATCGCCGAGCGTCTGGTAGCTTCGTATTAACCGCTCGCCCATAAACTCGCGCTGCATTATTCTCTGGGCCTCGGCATATTTTCCTTCGAAGATTAGCCGCCGGGCCTCGGGCAGATGTTTGTACGCCCCGACTCGGTCCCGGTCGAGCGGATTGCCCGTCCATAGGGTATCTTCATTGAACTGCAGCCGCTCGGTTTGAACCGTGCCGTAAACCATCGCTCCGAGCCGTCCGTTTCCGACCGGCAGCGCTTCGGTCCATTTTTGCGCGGGTTTATTGTACCACAATTTCAGATGGTTCCATTCTTCATCGTTGTACTTGCCTGACTGAGTGCCGTGTACGGAACATCCTGTAAAAATATTTACAAAAACTAACGCCGCGACTGCCGCTTTAAGTTTTTTCATTTTATGCTCTCTTTGATTCAATACATTGAATTGTCCTGATCGGCTACGATCACGTACGTCCGGCCAGCCTTAGTATCGAACTGGATAACATTCTCTTCAAGTTCTAGTTCTATGACGCTGATGGATTTGCCCTCGTCAGTCACCCGGACGGGCCCGCTGCAGCGAACTCTGCATTTATTGCCGAGCTTCGAACGGATAATGCACTCGTTGAGTTTTCCGCCCTTCCAGTCGATATCCACTTCGAAGCCGCCGCGTGCGCACAGGCCATTTATGTGACCGGACGGCCAGGCCGAAGGCAGTGCCGGCAATAGATGCAGCTCGCCCGTATGGCTTTGCAGCAGCATTTCCGCGATGCCGGCGGTGCCGCCGAAGTTGCCGTCGATCTGGAACGGCGGGTGGGCGTCGAACATATTTGGATACATTCGCTGCGGCGTCAGAAGACTGCTGAGCATTTTGTACGCGTGGTCCCCGTCCTCGAACCGTGCCCAGAAATTGACCTTCCAGGCCATAGACCATCCCGTGCCTCCGTCGCCGCGAAATTCAAGCGATTTTCGTGCGGCCGCGAACAGACTTGGCGTGCCCCGGCGTGTGATTTCTTTGCCGGGGTGCAGGCCGAACAGGTGCGAGACATGCCGGTGCTGGTTCTTCGGGTCGTCCTTGTCTTCGAGCCATTCCTGGAGCTGGCCGTACTGGCCGATCTGATTGGGGGCGATCCGGCTTCGCAGATCGACGAGCTTTTCGCGGAAGTCCTTGTCCACATCGAGAATTAAAGCCGCCTCGATGCAGTTGCCGAACAAATCGCGAATGATTTGATGATCCATGGTCGGCCCGGCGACGAGCCCGCCATTCTCCGGTGAATTGGACGGCGTGCTTATCAGCCAGCCGGTCTTCGGGTCCTTGATTAGAAAATCGACGAAGAAAGTCGCGGCACCTTTCATCAGGGGATAGGCCCGCTTTTTGAGAAAGTCTTTATCGCCAGTGAATGCGTAATGTTCCCAGAGGTCCTGGCAGAGCCAGGCGCCTCCCGTGACCCAGATGCCGTGATTGGAGGCGTTGACCGGTGCGGTTCCTCGCCAGAGATCTGTGTTGTGGTGGAGGACCCAGCCGCGGCAGCCGTAGTGGGCCATGGCGGTTTTCCGGCCGGTCTCGGCCACGTCTTCGAGCATATCGAAGAGGGGCTCGTGACATTCCGACAGGTTGGTGACCTCGACGGGCCAGTAGTTCATCTCGGTGTTGATGTTGGTCGTCCACTTGCTGTCCCAGGGCGGATTGAGCTTGTCGTTCCATATGCCCTGCAGATTGGCCGGCTGTGAGCCCGGGCGCGAGCTTGCGATCAGCAGGTAGCGACCATACTGAAAATAAAGCTTCAGCAGTTGCGGATCGATTTGTTTGGCGAAGTTCTCGATGCGCTTGTCGGTCGGTTGTTCGGCCGCCTTGGTTGTGCCCAGCTCGAACGCGGCTCTGCGAAACAATCGGCGATGGTCGACGATATGCGGCTCCCGAAGCGCTTCATAATTCCTGCCGGCAACAGCCCTGATTGTTCGGCGGCATATATTTGCCGGATCTGCGGTGACATCTTTGAAGTTTTTGTAGCTCGTCGCCGCAGCAAGAACCAGCGTCACTGAATCAGCGCCTGTAACATCCAGCGCATCATCCGTAAGTTCTGCTTCGCCGCCCGAGACGCGCCAGCCCAGCCGGGCTTCGAACTTCAGGAAGTTGGATTTCGTTTCCTTGATCCCGCCGCGGAGTGCGAGGGTATTATCGACCGCCAACGTCTGAGAATCCGTGTGGAGGCTGTCGAGTTTCGCGCTAAATGTCAATTGGCCGGGTTGATCACAGGTTAGGCGCACGACAATCACCTGGTCCGGGAAACTACAAAAGACCTCACGTACGAACTCGGTATCGCCTACGCGATAGCGGACTGTTGCCATTGCCGAGTCAATATCCAGCTCCCGGCGGTAGTCGGCCGGTTGGCCGTGACCCGGGAAGCTCAGGCGCAGGTCGCCGAACGGCTGATATTTTTTCTGCCCAAGCGGTACGCTCATCATCTGCTGGCCTGCAAGTTTCTCGGCCTCGCGCTGTTTGCCTTCGAACAGCAGCTTGCGGACGACCGGCAGGTAAGCGGCGGCGCCGCCGTGCTGATACTCGTGCGGCCCGCCCGTCCAGAGGGTGTCTTCGTTGAACTGAAGCCGTTCGTTTTCCGTGCCGCCGAAGATCATTGCCCCGAGCCGTCCGTTTCCGACCGGCAGGGCCTCGGTCCATTCTTTTGCCGGTTGCTGATACCAGAGTTTCATACCGGTCCAGTCTTCGGTATCAAGGTGATTTTGTCCGGCCCTTTCCGCTGGCTCGGTCACGCACCCTGATATGATCAGGCAAAAAGCCAAAAGATAAAAAGCGGATACCAGCGGATTTCGGATTTGTTGTTCTGTTTGCATAATGACTCCTTTCAAAAAAATGTTTATCTCAACATTTGATTATTGCGCACAATATGTTCGGCGTGTTCCGGGAACTCCCTCACAATACTCTCTGCTTTTGATTTCTGCAACGATTTTGGCGCCGGCCGTAGGAAGCTGGTTATCTTCGAATTTCAGGGTTTCTATAATGTGTTTGAATACCAGCTCGGCCAGTTCGCCGTCACCGGCAATCTGGCTCACTTCGATATCGAGCTGCCGGTTATCAGGTAATCTCGCGGTGCCTAAAAACATGCTGAAATGCACTTCGGGCTTGTCTATGCGGGCCCAGTCAATCGTGAGCGTATCGGTCTGCGTCTGATTTGTCTCTACAATCACGGCGTCGATTTCAGATACCCTTTGCTCGAATCGCATCTGCGGCGGCGTCGTCTCGGCACTCAACAGATACCGGCAATTAGCCCAGGCGGTCGGTCTGACGGAACCGCGGGGGAAAAGGCTGCTTAAGGAAAACATATTCTCCCGATACTGCCATTGTCTGTCGCTTTGCCAGGCCTGCCCGACCGGTATCGATACCGATAAACCAGCTTGAGATAAACGGATAGGGTCCGAAAATGAAATTCTGGACTTGAAGACAACGATGAAGTGGGCCATCAGCAACGCTGTAATAAAAAGGCCCAGGAGGGCTATCTTATCGTACCCCGGCTTGTTTGTTCCGTAAGTATCATTCATAATCGCGGCCATAGTAACGATTCGATGCGTTTTTTGCAAGCTTACCTTGCGGAATCTACCGGCTCGGTCGCATAAAACCGACGAATTTAATTCAGAACGTATTTTGTTGCCGGCGAAATTATTCATATATTTTAAATGAGTTCCCTGAGAACGGCGTATCTTTCGGGCGATACATAGGGGCAGGCCCGCGTGCCTGCCATAGGCAACCACATGGTGTTGCCCCTACGGTTCTCGGGATTCTGAGAAAGGCATTTAACACGCCTAATGAGAAGGAGGTTGAAATGAATGAAGTAATGACACCACATGGGGTTGATTCGGAGAAAATCCTGCAAATAGCGATCGATATGAAAGTGCCTGCCATTATGTCCTATCTGTCCAGAGACAAATGGCACGTCGCTAAGGTTCTGCTGACAAAACTTGACGGAGACAGACTTAAAGTTGAAAGTACCATCTCCATGAGGCAGCGTCCTATAAATATACGTGTAGATCAACCGGTCGGCATTTCATTCAAACATGGATATGGCAAGTTTGTTTTTGATACGACTGTCAAAGCACTCGAACCTTCAACCGATCCCGAGACATCCCGACAGTGCGGCGGAACGATCGTACTTGCTTTTCCGGATAAGATCGAAGTAATCCAGCGGAGAAGCTACTTCCGTGTTAACGTACCTGAATCACTGAAGGTAAAAATTTTGCTATGGCATCGCAGCGGCAAACGGGGCCAAACAGATCCGAAACATGATACGGCCAACGAGATGCACAATTGTTGTCAGGGCAAGCTGATGGACATTTCCGCCGGCGGCGCTCAGGTTATAGTGCCGAACCAGAACGATGCCGGAAAAGCCAACTTCAAAAAAGGACAGTTTGTCAGCATGAGATTCACGCCCCTGCCTTATGAAACACCATTAGTGCTGAGTGCCCAAGTCAGAAACGTTTTGCCCACCGCAGACGACCAAAACGCCTCTCTTGGCTTGCAGATTGTCGGTCTGGAAGCAAGTTCGGAAGGTCGAGAAGTTCTTACCCGGCTGACAGGGATTGTCGAGAGGTACTATCAGATAAATCAATCCAGCGTCAAACAGCAGGCTGTGCATCCGGTCTCGAATGCAGATTAGTGCCCAGGTTACTTGTGCACCGATCCACCAGCGATATCGTGCTGCTCATCAATTTTGGCCTGGTCTATGGCCATAGAAGCTGAATGCTGCGCTGCCGGGACGATATTGTCGTCATTGTGGCTTGCCTTGTGTCTCAATTTTGCGATGGATCTTGAAATTGGAACTCTGAAATATAACCATTTCATAAAACTGTTCGCCGCAAAACCACAGAAAATCACCACCATAGCCACCTGAATATTCCACCAGACAAAAGCCAGCAGCAGCAACACCCTTATCAGGTATGCGAATGGTTTTTTGCCCCTGAGGTACTGATTGAGAATATGCGGATATCGAATCCTGCTGACCATTAGAATTGATATACCCAGGGCAAAAAACGGCAGGGCACAAATAATAGCGAGTGTCGGAATTGTTTCCTGATGAAATATTACCAGGCTGACAATTACTCCCGCGGCAGCAGGCGTCGGCAGGCCCATAAAACTCATGTGCGCCGATTCATCCTCCTCGTTTTCCACGTTGAATCTGGCCAACCGGATAGCCGCACAGCTTATATACGCGGCCGCCGAGAGCCAGATGAAACGTTGTAGAAATCTTTCATCGGAAAAACCCATCGATGCCAGTTCATTTTCCAGGACATTTAGCATTAGAAATGCCGGCGCTACGCCGAAGCTGATTATATCGCAAAGGCTGTCGAGCTGGCCGCCGAAACTGGAGGTGCTTTTAACCCTTCGTGCGAGTTGGCCGTCAAGCATATCGGCAATCATCGCCACCAGAATCATATAGCCGGACATCGCAAAGTAGGTGGTGGACCCGAATGTAAAGAACGGTATTTTGGAATCAGCAGGTATTGCACCCGAGCCTTTGCTGGCGAAGATTATCGCTGTAAAGCCGAACACGCCGTTTAGAATCGTAATCAGCGAAGGCAGAATTGCTATATACTTTAACCTGTGCCTGCGCACCCGACGAAGCAGACTTTTCTTCGCAGCATCAGTTTTAGAGCTCGACATCTTTCGTATCTCGAAATTCGTATCTTACAAGCGGCGTAAGGCCCGCTTTTACTTTATCGCCTATTTTCACGAGGCACTTTGCATTTTCACGGACAGGCAAATACAATTCTGTTCTGGAGCCGAATTTTATCATACCGAACCTTTCGCCGCCAGCTAATTCCTGCCCTTCTGCCGTCGTGCAGACTATCCGCCGGGCAATCGCTCCGCTGATTTGCCGGACAATCAGCTTGTCTTTCGGACTGTCGGTTCGGGTCATGTCCAGATCGTTGGACTCGTTGAGCCGCCCCGATTGAGGATTCATCGCGTTGAGGTATTTGCCTTTTTTATAAGTGATTTTTTCAATTCTGACGTTACATGGAGCACGATTTATGTGGGCATCGAAAATGCTCAGGAATATTCCGATCCGCAGGGCGGGCCCGCCGATGAAGTTGTTTTCTTCCACCCTTTCGATCTCGGTAATATGCCCGTCGGCAGGCGCCAACAGCAGACTGCTGTCATCAGGGCAGCTTCGCTCCGGATCGCGGAAGAACATCAGGGCCCATATCAAAACACAAGCCAAAACCGTCTCTATAGCAACAACCACCCACTGCGGCAAAAAAGCCGCCGTTATCAGCGGAAAACAAACCATTGCCGCAAGCACAGCCGCCGGGTAAACAACCACCTGCGGCAAACCATATTTAGTCAGAGGAATTCTCATGTGTTTTATTTATTGTTCATTGTTCTGTGTACTATGAACTATCAACCATGAACTATCAACAAAAAAAGGCCGACCCTGTGGGCATCGGCCTCTTGAAGGAGGGTGATGACGCATTTTCAACTCTAACAGCCTTTCCTTTGGGACAGGCTTATTATAAACGGCCTATTATGTGTTCCTACTTATATAGACGCGAAACTGGCCAAAAAGTTACAAAATTTTCCAAAATTTTCTCAAATTTGATACAAAGTGCCGATTCCAGCGTAAAAAAGATGGCCTTTTGGGCCGGCCCATTAGTCGCCTCAGCAACTTTCTACTGAGCCAGGGATTTTCTAAGCCGCTTAGCTAATCGCAGGATATCTTCATAGTTTACATGCTCGGGAATGAGACCGCCGTCACTACGTTCGGCCATTGCACCAAAAACGAAGGTGGTGAAATCTTCCTCTATCCTGATTTCCTGAGGATCAGGGATAGCAATCTGCTTGACACTGTTTTCTATATCCTCGGTTCTATTCACGTTGAGCTTATAGTGAATTCGGTAGTCCAATACTGCATTCACCGGGGGCGGCTCCTTGTCAGGTATATACAGACTCCACTCATACCATCTCTTGCCCTTTTCGGTTTCCTTTTGGGTGAACGCGAGATGGTAGCCGGTGAATTGCACACCCCGAATATTTGGCTCAGGCGAGAGAGCATAAATCTCAGTAGGCAGCTTTGGCAGATCGCCGCCAACGCGAAGACCTTGGAAGTATCCGGACTGGTCACGGGACTCTTTTGCATCAACGCTCTGCCAACAAGCCAGTAAGCTCCCATCCTTCAAATGAAAAACGGGCTCGACCCAGTAACTCAGCGGTGCGTACCCAAACTGAGTGTGCTCATAGATATCCCGTTCCTGCTTGATTGGAACAGTTGCATCCTCTTTGGCTGTCTTAATCTCGTAACCGGCCGGAGGATCTGTCTTGAAAATACCTTCAGGCAGAGGAACGTTTCGCTCAATTGTGGTGTATTCGCTTACCTGAACCCAATCTTCGTTATCCTTCTTCCGCCAGGTCTTGCTTCTTCCGACTTGTGCCGTTGCGGGCGACAGCCACGTTTGGAGTCTTACTCTGTCAATGTTATCGCCGACCCCACTGTCGTATTCACCTTCCCATATATCAAAACTCTCCCCGCCGATGACATCCTGTCCGATCTTATGAAAACCTTCGATTTGAAGGAGCTTGCGGTACCATTCCAGCCATTTGATGTTGATTCTTTTGGCAGGATCGACCTTTTCGAAATTAATGGTCTTATGAACTCGATCACCAGTCGGTTTGTATCGCCCTTCTGACATGATGTATTGGCCATCACAAATGCGGGAACTATGATCGATTTCATTGCTGCCAAGCGACATATTGGAATAGTTCGAGCGATATTGGCCATTTTCCAGATCGTACCAATACTCAAAAGGTAGTTTCAGTTCCTTAGGGGGAGTTCCATATCTCTCGACGCGCCAGCCCTGAATGTGGAGGGTCTTGGCCTGACTGATGAATTCCAACGCATCGGTCATACCATAAACCGGCGCGGATGACTTATTCAAAAAGGTTAAACCGAACACGGCAATCAAGATTACCACCGCCGCGGCGGCGAATTGTGTAAAGCGATTCATAATAAATCTCCTTATGATGAGTTTGTTTTTCGATTTGCTAATTCTGCCGGATTCACCGATTGACTTGGCGGCGATACTGCTCATTACGTTCTTGACAAGTGTTTCGTCAGGAGGGATTGCCTTAGCCAATTCTTCCAGCCTTTTGTTAATTTCTTCTTCGGCAGTCATAATTACGCCTCCGTTTCTGAGAGTATTTTTCGCAGGCGTTTGTGTGCCCGTGAGAGTTGTTTCGTTACAGTGCCTACGCTTCGGCCCACTATTTTAGCGACATCTTTGACGCTGTTGTCGCCAAAGTAGCGGAGCATTACGACCTGCTTTTCGACCTTCGGTAGCTTAATGACAACCGCTAAGAGTCTCTGTTTGTCCTCATCAAGTTGTCCATCAGGATTCTCTATCACCGCGGCAGCTTTTATTTCAAGCCGAGGTTCTTTTGCCTTTTGCCGGGCCGAATCAAGCGCACATCTGCGGGTTATTTTCATAAGCCAGGGACCGAAAGCTTCGGGTTTTCGCAGTCCGGCCATCTGATAGTAGGCTTTAACGAAAGCTTCCTGCGAGACATCCGCGGCGGAATGATAATCGCCCAGAACGTCCATCGCAACAGCACGGACCGGCCGTTCGTAACGTTTCACAAGTACGACAAAAGCCTGCTTTTCGCCATTTAAGACAGCGTTTACCAATTCAGCATCTGTTTGCACGTTGGAACCTTTCCATACAGAAGCGCTTCTACTATTAAGAGCAAGTCCAAGACATAAATGCGACAAGAAAAACTTTTTCCAGGAAATATTATCGTCGCAACTTTTACGCTCCGGCCTTGACGTCGCCGGCGAAAGTCGATAATCTCTCGGAAAATGGTGTGCTTTGTTTGGGATATTATGGAGAAATGGACGGGCGGTTTGCCGGCCGCCTTACCTTGAGTTATGCAGGGACGAAAAGTCATTCAGGCGGTTTTGTTTTTTCTGTTCTTCAGTATCGGTGCAGCCTCGCTGAGCAGTTCCATACTCTGTGACGATTTGATACAGTACTATCAGAACAAACAGCTCCTTAGAACGGCACAGGAATCCCTGGAACGGCTCGAATCTCTAAACACAGACTACGATGTATTGCTGGAGCGATTGGAAGAAGATCCTAATCTTGTTATCGATCGCCTTGCCCCGGCCACGTTCGGTACCGAATCTGAGGATCCAAACACGGTTTATCCCAGGGCGAGGAGCCGGCAGTTGGCCGCCGCTCGCAAGGCCCTGATGGAAGAATCGAACGGCCAGTCCGCCGAGGCGGCCATGCCGCAGTGGCTCAGACGCTGCAGCGAGCCGCGGAACAGAATGTTGCTGTTTATTTCAGGAGTTGTCCTGGTCCTGATTTCATTCGTCAGTTTCAGACC
>CAZTDF010000183.1:0-9618 GCA_964612465.1 uncultured Pirellulales bacterium
CGCCGAAGTAGCCGGTGAGCGGTTTTTCCACGATAGCGAACTTGTCCCGCTCAAGCGCCGCGATTGCAATCGGCTCGTGAGCCACGGGCGGCGTGCAGACGTGAATAACATCCACCTTATCGAGTAGTTCTTCCAGACTGTCGTAGGCACGGATCCCACGCTTCTTGGCGTACGATGCCGCTTGTTCTGTGTCTGTGGCGAACACTCCCTCGACCTCAACGTTTGTGCCATGCACTTTTTTCAGACATTCGAAATGAAAGGTCGCGGCAAAACCCGCACCAATAATACCCGTACGAATGCTTTTCTTTTCCATCTACACTTTCCTTTCCGTAAAGGTTTAGTCGTATCATGCTCGTAGTCCTTTTGACTAATCAAAAGGACTACGAGCTTGTATTTGAAAGCTCCTTCTGTTGCTGTTGGTGCTGACGGATGTCACTTAGCGATAAAGCCCCCCGCGAACCGATTCGGCTGCCGAATATCTCTATCCCTCGCAGTCGTCCCCGGAACTGCCGGTCCTTGCCGGCCTGATGGATGCTCTGGTTATAATTGCCTATTGTAAGTGTTCCGCCGCCTTTACCCGTCGGCCCGCGGGAATAGCTCGTAGTCTTGTCAAGCGCCGCAGGATTGTCCGCATCGCCGAAGTACCAGTGGACATTATCCTTTTGCATGCTCCCGTCATAAGTGACGGCGAAGAACGTCCATTTGCCAACGCGAAGTCTGCCCGGCGAGCTTTCATTACGAACACCGTCGGGCCATTCGTTTATCGCAAGCCGAAGCCGGCCGTCCTTTAGATGGACCAGGTCAAATCCCGAACGATTATAATTCAGGTTGAACGCAATGCGATTGCCTCCGCTGCCGATATTCAAACTCGTCGGATTTGCCCAGCCGAGTATCGTGAACGACCGCAATCCCTCCAGCGCTTCAACGGGGCCGTCTCCCACCGAAAGCCATTTCCACGGCTCATCGTCGCCGAAATCATATGAGCCGTCCTTACCGCGTCTAATCTTTCCGTGCAGCTCAATTCCGGAATTCTCGCCACGCTCGAATCCCACTCTCACGATTGGTGTCCCGGCGGTCCTGTCAACCGCGATGCCAAGCGGCATACACGAAGAAAGTCCGTCCTCTGCCGTGACGGTCAGTACAGCGGTATAAAGACCCGGCTCTTTGTAAATATGAACGGGATTTCTTTCGGAGGAGGAACTTCCGTCCCCGAACTGCCATTCGCAGCTAAGTTGACTTAACGTCGAGAATTGTACTTTCAGAGGAGCAATGCCCTCGATTGGGCTGGCGGAAGCTTTGACTTCGGGCCGCATTTTTTCGCCCGGCCCATAGGCCGACAAGCGGAGAAGGTAGTTGGGCTTTGGCGGAGTAAAGTGGGACTTGCCGTCAGATGCGCTGCCGAGAGAGGTAATCGTCATATCCCACGTGTCGATCCCATCGACTTTGTATGCCCCTGGGCCGGGTAAATCCAGAATTACAGGCTCGGATTTTGTGGAGTAGACGAAATAAAGCTCTCCTTCTTTTGAAAGCGTGTAATTGCCGCCGGGAAGCTCGCCAGGAACCATCTCGGCGAACGGCGTCGGCTCCATAATTTTTTTCAGAAAAGCGATTCTTGCCGGGCTTTGCCCATGCAGTACGCCGCCCTTCGACCACCAGAGTATATCTTCCGGATGCTTGTAGGTCTCTCCATGCCCAACGTAGCAGCCTGCAATTGTTCCCAGCCAGAATCTATGCACCAGTTCCTTAGCGGTGATATTACCCCAACCCTGCGGGATATTCCCTTCGTATTTACACTCATCGTAGATAATCGGTTTTTGGTATTGGTCTCGCCATTGCCGTGCCCTTGCAAGATCGGAACTCTGTATACTGGCATGTGTCACCCAGGGCTTGGTGTGGTCGTAAAAAACCCGGCAATTGTGAATTCCGCGCAAGCGATTATACGGGTCATACTTCCGCACGATTTGAAAGAAACGGTCCCAGTCCGTCATCTTTTTGGACTTCATCAAATCGAACTCGTTAGCGAACGACCACCACACATTGCGATAGGCGGCCAGCCGGGCCACGACATAACGCAGATACCTATCGTCGGTTTCGGCGCCCATATCCTTATAGCCCCAGCGATCGTACGGGTGAAAAAGAATGAGGTCGGCCTCGATTCCCATCTCACGCAGATCCCCGAGACGCTTCTCGAAATGCCGAAAAAATTCGGGATTGAAACGGCTGTAATCCCAGTCCTTGAGCGGCATGCCCTCGAACGGATAGAACTCAGGCTCATTCTTATTGTATGTGTAACTCTTCGGAAAGACACACATTCGCATCTTATTGAACGGTGCATCTTTGAGCGTCGAGAGCGTCTGCTGCTCCATCGCGTTTCCCTGATGGGCCCAGGCATAGCAGGTTGTGCCGACCTGAAAATAGGCCGTGCCGTCGGCGTATGCCAAGTGCCATTTCTTATGCACGCGAACAGGCCCATGATTGCCCGGCGATGGTTCTACACAAGTAAATGTACCTTTTTTGTCGTCCAGCTCGCTGCGGTTGCTCCTGGTTACATACGACCAGACGCCCGGCGCATCGGGCATAAAGCGAATGCGATAGATGCCGTTGCCGTCGTAGAATCCTTCGGGGCGAAAAACTCGCTCGTTCTGCCTGAACTCGCCGCTGAATTGCACATCGACAAAGGGATTGCCTTCTGATGGCCCCTGAACTGTCAGTTCAAAAATTCCCCAGCGCTCGACTGTCTTCGAATTAGCTTCGGCCTCAGTGGTCGAAGGAGCCGCAAAACTTACTATAAGGGCCAAGACCATAATCATAATGCTTATATGATTCAATGGTCTTGGCCACATTACAGGTCCTTCTTATATAGGTCGAGGTTAGCTGGCTATATCAAAAGGTGAGATTATATCGCCGTGTTTTTCGCCGGCTGCTTTGAGACGATCGCGAACTTTTGCAAATGTGTCGTAAAGAATCTTCGGCGTATCGGAAACCTTCTCTCTGTAAACCTTCTCGACCCGGTCGAACTTGGCGAGATTCTCCGGTATGCGGATTGTAAACTGCCGCTCGTAATCGTCCTTCGTGTAATCCTCGTCGAGATGATCTTTAAAGAGTTGCTTGAGATCCTCGTAAATCGGGATCATACCCGTCGGCGTTTCGATTGCCTCAACCTCACCGTTTACGCGAAGCTCAGCCCACAGGATCCAAACGAGCTTATCAGCCATTCCGTTAAGGTATTTGCCTTTTTTGTCCTTGAGGAAGTAATTGACCGAGAAGATAAGGGGCGGATTCTCGACACCCTCGGCGAAATCCAGATTGTTCTGAATATATTTACCGAGCGGGATCGAGAGGAAGTCGAGATTCGACATCAGATTGAAGGTTCTTACACCCTCTTGTCCGAGCGTAGCGGCGGTTGTTTCCGATTCGAGGCACGCACCTTTGATGAGAATACCCTCGGCCCAGCTAAACGCCTGCTCGACGGGAACCCATGTATCGCTGTCGCGTCCGCCATATACAATACCGCCGACCTGAACGCCGGCAGGATCGTCGAGCATGGGATCGCGATTTTCAAGGTCCGGGATGTTCAGGCAATAACGGGCGTTTTTATGCGAAGCGGTGATTTCGTTGCCTTTAGAGTCCTTTTTGCCATTTTGCCATTTGCCCGAGTGGTTGGTTCCCTCTGCAGGCAGGTCGCTGCCCATTCCGAGCCAGTGCGGTTTCTTTGCATCGTCAATGAGAATGTTGGAAAAAATAACCTCGTAAGGGCTCGTGAGGGCCTTGTAGATAATCGGGTCGTCCTGCGAATTGACATCCCGAATGATGCCGAAAATGCCCTTTTCAACATTAACAGCACGTATTTCCGTGCCTTTTTTTCGGAAATAGGCAATATCGTCACCGACGATAGTCTGGCCGGGCAGCATCGAGGTTGAAGTTTTTCCACAGGCCGACGGGAACGCACCGGTGAAATACGTAACGCGACCGCCAGGCCCATGCGCACCGAGGACGAACATGTGCTCGGCGAGCCAGCCTTCCTTCGAGGCCTTTTGTATCGCCAGTCGCAGAGCCAGTTTCTTCAGACCTATCGTATTTCCGCCATATTGTGTATTGACGCTGTAAACCAGGTCTTCTTCGAGGTCCATATAGACGCGGCGTTTGTCGATATTCTTGCTGACAAAGTTTTCAAGCTCGCCTTCGGAATGGAGAAATCTGAAGAAATGGGGCGATGAACCGATTTTTTTGAACTGCTCATAGCCGGCCCGATAGAGAATCGATTCGCTGTGAGCCACATAGGGTGAATCGGTGATTTGAACGCAGGGAATCGAGAAATCCGAGTCGAGCGGGCCCAGGCAGTAAAAACAGACCAGCATTTCCCGGTCGACCATCGAGTCTTTCAGGAAAGAACGTACTTCTTCGACACCGGCCTGCTTTTCGATGGAATTGAGACTTTCGCCCAAGTCCGAGCCGGCCGGCAGTAAATACTTGGTTCGGGCCTTGTCGCGGGCCTGGTCATTATAGCCGTCAAAGTGGCACGTATGGCCGGCAACGTCCAGCGGTATTTCCTCACCATTCTTAATCGCCAGCTCGCGAAGATACGTTCTATCTTCCTGCGAATCTGTCAATACGGAAACCGAAGCAGCACCGGTCAGTTCAATCGCATCGGCAATAAATTCGTGCATTTTGGGATTATCCAGGGCCATGAGCCTGTTGTAATTTTCCGTTGTCAGCTTTTCTTTCAATAATTCGTTTACATTACTCATTATCTATTAATTACCTCCATAAGAGTTAATAAAGTCCAAAAAAACCGGACGATTCTAATTGCATTGTCGCCCAGCGTCAATTTCTTTTTGCTCAATGTGATTTTTAATTTTTATCCGTTTCTTTCTTAATATTGGCCATTTTGCGTCGGCGCAAGCACGCAGATCAACTGATAGTCTTCATAAATCAGGAATCGTTAGGAAATATTATGTAAATTCAAGCGAGCGGTTCGGTTGTCGGCGATACCGGTCTTTTCGGCAGGATATCGCGGAGTGTTAGCCCATCCAGAACCCTTTGCGATGGGTCATACCCAGCACCTTGCGGCAATGGGGGCAGAAGTAAATATACCGCTTACCCAGAACGCCCCTGACCTCACGCATCCATACACTACGCAACTCAGTAGAACAATGCGGGCATATCGGCTCGACGTTTTCTTTGATTTCCAGAGTTATCATCGGGAATGATTATTACATGAAACAGGGTGGATGTAAAGAAGGAAATTTCTTCGATGACGGGGCGATTCAGGGAGTGGTATCCCTTTTTCGCGTTGACAGCAGAATCAAATTCCTGATCGCCTCGGTGTCTCGGGCCGCGAGCCATCGCTTCTCGAAATCCTTCTCCTGGGCGACCTGGGCAATCGCCATAAGGGCCCTGAGGTGATAATTTCTCTCGTCCCTGCTGCCGGCCAGAACGAACATGATTTTGACCGAGTCGGGCGCGTGCGGGAAAATGATGCCGTCACGGGCGCGGATGAGCAGGACGTCGAATTTATGCTGCCCCTCGACCACGATGTGCGGAATGGCAAAGCCCGGCTGGACGACTGTGCCGCCCTCCGCCTCTCGGTGGAGGAATTTCTCAAACAGGACGTATTCGTCGGTCTCTAATTTCTCGGCCATAATTGTCGAGAGTTTACGGAAGATGTCTTCGGCGCTTATTTCGCCTTCGATATCCAGGATTTGACAATCCCGGATTAGCTGGTCGAATCTATCCCCAATAACATCGTCCCGTTCGAGCAGAATATCGCGAAGCTCGTTTTCGAGTGTTACCGATTTCAGTGCTCTGTCGGTCACGCGCTCGACCACGTGCATAACCGCCGAGGCCCTGCTGACTCGTTTGTGGACATAAAGCCAATACCAGGCGGCACTCAGGCCGATAAAACCCGCCGTGATCGATAATGGCACCCGCCCCATATCGACGATTAAAGCACCGTATACTATTATTGCGGCGATATGAATATAGGGATACAGCGGCGATTTGAACTTCGGCCGGTAGCTTTGTATCCTGCTCTCGCGCATGATTATCACGCTGGCATTGACGAGAATGAAAAGGATGATCATTAATGTCGAGGCCGTTTTTACCAGCAATTCAATTTCGAGAAAGACAATTGCGGCGATCATAAATGCGCCGGTAAGAAGGATGCTTGTGTGCGGTGTCTTGAACTTTTCGCTGACCCGGGCCAACAGGGGCGGCAACAGCCGGTCCCGGCTCATCGCCATCGGATAACGTGAGGCCGCCAGGATTCCGCCGTTGGCCGTAGTGACAAAAGCTGCGACAGCGGCCAGCCCGAGAATAGCGAAGCCCGCCGAACCCAGGAACTTGCTTGCCGCCAGGGATATCGGCATTAGGCTGCTCTTCAATTCCTCTCCGTCCACAAGGCCCACCGTCACGGCTATTACGGCGATATAAAACAAGGCCACGACAGCCCAGGCCAAAAGTATTCCCAACGGCAGATTTTTACCGGGATTCTTAACCTCTTCGGCTATACTGGCGACCTTCGTCAGTCCGCCGAAACTCACAAAAACCAGTCCGGCTGTCGCAAAAACATCGAACCAGCCCTTGTCAAGAAATCCTTTGAACCGGACGGCTTCGGCCTTGCCCATGCCGAAAATCACAAAAAATCCAAGCAGCACAAGCAATATTCCAACCAGCCAAACCTGAAATCTGCTTGTGTGTTTGACGCTGACAATATTCATTGTGGTAAAAACGAGACAGCACACAACGGCGGCGGTTTTCAGGTGCCACTGGCTGAGCTGAGTGCCAAAGACCTCGTGCATTATGATCTCGATCAGAACAGCCATACCGACAACGGCAAACGCGCTCTTCAGTGCGACTGCAAACCAGTTAGCCAATCCGCCGAACAGTCCCCAGATCGGGCCTAAGCTTCGTTCGACGTAGAAATACGCACCGCCGGCCCGCGGCATCGCTGCGGCTAATTCGGCCTGACTAAGAGCACTGGGAATAATTAAAAGCGATGCAATAAGATAAGATAATATCACGGCGGGCCCTGCCTTTGCGTAGGCGATGGCCGGCAGAACAAACAAGCCGGAGCTAATCATCGCCCCGGCCGCCACGGCGAAAACTTCAAGAGAACCGAGTTGTTTTTTTAGCTGAGCCAAATTAAAACTTCCAAATTGAACAGATACTTACACAATCCTCGATTCTCCCCTGTATCCATATTGAGATCGCTATATCAAGGCTTCTGATTTGAGTTGATACAATAATCCAAATCCGCCCCGGCGTCAAAACAAAACCGCATAAAGAAAAAGAGCTGTTTCGAATGGCAGGAGCGTAAAAAAAGCCGGGCAAACAATCCCGGCCTTTTATCGTATATTAAGATTTGTGCTTTGTGACTCAATACATAATTCACCAATCACTATACAATCACTTGCTATAAGATCAGTCAAGCAATCCCATCAGCACCAATCTTGCCTGCTGGCGGTAATCCAGCACATCTCGAAGCTGCTGCTGGGCTGCGATCCATTGCCGTCTTGCCTTATCTCTGGCTATACGCAGCGCATCGAGTTTCTGGCGGACTTGTTCCGGCGTCGCTTGCGGGTCATCCAGCAACCTTTGAATCTCTTCACAGAGTATTTCGCCATCGGATACCGGGCCGTCGAAATCCTGCCGGCCGGGGACATTCTGAAAGGTTCCGCCGGGTTTACTGCCGCCGGCCTGGAACTGGAAGCTCCCGGCGAAACCACTGCTGAAACCCTGGGTGCCTCCCGGACCCGTGCTGAAGCTGGAGAAGTTGTTCTGGAAAGGAGGCCCGGTGCCTATGAACGCCTGCTCTCTGTAATGCTTGACTTTCTTCAATCTCGGCTCGATGACTTTCCACTGCTCCTCGTCGGCGCCGAGGGCCTGCCGCATCGCGATGGCTTCTTGTTCTTCAGCCGCCTTTCGCTGCTCTTCGGCGAGCTGCTGGAAATATTTCATCTTTTCTTCCGGGCTCATCTCGCGCAGCCGCTCGAAGTCGGGCTGCCCCGGCATTCTCCTCGGTCTCATATTGCGCGACTGCACAGAGCCGGAGCGGCCTGAGAATCCACTCGATCTGGTGCCCTGGGACAATAACTGCCGGGCAAATACTCCAAGTAAAAGACATACAACCAATCCGAGAATTACTTTTCGCGTTGACATTGTTAATCCCTTTCCTGATACAATCAATATGAAAAGATCTGCACCTTCTGCCGGAATTGTTCGAGATTCTGTTCACCCCCGGCGAAAGCGTCTATATCAGACTTTTTCGCGCGGATCGTAAGGACGGTGGCCGAAGATGAGCCTGTTCCGCCGGGGCCGCCCATGCCTCCGCCCATGCCGCCGCCGCTCATGCCATCCATCATACCACCACCCATACCGCGGGCCATCCCGCTGCTCCCGGAACCGCTGGAACCACCGGAAACAACGTAGCCGCCGCCCATCATTCCGCCACCGCCGTAACCGCTGGAACCGCCCATGCGGCCTGATGAGGTTTCTCCATACATTCCTCCCATGCCGCCCATCATGAATCCTCTGCCGCTAAAGACGCCGCCGAATTGCCGGCCTCCTCCGATGACCGTGAGAATGATCCATTCATCTGCCTGGACGCCTCGAATATTCGCGGCGTGTTTGAGCGTCGTAATCAGGTCCCGTTTCAGCTCTTCGACCATCTGGCTGTTGTATTCTTCTGCCGAGCCAGGCCCTCCTGATATCCGGGAATCTCCGGGCGAAAACATCTGTTGTCTTGCCCGCTGCCAGGTTGAATCAACAGACTCGGTGGTTTGTTCGGCCTGCTGTTCTTGTGGTTTCGGCGATGGCGAGAACGCAAAGTTAACCTCCATTGAGAAAAGCACGCCGTAACCCTGGAGATAGGTCGCCTCCGTCGTGCGATTGTCCCTTCCGAAGAAATCGCCGAAATCAGTAAAAACTCCCTGAATCCGGCGGGTCTCCTTGAACCGCTCGTCAAGGATGTGTGACATGACTTGCATATCTTCCATGATTTCTACAAGATCTTCCGCTTTGACCTCGGCGGCGGGAACAACGAGGACCTGCCGGTCGGCAAAGGGTGCGATTGCAGGCCGGTAACCTGACGAGCGTCCTGCTGGCCGGGAACTGCGCGCGTCAAGGCCCGATCGTCCGTACTGCCAGCTATTGTCTCTGAACCGCCATTGCCCCTCCTGTTCGGGCTGGCCGTCTCTTATGTTCGTTGTCACATTGGTGAATGACTGAGTCGGGGGACTGAATGAGAGTCCTTCCTTCTCGAGCGCTAGCTCACCGCTCCAGCCGTAGGGCACCGTGACATTGAATCTGCCTCGGGCGTCGGTGAGGCTGGATTGCCCTCCTTTACTCGCCGAGACCCGTACTCCCGGGATAGGAGTTCCGCCGACCATTATCACATCTGAGATCGTAAATGTAATTTGCTCAGCGGTATAGTTTCGATTTTTTTGATCGCGCATGACTTTTGCGTAGCTCAGCCTGGGTGGGTTGAAGGTATAACCTTCCTTTACGGGCTTCACCGTGCCGGACCATTTATAATTCACAGTGCTTGCGTAATAGCCTTTATCGTCTGTAACAGGATTACCCGGAAGACCTTGCATTTCTACGCCCGGTATTCCAACC
>CAZTDF010000184.1:0-2759 GCA_964612465.1 uncultured Pirellulales bacterium
ATACGGCCGGCGTGTCACTTACCGCCCTCGACTATTTCAAAGACAAGCTGCCGATATTCGGCGTATGCCTTGGACACCAGGTTATCGTGCGGTATTTCGGCGGGAAGGTCGGCCATGCTCCGAAGCCGATGCACGGCAAGCCCTCAAGAGTTACCCATAACGGAGAAGGCATCTTTGCCGGCGTCGAAAATCCGCTGCAGGCCGGACGCTATCACAGCCTTTGCGCGCTGGAGATGCCGGACTGCCTGGAAAAAACCGCCGAGTTCGAGTCAGTTGTAATGGGTGTACGTCATAAAGAGCTGCCGATATTCGGCGTGCAGTTTCATCCGGAAAGCATTCTAACGCCGGCGGGCGGTAAGATTATCGAAAATATTCTGTCGATTGCGGTAGCAGAGAAGATTGGATAGGAAAGGAAATAAATGGCTACTATAACAAAATTTCTCGAAATCATTTTGGATGGCGGCGACCTGACGTTCGATCAGGCGAAAGAATTGCAGGACATAGTATTTGCCGGCGAGGTGACGGAAGTCCAGGTAGCGGCGTTTCTGGCGGCGATGAGAATGAAGCGTGCGACGTCTGCCGAGATTGCCGGTCTTGCCCGTTCGCTACGCGATCATGCAGTGCGTGTCGAAACCGGCATCGACAACATGATTGACACCTGCGGGACCGGCGGTGCCTCTGTCAAGACGTTCAACGTCTCGACGGGCGCCGCGCTGGTAGCGGCCGGCGCCGGGGCCTACGTGGCCAAGCACGGAAACCGCGGCATCACAAGCAAGTGCGGCTCGGCCGACGTGCTGGAAGAGCTGGGCGTCAATATCGACCCGGGGCCGGAAGGCGTTGCTGAATGTATCCGTCAGGCTCACATCGGTTTTATGTTCGCGCCGAAATTCCATCCCGCGATGAAATTTGTCCAGCCAATCCGCAAGAGTCTCGATTTCAGGACCGCCTTCAACATTCTTGGGCCGCTGGCAAATCCCGCCCGTGTCACGGCACAGGTTATGGGTGTCGCCGAAGAGGCGCTTCTCGATCGGATATGCGAGACGCTCAAAATGCTGGGCGCCAAAAGGGCAATGGTCGTTCACGGCCAGGGAATGGACGAAATAAGCACTCTCGGAACCACGCAAATTCGGCAGCTCATCGACGGCAAAATCGCCTCGCTAAAGCTCAACCCGGCGGACTTCGGGATTTCCGAGCCGTCAATCGACGATCTGCGGACCGGGGATGCAATAACCAACGCCGGTATAATTCGTGACATCCTTGCCGGCAAAGATAAGGGCTCTCGTAAAGATATCGTTGTTCTGAACGCCGCTGCTGCTATAATCGTGGCCGGTATAGCCGACGATTTCGCCCCGGCAATCGCTTTGGCAGAGACCTCGATCAGCGACGGCGGCGCATTTGCTTGCCTGGAGAAGTTAATCGAAGTTTCAAATGGAGCCTGAGATGTATAGCTGATGTCCCTCATGGGCGATGAGAAATAAATATGTTGATAGTGAAAGTTAAAATCTGTGGTATTACTAATTATGACGATGCCGTCGCGGCGATGGATATGGGTGCGGACTTGCTGGGCTTCAATTTCTATCCGGACAGCCCGAGGTATGTCACGCCGGCACAGGCTACGGATATCATCAATAAACTGCCGGGTTTTATAGACACCGTCGGAGTCTTTGTGAATGCTTCGATTGAGCGTATACATGAGATGATCGCCGTTTGCTATTTGGATTGGGTCCAGTTACATGGCGACGAAGATCCGGATTTCTGCCGGTCGCTGTTTTCTCATAATGTCAAAACGATGAAAGCGATACGCGTCAAGGATCAGACGGACATCGAAAGGGCGGAAAGCTTCTTCACGGACGCTGTTTTACTGGACGCTTTCGACCCTGATAAATACGGCGGCACGGGGCTGACTTTTGACTGGAATGTCATAGGACACATCAGCAAGCGAGTGTTTTTAGCCGGCGGGATAAATCCCGACAACGCCGCCGACGCGGTCAGGCTCGGTGTTTACGGAATCGACGTCTGCAGCGGCATCGAGGCCGGGCCGGGCAAAAAAGACTACAGGAAAATGAAGAAACTGTTCGAAAATATACGGCATTTAAGAGGGTAAATATGAAATACAGAGGCAGATTCGGAGATTATGGCGGCTTCTATGTCCCCGAGGTTCTGATTCCGGTATTGGAAGAGCTGGAAGAGGCTTTTTATCGCTTTTATGAAGACCGGCAGTTCGTGACGGAGCTTGCAGATCTTTCGAAAAACTATGCCGGTCGGCCCAGCCCGCTTTATCACGCGAAAAGATTCAGCGAGTACGTCGGTTTCAACGTGTATTTAAAACGCGAAGACCTGCTGCACGGCGGCGCGCACAAAGTTAACAATACGCTGGGCCAGGGTCTTCTGGCGAAATATATGGGCAAAACCAAACTGATCGCCGAGACCGGCGCCGGACAGCACGGCCTGGCCACTGCTATGATCGGCGCCTTGTTCGGGATGGAGACCAAAATCTTCATGGGCGTCACCGATATCGAGCGGCAGAGCGTCAACGTCCACAAGATGAAACTCTGCGGCGCGAAAGTCATCGGCGTGAAAGGCGGCACGGGGACATTGAAAGACGCCATTAACGACGCTCTTCGCTACTGGACCGCTCACGTGAGAGATACGTTCTATCTGTTCGGCTCGGCCTGCGGACCGCATCCGTATCCGACTATCGTAAAGCATTTCCAGACCTGCATCGGCAAAGAGGCCCGGCAGCAGTGTCTCGACCAGAT
>CAZTDF010000184.1:2859-9614 GCA_964612465.1 uncultured Pirellulales bacterium
AGCATTTCCAGACCTGCATCGGCAAAGAGGCCCGGCAGCAGTGTCTCGACCAGATCGGCAGATTGCCTGATATGGTCGTCGCCTGCGTCGGCGGAGGCAGCAACGCAATCGGCATTTTCTCCGGCTTTTTCGAGGACAAAAATGTCCGTCTCATCGGCGTCGAAGCCGGCGGCAGGAGCCTTAGCGAAGGCCGGCACGCAGCGACATTAGTTGCAGGACGGGTAGGTATTCTTCACGGGGCAAAAGCATATCTGCTGCAGGATGAAGAAGGCCAGGTTTATGATACCGAGTCGGTCAGTGCCGGCCTGGATTATCCGGCTGTCGGGCCCGAGCATTGCCTGCTGAAAGATACCGGCAGGGCCGAATATGTCGCCGCCGAAGATGAAAATGTTCTGGACGTTTTCGAGTTGCTTTCCAGGACCGAGGGAATCCTGCCTGCACTGGAAAGCGCACACGCCCTGGCGTACCTCGCCAGTTTGAAGGGCAAGTTGGACCCGGAGCAGATCGTCGTTGTCAATCTCTCGGGTCGTGGTGACAAAGATGTTTCGATTGTGGAAAAGCACAGGCCCTTGTTGAATGATTAGTGATTAATGATAAATGATTAATTCTTCGAAGAAGGATTTTTTTGATGAAGACATATAAGCAGGTTTTCTCGGAACTCAAAGAACAAAACAGGACGGCGTTGATCCCGTTCTTTGTAATCGGCGACCCGGATTTCGATACGAGTCTTGCGGTCATAAAAGCGGCAATCGATGCCGGGGCTGATATTCTGGAATTGGGCATCCCGTTCTCCGACCCGATTGCCGATGGTCCCACGATTCAAAAGGCCGGTATCCGAGCGATAAAAGGCGGAATGAACGTGGCAAAAGCCCTGGAACTGGTCCGGAAGGTCAAGGAGCACAGGGACATTCCAATCGGCCTGCTGATGTACTACAACCTTGTTTACCAGTACGGGACTGAGAAATTCTTCGAGGATTTCCACGAGGCTGGCGTCAACAGCGTTTTGATCGCCGATCTGAGTATTGACGATGCGGACGAAATTATGGGCCCCGCCGCCTCGGCAGGCCTTGACACCGTCTTTATGGCTACGCCGGTAACCCCTCCGGAGCGGATGAAACTTGTCGCTTCCAAAACCACGGGCTTTATCTATACCGTCTCGGTATTAGGCGTTACCGGCAGCAGGGAAAAACTCTCCGGTACGGTAGAAGGGCTCGTCGGCAAATTAAAAGAGCTGACCAGCGTGCCGGTCTGCGTGGGTTTTGGAATCAGCACGCCCGAGCACGCCGCCGCTGTCGCTAAGGCCGGGGCCGACGGTGTTATAATCGGCTCGAAAATCGTCGGATTAATTGAAAGCAACCTGAGCGACAGAGACAAGATCGTCACTGAGGTTTCGGCTTTCTTAGCTGGAGTGAAAAGCGCGATTTAATCACGTCAATAACAGTCTGACCGGCACTATAATTGCAGTTTCTCTCATATCTCTCGCCAAATCATAACGGCCCGGCTCCCGGATCATTTAATCCATTATCATGTCCATAATTCAGCGATTTTGGGACTTTTTTCAGATTTCGGCAATAAAAACGCCTTAATTTACGTCCTTGCATAACAGTAACCAGTGTCAAGCCCGCTCTCCGAGTCGGAGCTGGTGGAATTTCTACCGTTCAACTTTTTGGAGGTCAGTATTATGAAAAAGAACCTGATTTCAATCGTTGCTGTTCTTGTGGTTCTGGCAGTGGTCCTGGTTTCGTTCGGCCAAGATCAAAGAGCCAGGCGGCCCCGGTTCATGGGACGTGAAGAGCGAATGAAAGCTATCGAGTCGATTGAGGCTCAATTAGCGAAACTCAAGGAACAAACGCAGATGCCGCGGCCAGAAGGCGGATTTCAAAACATGTCCGAGGAAGAGAGATCCAAATTCAGAGAGCGGATGATGAACATGTTCCAGGAGCGGCAGAAAGTATTTCAGGCAATAATGGGGCAGCTTGCCAGCATTCAGGGCCGAAGAGAGCCGGCTCCGGAAGGCGCACAATACATGATAATCAGCACTGCTGACCTCAAGCCGATCCAGGAAGCTGCAACCAAGGAGAAGGCCAAAGAGACGGCCAAGCTTCTTACCAGGCTCGCTGCCAGAGGTCAGGGCAGGGGATTTGGAAGAAGGCCGGGCCAGGGCGGCCAGCGCGGCGGACAACAGTAGTATTCGTAAAGATTTCTTCTCGCCAAAGCGCCAGATGTTTTGCTAATGCGCTTTAGCGAAAAATTAGCGTTATAGCATCGAAAGCAGCAGCATATTAAACGACCTGCTCCGATACTAATTCTAATCGGGGCAGGTTCGTTCCGTTTCGGAGGGAATACTGTACTGCATCAGTGTCCATCCGGTCAGTCGAATTGCCTAAATGACGCCGTCAGGCCACAGAAGCCATCTTTCAGCCCCAAATTAACCGATTTTTGCTTGACTGAGATAATAACAATCTGTATACTAAATATCAGAGAAATAGAGCAATTCGTTCATTTTCATGTTATGTGAAGCCGGGGGAGGAGAGATGATATGGTCGAGTCGGGATATTCACGCGTTTGGCGGACGATTCCTATAATCCTCATCGTGGTATTGTTCTGCCCAATTGCCGATAGCCAAGTGATCTACGTCGACGACGATGCTGCCGGGGCAAACGACGGGACAAACTGGGAAAATGCCTATAACTACCTTCAAGATGCTTTGGCTGATGCAGATTCGGCCGAGAAGCCAGTGGAGATTCGCGTAGCCCAGGGCATCTACAAACCAGATCAAGGTGCGAATCAAGCACCCGGTTCTCAATGGGTTGCTTTTGAACTCATCAACGGCGTAACTATCAAAGGCAGCTACGCTGGTCTTGGCCACGAAGATCCCAACGACCGAGATGTTGCTGGATTCACGACAAACGACCTTGTAGGCGAGTGGTTCTTGGGCGGCTCGGATATTCAAGGCAACCATACATGGGACGGATTGCTCATGATCGACAGCGAGGGTGCAGTAACCGGAGGTACGCTTGAAAGCTCTGAGGGACCTGTATACACATTGACAGGTGGAAATTTGACGATTGATGAAACGGGGAAAATAACCGGACAGGTCACCTATTCCGATGGGATTAAATTCCTTCTGATTATGCAGATGGACAAGAACAAGGGAATTATTGCAGGTGAAGGAAATGACAAGACATCCAATGAGGATGGTGTATTTATTTTCGTTAAGAAATCATCCGGATTTATGACAAGCGACCTTGCAGACGAGTGGTTCCTATGTGGTTCTGATATTCAAGGTGATCATACATGGGATGGATTGCTCATGATCAACAGCGACGGCATTGTAACAGGAGGCACACTTGAAAGCTCTGATGGACCTTTATATACATTAGTTGATGGGGATTTAAACATTGATGCAACTGGGAAAGTAACCGGTCAGATTACAGATTCCAATGGAGTTGCTACCCAGATAACCATGCAGATGGACAAGGGCAAAGGCATCATAGCTGGTGAAGGAAATGCAGAGGCAGACAATGAGGATGGTTTATTCATTTTCGTAAAGAAATCTACTGGATTTACTACAAGTGATCTTGAAGGCCGGTGGTCTCTGGGAGGCTCGGATATTCAAGGCGATCATACATGGGACGGATTTCTCTTAATCGACGGCGAAGGCAATATAACGGGAGGTATGATTGCAAGCTCTGAAGGGCCTGCATATACGTTTATTGACGGAGGTTTGGGGATTAATTCAACAGGAAAAGTAACCGGATCGGTTACGGATTCCGATGGAGTTACTACCCAGTTGACCATGCAAATGGACGAGAGTAAGGATATTGTAGCGGGTGAAGGAAATGCGCAGAAAGATGACGAAGATGGTATATTTGTATTCGTTAGAAGATCTACCCGATACAAAACAATCCTAAGTGGCGATCTGTTGGGCAATGACGCCGTCGTGGACGACCCGTGCGATCTGTTGAATGAGCCGAACAGAGCGGAAAACAGCTATCATGTGGTGTATGGTTCTGAGGTGGACTCCAGTTCCATTTTGGACGGTTTTACTATCAGTGATGGGAACGCACCTGACCGTGAGTTGACTGGATATGGAGGTGGGATTTATCTTAGATCTGGCAGCGAGCCGACAGTGTCCAATTGTACATTCTCCGAAAATTCAGCGAGCTATGGTGGAGCGATAGGTACTCGATATTCCAGTAAGCCTTCAATTGTCAATTGTATATTTTATAGGAATGCAGCCAGAATCTCTGGTGGTGCTATTCTAAATGGAGACAACTGCGGTGCGATTCTGACTAACTGCGCGTTCATTAGTAATTATACAAATTATGGAGGGGGTGCTTTGTCCAGTGAGCAGAAATGCGAATTAGTACTTATGGACTGTATGTTCCTGCGAAACAGAGCAGGAAGTGGTGGTGCTGTTGATGATTATAATGCGAATAGCACATTATATTTTCACTGCTCATTCATTGAAAATTTTGCAGAGCGAGGTGGTGGAGTACGTGCTTATAGTTTCTCGGAGATGAGTTTCACAGATTGTCGTTTTATTGGAAACGAAGCAGATGATGTTGGGGGGGGATTTCAAGCTGAGCATGGCCCTACATCTGCGGTCTTCACCAAATGCATTTTTCGTGCGAACAGCGCTTCTTCCGGAGGAGGTGTCTGTATCTTCTTCGGCGATACATCTTTTAAGGATTGTAAGTTTATAGAGAATTCTGCCAACTTCCATCGAGAAGCCAGATTATTTGCAAATACTCATCGCGGAGGTGGAGCATATATGAACTGGACGAATGCATCGCTAAACGAATGTGATTTCGTTGGGAACTCATCAAAAGAAAATGGTGGTGGCTTGTTCATAGATAATGGTTCTGTTCCCCATACATTTCAAAATCTTACAAACTGTAAAATAGTTGGTAACAAGGCTCCAAATGGGGGAGGTGTCTTCTGTGCTATTGGTGATTATGATCTTACTTTTGTCAATTGCACTATAAGCGAGAATAGAGCGAATTATGGTGCGGGAATCTACTGTAGTGTTAGACCACAAATCCAAAATTGTGTTGTCTGGGGGAATGACATTGGTGGATTCTCGGAAAATGTCTATAAAAGAACTGATATTTCTCATAGTAATGTGGAAGGTGGATGGGCAGGAGATGGGAATATTGAAGCGGATCCGCTCTTTGTCGATCCGGGCTATTGGGATACCAATGAAACGTTAGAAGATCCAAATGACGATTTTTGGGTCAATGGCGACTACCGTCTAACTCCATGCTCGCCCTGTATTGATCGGGGGGATCCGAATTACATTAGCGATCCGAATGAGACAGATTTAGATGGCAATTTACGAGTGATCGGCGGACGGATTGATATGGGTGCGTATGAGTACCCATTCGTCTACGATAAACCCGATGAAGGATCGCCTCCGGGGAGCTGGCGAAAATATTCTGAAAATCCGGTATTTTTTGCAGGCGGGCACGGACAGTGGGATAACCGTATAAACGGAAGTGTTACCGTCCTTAAGGATAGCGAAGAGCCAGTAAACAAGTATAAGATGTGGTATGTAGGAGGCAATCAATTCGTCGAAGGTGCCGGCATAGGTTACGCAACATCCCCAGATGGGATAAACTGGATTAGAAATGAAAATAATCCGGTATTGGAGCCAGGAGAGCCGTGGAATGTTGATGGTTTCAGCGGCATCTGTGTTATTAAAGACGGTCCCAATTATAAAATCTGGTATGAAGGTGTAGATAGCCAAAGCACTGCACGTATCGGTTATGCGACGTCACCGGATGGAATTAATTGGGATATAAACAACAGCAACCCTGTATTTTCTCCCAGAGCCTATGACGCATGGGACAATGAGGATGTAGGAAATCCCTGCGTTGTTAAAGAAGGCTCGACATATAAGATGTGGTATTGGGGAGATAATATTTTAACTGGTATCGACCAGATAGGTCTTGCTGTATCGAATGATGGAATAAACTGGCAAAGAGCGGGGAGTGAGCCGGTTATTGCTCCCGATCCGGGCATTTGGTGGCAGGATGGTGAGGGAATAGGAACGCCACACGTTATAAGAGTTAATTCCGGCTATGTAATGGCATATCATGCAGCCGACGAAATAGGGACTATCAGAATAGGATTAGCAACGTCCAGTGATGGCTTAGATTGGAAAAAAGAGAATGAGCCAATATTGTATCCCGGCGATGAAAATAGTTGGGAAAGCACAGGAATCGTTACTGGTTCGTTTATCCGGGATACGCTGCATTTAAAGCTGTGGTACCTTGGGATTGATGCTTCTGAAACTATTAAAGTCGGATTGGCGATTTCCTGCGATGACATAGTTTTTGATGTTGAAGCCGAAAACTGAGCCTTCTATTTCTCCATGGCATTTTTATAAACGCCGTCTCACGGACATTTTTTGAGAATTTGCCAGACCTTTTGTGGATTGGTTTGTATAATAGATAACAGATTTATGTAGAATACATAAATAAGTAAAAAGTTAAAAGGTAAAAGTAAAAAGGCTTTGTCATTGATTATTTACCCTGTGAGATGGCGGCTTTGCCTATCTCATGGGGTGAACTATTGTCCCTGCTTTCGCAGGGATGAATATTATTTCTCCCTGTCCCATAGGGATGTAGCTCAAACAACAGGGTTAATCGGTGTAAACTCGTCCTGAGCGAAGCCGAACGGATCCGTGTCGAATAAAGGCAGAATAATGCAAAAAACAGGTGAAAAAGAGTAGAAAACGACGAAAAATT
>CAZTDF010000185.1:0-9572 GCA_964612465.1 uncultured Pirellulales bacterium
CCAGCGATTTCAGTTGGATTTCCGTTTATTCTTGCCTATTTTTGTACATTTATCAATAACCATTTATAAACAATCAATCTTTTTTAGCAATTTCTGCAGGCAATTTATTGATTCCTCTTATCTTACGGACATTTTCCTTGACGGGAAGCTGGATAATTTGGTAAAGTTAAGGTTTAGATAAGCGTGTCTCTTTTCGGCACGTATTGAAGGAATATTTGCTTCCCGAGGTGAGGAATGTCTTTAATTCTTGAGAGCATTCCGCACAGCAAGAAACGGATAAAACTACAGAAGTCGTATGCTTCGGAAATAAGATTTTTTCTTATCAATTATATAGTTAGTTCCTCAAGGTAGGAGGTGGCGTCAAATAGCAACAATTTCATTGGCAGATTAGAGAAATTGCAGGGGGGATTATATTCATAATCGATCGCTTTGGTATGTAGCCAAAGCATGACAATCGGTACTATTCTGTATGGAGGATTAATAACATGTGTAGAAAATTGTTTTTTTGGGCTTTTTTGGCTTTAGTGCTGGGCCTGACTTTGGCGGGTCCGGCCAGAGCAGAGCTTGTTGCCTGGTGGAAGCTTGATGACGGTTCGGGGACTACCGCTATGGATTCAAGTGGTAACGGCAACGATGGTGATATCGAAGGCGGTGCACAGTGGGTCGCAGGCCAGCTTGGCGGAGCGCTGCAGCTCAACGGTTCGGATGCGGACGTCAGGGCGCCTCATATTCCATTGAATAATCAAAGTTTCACCATTACGATGTGGATTAATCCCGTGCTGAGCGGTTCGGCTGTCATCTTCTCCCAAGCTGAAAGTGGATCGACTAATCTGAGTATGCATTATAGGCTCGGAGGGCCCAGCAGTTCAGATGCGCCCGTTCGTGGCATTCGCATGGGATTTTACAGCAATGACCTCGATACGCCAGGTGATCTTCTTCAGGACAATACCTGGTACCATATCACGTTCTGGTACGATTTCGAGAATCAGGAACAAAGGGTTTACGTCGATGGTGTTCAAGTTGCACAGAGATCTGCTAATCCTTATCTTGGCTCAGTAGGTGACACGCTCATCGGTGTCTGGCAAACGGACACCAGTCAGAGGTATGAAGGCATTGTTGACGATGTACAGATCTACGACCACCCCCTGACCGAGCCCGAGATTCTTGCCGTCATGCGGGGTCTTGAAGGGTATCCCTATGCGTCGAATCCGGAGCCGGCTGATGATTCGCTACATCCGAATACTTGGGCGAGCATGAGCTGGCGGGCGGGAGATTTTGCCGTCTCGCATGATGTTTACTTCGGCGATAATTTTGACGATTTGAACGACGGCACCGGCGACACATTCCAGGTCAACCAGAATCTGTTTAACTCATATTTTGTTGTAGGCTTTCTCGGATTTCCGTTACCGGATGGTCTTGTTAATGGCACGACCTACTATTGGCGAATCGACGAGGTCAATGAAGCGGATCCGAATAGTCCCTGGAAAGGTCGTGTATGGAGTTTCACGGTTCCTCCAAAAACAGCCTACGATCCTGTCCCTGCTGATAGGTCCACATTCCTGGATCCGGAATCCATAACATTGAGCTGGACGGCAGGATACGGCTCGAAATTACATACTGTGTACTTCGGCGATGATTATGACACCGTGGCAAACGCTACGGGTGGTTCATCCCAGGGGACTACAACCTACAATCCGGGTCCTCTTGAATTGGAAAAGACATATTACTGGCGCATAGATGAGTTTGATGGATTTAGTACATATACGGGTAATGTATGGAACTTTATGACCACGAAAGAGGGCGGCGGCATTCGAGGGGATTACTACAGAGGTATGAACTTTGAAACTCACATGCTGACCCGCACAGATAATCAGGTCAACTTTAACTGGGGTGATCCCGGCGGGCCGGATACGGGGGTCGGTGATGACAACTTCTCCGCCAGATGGACCGGAGAAGTCTTGGCGATATTTACCGAAACCTACACGTTCTATACAAGCACCGACGATGGTGCCCGATTATGGGTTGATGGCCAGCAACTTGTTAATGCTTGGGTAGATCAGTCTACATCTGAGTACCGCGGGACGATTGACCTTGTAGCCGGCAATACGTACAGCATCGTTATGGAATATTATGAGAACACCGGCGGTGCAGTAGCACGATTGCTCTGGTCGAGTCCTTCTACTCCGAAGCAGGTTATTCCACAAGGCGCGTTAGCACCGCCGGTCAAAGCCAGCAGTCCGAGCCCGTCTAATGGAGCGGCCGGCACGAAAATGACGCCGATTCTTAAGTGGGGCGCTGGAGATTTCGCCGTTTCACACGAGGTTTACTTCGGAACCGATGCGGATGCCGTCAGAAACGCCGACAAGTCCTCGCCTGAGTACAAAGGCACCAAGGAACTCGATGACGAGAGCTACGATCCGGGCAAGCTTGCCTGGTTTACAGAGTACTTCTGGCGTGTCGATGAAGTTAACGCCGTCAATCCCGACAGCCCCTGGGTCGGCAACCTCTGGAGCTTCACTACGGGCGATTTTATTGTTGTTGATGACTTCGAGGACTATAATGTGGGCGACAACGAGATATGGTTCTCATGGCACGATGGGCTTGGCGCCGGCGCGATAGGCTCTCCCGATTTTGTTCCGAGTAACGGCACCGGATCGGCTGTTGGCGATGAAACGACCGCTTCTTATACTGAGGAGACTATAGTTCATAGCGGCACCCAGTCAATGCCGTATACCTATGACAACAATCAACAGGGCTTGGCGAAGTATTCGGAAGCGGAGCTGACTTTGACATACCCGCGTGACTGGACCGAGGAAGGCGTAGCGAATCTATCGCTGTGGTTCAGAGGCTACCCGGTATCCACCGGCAGCTTTGTCGAGGGCCCGGTTGGTACTTACACGATGACCGCCTCAGGAGCAGATATCTGGGCGGTTAACGGGGTGGAAGCCGATGAGTTCCACTTCGCATACAAGATGCTCAGCGGCGCCGGCTCGATGATCGCAAAGGTCGAGAGTGTCGAAAACACGAACGTCTGGGCAAAGGCAGGCGTTATGATTCGCGAGACGTTGGACCCCGACTCGGCGCACGCTTTCGCATGTGTTACACCTGGTTCGGGTGTGTCCTTCCAGCGACGTCCCGGTACGGGCCAGACAAGCCTCGACACGACAACAGCCGGGATCGTAGCACCGTACTGGGTGAAGATCGAACGTGATATGGCCGGTAACTTTGCAGCGTACACTTCAGCCAACGGCTCGACGTGGACGATGCAGGGCGTATTTGAGACCATCCAGATGAGTGCGAATGTCTATATCGGTTTGGCAGTAACCAGCCATGATGCTGCTTTAACGTGTCAGGCCGTATTGACTAACGTTACGACTACTGGTAATGTCAGCGGGCAGTGGACGAACCAGGATATCGGCATCCTCAGTAACGATGCTGAGCCGCTTTATGTGGTGGTCTCGAACAGCACCGGCACGCCTGTGGTGGTAGTCCATGACGATCCGGCCGCAGCGACGATAGGTACATGGACCGAGTGGGTGATTCCGCTGCAGACCTTTGTAGATCAGGGCATAGTCCTGACCAACGTTGACAGGATAGCGATCGGCCTGGGAACCCAGGGCAACATGACAATCCCCGGCGGTTCGGGCAAGATATTCATTGACGATGTCAGGCTGTATCAACCGGCTCCGGAACCAGAACCGGAACCCGAGCCGGAACCTTAAGACGGAATTTAGATTGTCATAGCCTTTAACAAGGTCTGATTGTAATAGACAATTGATTAAAGCAAAAATGAGGCTCATATCGACGTAGTTCGATATGGGCCTCTATGTTTTTTTTCATTTGGGGGGGATTTATGCATAATTCATAGATTTTCCTTGACGAAAAGGTCTTTATTGTGGTATAAAGAATATTAATAGCTTTGTTAGATATTACGTTCTATACCGAGTTAAAAAATATATAGTCTATTTGAGATTATCGCTTCTTGATTAACTGCTCAATTCGGGCATGGGAAGGAAGGAGGTGGCGTCAAATAGCAAAATTTCATGGTTGGATGAGGAATGTGCAGGGAGGATTATATGTTATTATCGGGCGCTTTAGTATGTGGCCAAAGCATGGTTATTTTTTTACTCTTTTGAAGGAGGATTATTATGTTTAGAAAATTGTTTTTTTTGATGTCTTTTGCTTTGTTTGTGGGTTTGGTGCTCACGAGTTCTGCAAAGGCGGCTGATCCGGATCTTGCAGCTTACTGGAAGTTTGACGATGGATCCGGGACCACCGCTTTTGACTCAAGTGGTAACGGCAACGAAGGTGTTTTCGTTGGTGATCCACAATGGGTAGCCGGCAAGTTTGGCGGAGCACTGGAATTTGACGGTGACGACTATCTCAACTGTGGGGACGGCGACTCACTCCAGATTCAGGATGCGATTACGATAGCGTTCTGGTTTCAGGTCGAGGCGTTCTCTAACGAATGGGAAGCCTTCATGTCCAAAGGAGATGGGGCATACCGGGCAAGCCGATCGGGAGGAACGGGTAATGCCACCCATATGGGCGCATCAGGTACTTCCGTTGGTGGTGGTAACGGCTACTTTGATGGGACTATTATCGTGACGGGCGGTGAATGGCACCATTATGCTGCGACGTACGATGGGGCCGAGGGGAGAATTTACATTGACGGCATACTGGATGTGACCAGCCCCGGCACGGGACAGATAAACAGCAGCACCTATGACTTCTGGATCGGCAACAATTCGCAAAATACCACTCGCTTTCTGCACGGTTTGCTTGACGAAGTGCGTCTTTACAATCGGGCGCTGACACAGGACGAGATTCTCGAGGTTATGGCAGGCGCAGGAGCAGATTATCCGTTTGCTTCAGGCCCGAATCCCGCCGATGGTTCGCTCCACCCTGAAACATGGGTGAGCATGAGTTGGAGGGCTGGAGATTTTGCCGTCTCGCACGATGTGTATTTCGGCGAGAATTTCGACGATGTAAATAACGGCACCGGAGACACGTTCCGGGGCAACCAGGGTGTGCTTGAGACATTTTATATTGCCGGCTTTTTCGGATATCCTTATCCGGACGGCCTTGTTAATGGCACTACTTACTACTGGCGAATCGACGAAGTCAACGAGGCCGAACCGAATAGTCCGTGGAAAGGTCCCGTCTGGAGCTTCACGATTCCTCCCAAGTCTGCTTATACCCCGGTTCCGGCTGATAATGCCGAATTTGTCGACCTGAATGTGCAGCTTAAATGGACGGCTGGTTTCGGAGCAAAATTGCACTATGTAGTCTTCGGCGAAGATTTCGACGAAGTAAGCAACGCTGCAATGGGTACTCCGAGCGGTCCGACGAGTTACTCTCCCGGCCAACTTGAATTGGCTAAAACTTACTACTGGCGAGTCGATGAATTCGACGGTGTTGGTACGTACAAAGGCGAAGTCTGGAGCTTCACTACTCTGGGCGCGGTCACCGGCCCAAATCCGGCTGATGCTGCTGTGGATGTAAAACCGTCGGTGGTTCTTGGCTGGGTTGCGGGAGCCGTCGCCGAATCTCACGAGATGTACTTCGGCACGGACGCGGACGCCGTTAAGAACGCCACATCAAGCTCGCCTGAGTACAAGGGGCCAAAGGCCCTTGGCGAAGAGAGCTACGACCCCGGTAAGCTTATATTTAATACGACTTATTACTGGCGCATCGATGAGGTTAACAGCGTCAATCCCGATAGTCCATGGCTGGGCAAAGTCTGGAGCTTTACGACCGGCGATTTCTTTGTCATAGACGATTTCGAGGACTACGATGCTGCCGACAATCAGATATGGTTTACATGGCACGATGGACTTGGCGCCGGCGCGCCGGGTACCCCCGGTTACATTCCCGGTAACGGCACCGGCTCGGCTGTCGGCGATGAAACCACCCCTTCTTATACCGAGGAAACTATTGTCAATGGCGGCCTTCAGTCGATGCCGATTTGGTACGACAACAACAAGCAGGGCTACTCGAAGTATTCAGAGACGGAAATGACGCTGACAGATCAGCGTGACTGGACCGAGCAGGGCGTTGGGGAATTGTCGCTGTGGTTCAGAGGCTACTCGGCATCTGTCGGCAGCTTCACAGAGGGCCCGGTTGGTACTTACACGATGACAGCCTCCGGCGCGGATATCTGGGCGGTTGGCGGTGTAGAGGCCGATGAGTTCCACTTTGCATATAAGATGCTGACCGGCGCCGGCTCGATGGTCGCAAAGGTACAGAGCGTCGAGCAGACCAACGTCTGGGCCAAGGCCGGTGTGATGATTCGTGAGACGCTCAATCCTGAATCGGCGCACGCGATGATGGTTGTGACGCCTGCTCAGGGTGCTTCCTTCCAGCGACGTCCAGGCACGAGCCAGACCAGCCTCAACACGGACTCGGCCGGTATTGTTGCACCGTACTGGGTGAAGATCGAGCGTGACATGGCCGGTAACTTTACAGGATATATTTCGGCCAACGGAACGACCTGGGAGCTGCTGGGCACAGAGCCCATCCCAATGAGCGCGAATGCCTATATCGGTTTGGCGGTGACCGCTCATGATGCCGCTCTGACGTGTCAGGCCGTATTCACTAACGTTACGACTACCGGTAATGTCACCGGGCAGTGGACGAGCCAGGATATCGGCATACTCAGTAACGATGCTGAGCCACTGTATGTAGCTCTGTCAAATAGTGCCGGCACGCCTGCAGTCGTGGTTTACGATGATCCGGCTGCGGCACAGATAAACACCTGGACCGAGTGGGTGATTCCGTTGCAGACGTTTGCCGATCAGGGCATAGTCCTGACCAACGTTGACAGGATTGCGATTGGCCTGGGTACCCAGGGCAACATGACAATCCCCGGCGGTTCGGGCAAGATCTTCATTGACGATATCCGGCTGACTCTGCCCGCTCCGGAACCGGAACCGGAACCCGAACCGGAACCTGAGCCGGAACCGGAACCTTAAGCCGGAGTTTAGATTGTCATAGCCTTTAATAAGGCCTGATAACAGGCAATAGATTGCAGTATAAAACAGGGCTCATACCGACATGATTCGGTGTGGGCCCTTTCTAACTGGTTACTGCGTGACGAGTAAGTAGTGTACTTTCATTTCGTTTGGTAGGACGATTTTTGAATAGTTTCCTATCTATCGATTTTGATTGTGTGTGAAATGGCTCATTAATTATTAGTTACGGGCTTTTGTGGTTTTTCAGGTAAAGGAATTGGTGCCGTGCGTTTAGGGCCGTTGGGTGTTGTGTTGTAATCGAACCCGAGTCTTGATGGTAATTGGCCGGCGTTCGTTTCGTCGCCGAGTAATTTGTTATGCTCATCCCAAAGGGCTTCCATATTGTCTCCTCGCTCAATAGCCCTTCTTATTGCTCTTGTCGTTGTTTGTGTTCCGCCCATAAGCCGGCTGATACACTTTTCTTCGATCTCAATCATCACGGAAGTTAAATGCTGTTTCTGGGTATCGTTCAAAACATTATAGCCTTTGATATACCGCTGTATTACATAAGAATACAACTGGGCAAAACGACGAGCTATAGCAGGTTTGCTGAGGCTTGCTGCAGGTGCATCTGCACCGATACTCTGTGAAGGTAATGGTATTTTACTTTCGAGCAATTTTAATATTATAATATCGTAGAATTCATAAGTCACTGTCCATTCAGCGTATCTTTTAATTCGATCGTCGGCTACTTGCAGCAGCAATTCCTCGCCCTCTGGAATGTTTATATTAGATGCGAATCTGGCTATATGAACTATTATTTCGGGCTTACTGGTCTGAATCACCGCTTTGAGCTGTTCTGTGATGGTCATAGCAAGATCTGGATTTGACGTTGTGTCCGAGTTTAGCTGCTGTACAATGGCTGGATTGGTAAGGCAATGGACTGCCCAGTATCGAATAACGGTATTTTTATCTTTTAGCATGCCCATAGCCATATCTGCCAAACGCAAGTCTTCCATGCCATCGATCAAAATCAGGAGGTTAATGATAACATTGGTTTTTCGCTCTTCCGGCCGTAAGGTTTGGGCCTCCGCAAAACCTTCCTGGATATGTCGATAAGCTGATTCAGAGAACTGTTTAGCGTATTGGCTCTGGGCGCTCTTCCTGCTCAGAATGACAGAGCGAAGCTTTGCTATGGAAGTGAAATCCTTGGTTTTGACTAATTCCAGCATCGCCTGGGCAAGAAAATCATCAATGATTTTTTTGTCCTTATCATCAATAACGCCTTTTGTAAGTACGGCATCAATATCTCTCGTATTGACGGCAACCGCATTTGAATTGATTGCTATGACAAAAAATGCTGTCAGAACAGCAAAAAACGCCCATTTTATCTTCATTTTGTAAACACCCTAAAAAGTCACCGGCATTGAAATAGACAATTCCCAGCTTATATCTGCGTTCAACGTTATCCACTTTAACTTTAAAACCGGCTTTTGTCAAGTGAATTCAGGGTCCTAAAAAGTCCATCTTTTTGTCGTTTGCCTGTTTGGTCTTAACTTTCCGATAAAAGCTGGTAGAATACGGTTAGTCTTAAATAAAAGCCGTAACTATCTGTTTTTGCCGATGGACTATGAGAATGTCTGAACCGGCACCGAAACTTGTTCGCATAGATCCTTTTCGCCTGCGTATGGAACGACAGGGCCGGATGGTGACCGACGCCACCATTTTCGCATCGAGGGCTGTCAAGCTTGAGCCTGATGCCGTCCGTCAGCTATGCGACGCCGCATCTTTGCCGCCGGCACGAAAAGTCCTCGCTACCGCCGATATCCACGTCGGCTTCGGCGTGCCTATAGGGGCCGTGCTGGGGCTTGACAACGCAATTATGCCCCCAGCGGTCGGGTACGATATTAATTGCGGCATGAGGCTACTGCATACACCTTTTTCGAGAGGCGAAATCAACACCGAAAAAATCGCTGCCGATATTGCCCGCGATGTCCCGCTCGGCGAGGGCAGAGAAAATTTGCAGTTGGACAAAGCAGGGATCGAAGCTGTTATCAACCAGGGAGTCGCTGCCGTGCCGGCCCTCGCACAACGGAGCGGCCACCGGGCGTGGGAAGCCTTCGACCCGGATCAATTTACTGATGACCTCCAGAGAATCGAGGAGAACGGCCGCCTGCCCGCCAATCCCGGCGCGGTTCCGAAAACTGCGATTGAAAAAGGACGTAACCAGCTCGGCACGCTCGGAGGCGGAAACCACTTTATTGAAATTCAATATGTCCAGCAGATATTTGATGCTGCCCTGGCAAAATCTTTTGGACTTTTCAAAGATCAGATCGTTGTCATGATACATTCCGGTTCGCGCCGGTTCGGCTACGAAATTGCCGACCAATATATGAATGTCGCCGCCGCCAGGCCTGAGAATGCCGACCGGCACAAAATGCTCTCATATCTGCCCATAAACAGCAGCCCCGGCAAGAACTACATCGCCGCAATGGCCGCCGCCGCCAACTTCGGTTTTACCAACCGTCACATTATGGCTTTGCTCGTCAGACGCTGCTTTAACAGAATGTTCGGCCCGACACCGCTAAAGCTTATCTACGATGTCACCCACAATATGGC
>CAZTDF010000186.1:0-3178 GCA_964612465.1 uncultured Pirellulales bacterium
GGCACGTACCAGCACAGCTTCAGGGCGATCGTTTTGGTTTGTCCCGGGGCCAGCTCGAATGGAACGAACAGCGTTGCTCCCGGGCTCGGCCCGCCCTTCTGCGGGAAATCTTTATCGTAGCACTTGCCCTGCTCGATGTCCTTCCAGACCATCGTCAGCGGATCGAACCAGCCGCCCCGGAACCATGCAGCGTTGACTTTGGCGGCAGGCTCGTCTACGAAAGCGGCGAAGTAGCCCTCCTCGTGCTTCTTCAGGCTGCCGCCCGGCGGCTGGGCGAGAATGAATCCGCCCTCGATGGTCCTGATCAACTCCTGACTGCCCTGCATCTTCATAAAATTCTCGGCGTTAAACGAATACACCGCATCGATTTTCCTGCCGGAGGTATTGACGAATTTGTATTCCAGCCCCACCATCGGCAGTGACGCAGTATCGGCGTCGGGCGGTGCGAACGGACTCCAACCCGTGATTTCGACCTTCAGAGGCATCCTGGGATCCGTCAGAGCCACCGCTGCGAACGGGAAGCGCGCGTTGAAGCTCGCCTCGCGAAACCGCGGCAGGCCGTAGGTGGTCTCCCCGAGGCCGTTGCCCGGCCCACCGAACTGCCCGGTGCCCGGGTGAATCGCGAATATCTTCCACTTCGGAACCGGTCCCTCTAACACACGTGCGATGTTTTTGTCGCCCTTGACGCACACCGCCGCGAAGACCTTTTCCTCGCGGAAGATATCGGGATGATTGTGAAGCGAGAAGTGGCTTAGCATCCCTGTGCCCTCCAGGCAAATCATCCCCGCCCCGATACCGCCCATGGGAAACGCCACGCGGTCCAGGTTCGTCCCGGCGTAAGGGCCGTTGTAAACGTGCGCGCCAAAAGCAACTCCACCAAGAACAGCAAGAATAACACTACAAGAAACGAGCCAAGAGATTCTGTTAGATTCCATTTTTGTGCTCCTTATCATGGGGATACCCTTTTATTTTCATTATTCTCCCTGAAAGACTCGATACGAATGCGGCGGCAGCTTGATCTCAAAACGTTTGCCGGAGATACGTCCCCACGGGCTCCGTGGCGCAGAACCAGCAGTCACCGTCCGGCCGGTGAGAAGATCGGTCAGTGTTGTCAATCGCTCGTCCGTCACTACCTGCACGTCCACGGATTCATCAAGAAAAGATTCCACGATGAACGTGTCATTGTCATAGACAAACAGAGAGACCTTGCCCGGCCCCTGCAAACGCACAGTCATATCCCGGCAAAGCGTCTGCCGGATACGATTCAATACCGTTGCCGGCAGGTTGTACAGGTCCGTAAAGCTCTCCGGAATGGTCAGCACATACAGGATTCCTCCGCCGTAGGGGGCCGAGTGCAGCATGGGCCAGCCGTTCGTTTCGTCCAGGGCGGAGATTTCTTCCCATGAATCATTGGTCAGGTATTGGATCTGGGGGATGACCATCTCGGCGCTGGCCTGTATCGGCCGTCCCCAGCCGGCGCGAAAATCTTTTACTACGGCTTTGCGGTCCGTGACCTGTAATTCCACTATCTCTTCGATCCTGCCGCCCTGCAAGGCCCGCAACAGGCCGGAGGTAATCATCACCTGTTTACCCTGCATGAGGTGAGCCTTGATTTTGGCTGTCAGGTCCGGGTCGAATTTGGCGGTCTCGGCCAGGAAGACCATGTTTACGTCCGTGGGAAACTCCGGCACCAGGTCCATGGGCAGGCCGCACATGCCCAGGTAGTTGTGCAGAAAGTCTTCACCTGTGGAGTGATACGGCTTGTAGCTCTTAATCCCCACCGGCTCGCCGAGCTTTCCCAAAAACCTGTCAACCTTCTCGAAAGTCACGCCCGCGGCCCGGGCGATCATTTTGGGCTGATATGTGCTTGCGTCCGGCAGGGTAATGGAAGCCGTCATGGCGTCAAAGTCAAAGCTGGTTTTTCCATCCTGCCAATCGGCCCGCATGTTCGGATTGACCGGACGCACGATCTGGCGGATATCGAAGAGCGTAATTTCCGGGGCTTTGGCAAAGAGCGTCAGCCAGAGCTGTTCGGCATAGCGGTCCATGAAACGCAGGCCGCCGGTATCCACCCAGCCGCCGTCGTTGCCGCCCGGCTTGAGGTTCTCGAAATAGCGGAAGATCAGATAACCCAGATAGGGCTGCAAGTGCTGATTGCCGGAAGGGTCGCGGGTTTCCGTGCCGGTGTAAAGACCGTCGAACAGGGCCGGCTCTTTCTCCAGGTTAAAGCCCAGCCCCTGGAAGTGCTCGTACCAGTTCGGATACTTGATAACCACCTTGACCCTGGGATTGACGGCCTTGGCCGGATTTATAATCACGCTCTGAGCAGCCTCCGCCAAGAGATCAAGACGGTACCGGGTCCAGGTCTTATCGCCCTTGGCCGCGATGCACAGATGACACTTGCAGCTCGTGAAATAAAAGTCGTCAAGAATCAGCTCGTCAAAGTGACGGGCCGTGTGCTCTACGATTTCCTTTACCTTCTGCCGGTGCTCAGGATTGCTGTAGCAGAAGGTCTCGAACCGGTTGCGTTCATTAACGGTCAGAGTAATGCCGCCGGCCGTACGAATCCCACGCTCATGAAAATAGGCCTTGGCCTTGTTCAATGTCTCGTCGTCCACAATCAACAAGTCCCGGTGTGTTTCCAGATACACCTTGTCCACATGGACCTGTTTCGTGATATCCTGCCAGCGAGAATCCAGCCAGTTCAGATCCGCCATCTCCCGGGTTTCATACGCCCGGCAGTATACGGCCACGGAAAAGTTCTCATACGCATCGGCACGGGGACACCACACCAGGGCCAGCAGGATCATACAGATAAAATTACGTGTTTTCATTTTGTCACCTTCGGTTTTTATTCTTTCGTAGCAAAGGGATCATTCGTATCGTCCCACTTGCCGCCCTGTGACAGCACCGGATAGACAGCGGCCGGGAAGCACAGACTCTGATAGATGGTAAACTCGTTCCATTGAATAGACGCTAAGTTGTCAATATATCGGCGTTCCCGGGCCAGCGATCTGACCTCGGGCACCGACGTCCCCCTGCCTCGTCCGCCCGGTCCGAACACGAGAATGCCCGGCCGGGGGCCCCATCCCTGCTCGATGGTATAGGCGGATTCCCGGTCGTGCGGATTGTGTACTCGATTGAAGCCAATGCCGCAGACATAACATTTACCGAGCGG
>CAZTDF010000186.1:3278-9493 GCA_964612465.1 uncultured Pirellulales bacterium
AAATACTTTTGCACAGCATAGTATAGGTGATGCGTGGTACGAATCCGCTGCCCCGCAGCTTTGAAGGCCATCTCCGCGTGTTTGCGCAGCTCTTCGGATCGCTCCGGCTTGTAAGGCTTTATGATTCGGGCCAGGTGCATGAACATACCGGCGGCAAATCCCGCGGTGCGTGTGTCAAGCACTTCGGTGCCAAAGCGTTTGGTCTCCTTGTCGTAGGTCGTGAAAGGAGAATATCGATTTGTCTCAGTGCCCCAGTGGATTTCGCCGGACGGCTTCTGCATGTATTCCCAGAACATCGCGCCCCATTCGGCCTCATCAATGATGTCGGGAATTTTGTTGCCTTTGCCAACGATATTGAAGTTTTCGTCGAACTTATCCGGAATGTTATATTGGTCGTCCGTGAACAGATAGCCGAAGGCCTCATAGGTCGTCAACAGCGTGACCGTAACATCCATGTGGTAGGTACGACGGTCCGCGTCACCGGCATCGTGATAGCCCCCATAAGCGGTAAAGGTGGGTTCATTTCCGTCAACGACCAGGCGCGCTTCTCGAATCGGTGCATTCGTATCGTAAATCGTGGTGTGACATGGTTTCATCCGGATGTTCCACGCATACGGTTCTTTAATCGGGCAGCCGCACCGCTGATAGTATAGCGAACGAAAAGAAATGTGACCGAGGCGGCGTGAAAAATCACCGCCCACACCAAACGGATAGGAGCAGCCGTAACCTTTCACGGAAATCTTGTAGGGCCCGCCCTCGGGGACCGCCGACAGATCGATCCGGTACACGAAATCGCCCGAAGATTCGTCCAGCCCGATCTCTTTAAGCGTTCCCTGAGTGACCTGCCGGCCCGTGGATAACTTGAAAACCGTATAGGCCGGGAGGTCCCCGCTAATCTGTTTGCTGCCGCCGTCACCCAGCCAGATGGCGAAATTGGCGTATCTGACTTTTGACAAGGCACTATATGCATTCTGATTGGTCTTAATGGATTCGCAGAACACCTTCTTGTCGTCAAACACGAAGGTTTTCTCGCCATGTGGCGTCTGGAGTTTGTAGCTGGTCCCATTGACAAGGGTCGGCACCTGCAAATAGATATGATGATCGCAGGCGTTAGCCTCGGTTACAAATTTGTTGATCGCAGCGACGGGTTGGCCGTTAAGCTTCCACAGTGACACATCGTTGGTATCGACCTGGTCGGCCTTAATGATATCGCTCTTGTAATAGGCCACCAGGACATTGTTCGAGGCAGTGCGGATTTCCGTTAGTGAAAGCTCCGCATGAACAGACAGTGAACAGCATAAGAAACCGGCGAGTACGGATAGACGTTTCATCATAGATCTCCTTCAACCATCGATACGCTTCTCGATGCTCCACTTTTACCTTGCTCGGCTGCGAAAACCGCGTATCTGCTGCCAAGCAGATGAACTTTTTTCATAATACCTGACCTTGATTTCATATTCAATCATTAAAATAATTGCGATATATCGCCGGCAATGTCTATTTCTCCACCGTGAAGTGTTGGTATAAGCCTTCAAATTCGACCCTTACGTGTTCTCCGGTCCAATACGCGTACACGTTGGTCGAAGATGAAGATGTAGAGCAATTCGGTTTCAGAATCGGAAGTGACTTTTGGGTGAGCCCTGAGAAATGTGCTAATCGTGAAATATTTTCTCTTTCTGTGCGAATGACCTATTGGAAATGGAGAAATCTGTGCTATAATGTTAGTTGTATCGTCTTATGCGGCTTGATACCGCATTTTAGTAATTTTATTCTACTTCTATGTTGGAGGAGTAAAAGACATGCCTAAGAGCGGAATCCATTGTTTGCTGGCACTATGCGCGTTATGTTTCTTATCCACAGCATTACTGGCCCAGGGTTTTGAAGCCGAGATTAGCGCCTTCGAGCAGGCCGATCTTGCCAGTCCGCCCCCGGCGAATCCGGTGCTCTTCGTAGGCTCTTCGAGCATCCGCGTCTGGCCCGACCTGGCCGGCGACTTTCCCGACTATCCCGTCATGAATCGTGGCTTTGGCGGCTCGAAGATGAGCGACTTGCTGTACTACTTCGACCGAGTTGTAGCTCCCTACGATCCGGCGTTGATCCTGGTTTACGAAGGGGACAATGACCTGGCAGCCGGCATGTCCGTAGACCAGGTTTATGATGATTATCTTGAATTCCTGGCTCTTGTCGAAGAACAGTTGCCCGATGCCGACGTAGCGTTCATCGCGACGAAGCCAAGTCCCAGCCGCAGCCAGTACCTGGAAGTTACGCGGCAGTTGAACGCTCGTCTGGAGGACCTGGCCTCGAATGATTTCCACCTGTGGTTCATTGATGTATTCACACCGATGTTGAACGATAGCGGTCAACCTCGTCCTGAACTGTTCGGCAGCGACATGCTCCACATGAATGCGGCCGGCTATGAACTGTGGCAGTCGATCGTCGAGCCCGTACTTGGTGCATGGGCTATGCCGAAAGTACAGACATTATTATTGGATTTCGGTTCTTCGGGCTCAACCACGCTGAACGGCCCTGCTCCGGACGATCCGCTGAACTTCTGGAATAATGTGACCGAAGCGATTGGTGGCGTGGCAGCAGGACAATTGCCCGGCATGGTTAATAACCTGAACGTTGCGACAACGATCGGTCTTGAGATACTGAGCCCATTCAACGGCAGCGGTCCGAACACAAACGGTACACTCGAATCGGCTGTGTTCGCGCCCAACGCCACACGGGACTCGCTCTACGGCAACACAGAAACCTGGAATGCCTTTGCCGACGTGACACCCAGCTTTAAGCTGACCGGGCTCAATCCGGAACGAGTGTATAACTTCACCTTTTATGCATCGCGACTTGGAGTCGGCGACGTTCGCGAAACAAGCTACACGGTCGCGGGAGAAAGCACCACTTTGGTGACGCTTGATCCGGCCAACAACATAGACAACGTCGCGACCGCCGCGGGGATCGTACCGGACGCATCGAACGAGATAACCGTCAGCATGGCCCCGACCGCGAACAACAACAACGGGTATCACTTTATCTATCTCGGCGCCATGAAGGTCGAGGAGATCCCCGAGCAGCAGCCGATTATCTTCGTCGGGCAGCCCGCCAGTCAGACGGTCATGGCGTACCATTCCGCGACGTTCGAGGCCGCCGTCCAGAGCACGCCTCCCTATACCATTCAATGGCTTAAGAATGACGAGCCGATTACCGATGCCAACGAATTTGCGTATACCATCGATGTGGTGACGCCTGACATGAACGACGCCGTGTTTTCTGTAAGCGTCAGCAATTTACTCTATAGCGGGATGAGCGAAGATGCTGTGCTACATGTAGTGCCCGACGTAAATTCGCCTGTTTTGCTATCGGCTGAAAGCACGAACGGCCATTCGATTATACTTTCTTTCGACGAGCGTCTGAGTTCCGATACGGCATCCGCCGTCGAGAATTACAGCGTGAACGAAGGAACTGTCGAGGTTGTTGGTGCTGAGCTGGGTTTGGATGCTCGGATTGTTATCCTGACGCTGGGCGAGTATATCTCGGGTAACTTCGATGTTAGCGTTAGTTTCGTACAGGACCTGTCGGGTAATGAGATTGCTGCCGGAACAACAGTGGCGGGATATGTGCATCTGGAAGCTCTTCTATTTGATTTCGGTTCGTCGGATACTCCCACTAATAACGATCCGAATAATGCCTGGAACAATGTAACGCAGGGCGTCGGTTGCTCCGATACTGGTCGGCTGACTGCTTTGGTGGACGTTGAGAATACACAGACGAACATCGGTCTGGTAATGATAAGGCGGTTTAACGGAGCCAACACTAATGGAACCCTTGCATCCACGATTTTTCCGCAGGATGCTACGCGAGATTCTCTGTTTGGCAATACCGAATCGTTCAGCGGCCTGGCCAATGTGTTCCCGAGCTTCAAGCTGACGGGCCTTGATACATTGCTTGAGTACGATTTTACTTTCTATGCTTCGCGGATGAGCGTCGGGGATAACCGGGAAACGGGCTACACTATCACCGGCGACAATTCGGGCTTTGCAGCTTTGAATCCTTCGGCCAACGAAAACAAGTTCGTGACGGTGAGCGGGATCGAGCCGGATAGCGCAGGTCAGATCACGATTGACCTGGCCCCGACCGCCAACAACGTCAACTCGAACCACTTCACTTACCTTGGCGTGATGAAGGTCGAGCCAAAGCCGCCGGCCAACTGAGGTAGAACTAAACAACTCATTCACTGCATTTTTTCTTCGTTCTATATCGTATCCAAGGGTATAATTGACAATATAGAACAGTGAAAAGCTCTTAGCGAACATTTTAAATCAGTAAGGGAGTTGAAACCATGAACAAAAGAATCGGAGCTATCACGATCGTCGTTATGTTGTCATTCTGCCTGCAAAGCATCTACGCTAAGCAAGCCAGCGAGAGCAAGGGATATCACGCCTGGTGGAACGAAGGATTTGGGGGCAGGCCGCGCAACAATCCGCAGGCGAAAAAGCTTCCGCTCATTAAGGTCGATGGAAACAAGTTTGTCGATGCCGAGGGCAAGACGGTTCTGTTCCGCGGCCTGTCGATTTCCGATCCCGACAAGATCGAGAATCAGGGACACTGGAAAAAGAAGCACTTCGAGACAGTTAAGGAGATGGGAGCGATGATCGTCCGAATTCCGGTTCATCCGGTTGCGTGGCGCGAGCGTACGCCCAGGAAATACCTGGAGCTGCTCGATCAGGCGGTCGAATGGTGCACGGAGCTTCAGATGTATGTCATCATCGACTGGCACACGATCGGCAATTTAAAGATGGAGCTGTTCCAGAATCCCATGTACAACACGACACAGCGGGAGACCTTCGAGTTCTGGCGCACAATCGCAAGGCATTTCAACGGCCATAACACCGTAGCGTTTTACGAGCTGTTCAACGAGCCGACTATATACCGCGGCCAACTCGGCAGAATGTCCTGGCCGCAGTGGCGAGAGCTGAACGAAGACATGATCTTTCTCATTCGAGCGTACGATACGGAGACTATTCCCCTGGTGGCCGGTTTCGACTGGGCGTACGATTTGACGCCGCTGCACATCGATCCGGTCCGAGCCGAGGGTATCGGCTATGTGACGCATCCGTATTCGAACAAGCGGCGCCGGCCGTGGGAGCCTAAGTGGGACGAGGACTTCGGGTTCGCGGCGAGCCGCTATCCCGTGGTAGCGACCGAGTTCGGATTCGGGCTACGTAAAGGACAGGAAGTCAAAGACGAGGACTACCCCAAGGCCATCATACGGTATCTGGAAGGCAAAGGGATTAGTTGGATGGGGTGGGTATATGATCCGGAGTGGTATCCCAAAATGCTGGAATCGTGGGATACCTACGAACTCACCGGGGGCGGCGAGTTTTTCAAGAAGGCCATGCATGGCCAGATCGGCGCCGGCGCCCAGCCGTAGTGGCTTGCGATATGCCGTTGTGAGCAGTACTGAGTTACGGTCTTCTGCAATGGAGGTCGAAAGAATGCAGAGAAGTATCACGCTGATTGTCTGGATATGCATACTCATAATAATTCCATAACCATTTTTAAGGGGGTAGAGCGATGAAAAGTTCAAGAAGACAAACACTTTCGGATAAATTTCCTTTGACTCTTCATCCCGCGGGACAGTACTGTAAACTGTTAATGACAATACAATAAAAAGAAGAATTCACAATCAGGAAAAGGAGAAGAGATTATGGGAACAAAAAGGATGACAGGCTTAGTGCTTACAATACTCTGTGTTTTTCCTGGTTCTCTCACGGCTCAGTCATCCCGGGCCGCTAATGCAGAGGCCCGGATAAAAATCGACATCGACAGAAAAATCGGTCAAATCAACAAAAACTTATACGGAAATTTCGTCGAGCACCTGGGACGGTGCGTTTACGGCGGAATTTATGACCCTGATTCGGAGCAGGCCGATGAGAAAGGTTTTCGCAAGGATGTATTGGAAGCGATAAAAGGCCTAAATGTCACTATTGCCCGTTATCCCGGAGGTAATTTTGTCTCCAACTACCACTGGCTTGATGGAGTAGGTCCTCAAAGGACACCAAGAATGGAGCTTGCCTGGGCCAGGTTGGAAACGAACGAATTTGGAACTAATGAATTCATGGAATTTGCCAAAAAGATAGGTACTGAGCCCTATTTTACGGTGAACATGGGTACCGGCACTATCGAAGAAGCACAACGCTGGGTGGAATACTGCA
>CAZTDF010000187.1:0-9352 GCA_964612465.1 uncultured Pirellulales bacterium
TTCATACAGGCCCCCCTGAGCGGTTACAGCGACTATGCAATGCGAAGATTAGGGCTCGATTTCGGCGTACCTCTGACTTTTTCCGGCGTCATGTTGGCCAAAAGTGCGGCCCATCCCAAGGTATTGAGAAAACCCGCCTTCAGGCCGCACGACGATGAGCATCCTGTCGGGGCACAAATTCTCGGAAATGACCCTGCTATGATGGCAAAAGCCGCCAGGGCACTTGAAGGTGCCGGCTACGACATCATCGACCTGAACTTCGCCTGTCCGGCCCCCAAAGTTCTTCGCAGGCGACGAGGCGGCTATCTCCTGAAAGAGCCTGAAACCGTAAAGCAAATTTACAGCCGAGTAAGAGAGGCCGTAACATGCCCGGTCACAATGAAACTGCGAACAGGTTTCGATTCCAGCCGGGAATCTTACGATAATTTCTATCAGATCGTTTCCGATGCCTCACAGCAGAACATCGATGCTCTGACAATCCATGCCCGCACCGTTGTACGAAAATTCGCCGGCGATGTCGATTGGGACCTTCTTGCGGAAATAAAACATCGCTTCGAAGGGACAACACTAATAGGAAGCGGCGACCTCTTCGAGGCTCAAACAACCGTTCAGCATCTAAAAGCCGCTAAGATCGACGGCGTCCTCATCGCTCGAGGAGCGATTGGAAATCCCTGGATTTATAAAAGCCTTAATGCCGTTTTGACCGGTATGCCGGCACCGACTCCTCCGGCCCTCGCTGAGCAGGCCGAAGTGATACTAAAACACTTCGAGATGATCTGTCAGATTTATGATTCAATTAAAGCTGTCAGGTATTTTCGCAAATTCCTTGTTCACTACTGCAGGCTCCACCCCAGGCGGAAACAAGCTCAAAAGGACCTTCTTGCCGCAGACAACAGAACAGATCTTCTCGTTGCAATAAAAAGATGGTACGGAAATAATCATTCGCTAAGGGAAAAATAGGGATGCCGGGCCTATTGAAGAATCTGCTGTTTTTCTTTTCTCCCGCTATAAATTGCACCTGCTCCTTCGACCCTGCTCAGGGCCTGCCCTGAAGAATTCGAAGCGGTCATCTGCACGGAGGAATATGGCTTGCGAACCCCCGCACCGACGGGCTTGGCCACGGGGTTTTGGGGCTCCGTTGTTATTCACACGCGGGGTTTTCTAAGGCTTCGTTGCGAATGAGTGGAGATTATATTTGTTGTGCGCCGGCCTGTTAATATTGTACTTAAGAGAATATCCGAGCAGCCTGATAAATTTGTAAATGCTTATACCGATAAGCCATACAACAACCCATGTAGCGAGGTATCCGCTTGCGGCGCTGGCCAAACCCGCTAATACGAAAAGTCCTATCAAGTGTGCTTTAGGGAGTTTAACCCAGTAATTATCCTGTGCCTGGTCTATACTTGTAAGACAGCTATTTACGGCATGTTCGTTGGCCTTGAAATATTCGGGATTAGTTTGACGGCAGGCTTGCCAGCCCTGGAGCTCATGGTCGTAAGTATCCAGATTGAAGTGTGCCGAGTGATACTCCCCGGATATTAACAGAACACAAACACATGCAGAGACAACACTTGCACATATTGCCAGAAATGATATAACACCTTGCAGTTTACTTTTGTGGTTCATAATTTTAGTATCCCCCTATTAAATATAATAAATCTATGTAAAAAAGCAAAATGCGTAGAGCAGTTTTTTACACCGGCTTTTGCCGGCAATCATGTCTTACTTGGCACGTCGGCAAAGATTTTTCTAAAAATACGTAGTCACCACAATAGACGTCATAGATTGTCATGGTATTCAATCAATTGAAGGCTGTAGGCATGGAGGCTCGCAACCATTTTGAGCCCCTGACTGCTCAACCAGCACTCTCGTGGTGGCATGAGCAGGGGCTTTTTTATGCCCCAATTCAAGGCCTCAAATTCCGCCCATCTTGTGGAATTCTACCATTGGAGCCTGTTATTATATGACAACAGACCGCCATAAAAACTTGAGACTTGGATGTGACGGTGCTATAGTGAGGTACGGTTGAATAACTCGTATTAATATATAGACAGGATGGGTAAAGATAAGGAGACTTCGAATGAATCGTCGGGATTTTTCCAAACGCGTGCTCATGCTTGGAGCAGGAGTTTATGCCGGGACCGCGATGGGCGGATCGGCGGCAATGAGTCAGTCCGGGGCTTATTACGCCGAACCGGTGAAAAAGCTGCCAGTCAGGACGTTTGATGTAATTGTTGCCGGCGGCGGCACGGCCGGAGTAGTAGCGGCGATTGCAGCAGCGAGGCAGGGCGCGAAAACGGCTTTGATAGAAATAAAAGGTTATCCCGGCGGGACAGTCACGGAAGGCGGAACCGCACTGCACAGTTTCTATAACCTGTGGAAGGCATTTCCCGGCGTGGAAAAACGCCAGGTTGTGCGGGGGATTCCGCAGGAAATTATCGAACGCCTTATGAAAGTCGGCGGTACTTCGGGACATGCCGAGATGTCCAAGGGCTACAATTACGATTCGGTCTGCACGTGTATCGATACGGAGATTTATAAACTCGTTACATTCGAGATGCTCGTCGAAGCGGGGGTCTTCGTATGTGTCAACACGCTGCTGGCCGGGGCGATTATGGACGGGGCCAGGATCAGGGGCGTAATCGCCGAAAGCCGCTCCGGAAGGGAAGCTTTCTACGCCAGATCGTTTGTTGACTGCACGGCGTATGGCGACCTGGCAGCCTATGCCGGTGCGAAGTATATCGAGCCGAACGATTACCCGGTCGTTAACAGTATCGGCGTGGCCAATGTGAATCTGGAGACGCTGCACGATTTTCTCGAAAAGCACGATGCGATAAGCCAGCTTGCCAAAGGACGGCGCAGCGGCAAAGACGGCCAAATCGTGCGAATCCAGGGATCGGCGGCAAAGCTGCCCGGCGACTTCAGTAAAGAGGCGGGGAAGATCGGAATGTCGATGGTCACCACCACCGTTCACGATAACTATTTCATGTTCATTAAGCTTAATTTCAAAATGCCGGTCAGCCCGACCGACAGAGACGAGGTCGCAAAAGCGGAATTTGAGCTGAGAAAGCGTCAGTTCAGGGCCATCGAACTGTTCAGGGAGTATATCCCCGGCTGTGAAAAGGCCTTTATCGCCCGGACGAGTCCCAAGCTTTGTATCCGCCGGGGCAGATTAATCACCTGCGACTACGACATTTCACACGAAGATGTTATTGAGGGCAGGCATTTCGATGATGAGGTTATGGTGTACGGTTTTCACGACAGCGCGCCTCGCTACCAGATTATGAACGGCGGCACATACGGCCTGCCATACCGGGCTCTGAGAGCCGCTGGAATCGAAAATCTGCTTTTAGCCGGCATGTTAATCACCTCCGACCACAGGGCGCACATGTCCACTCGAAACACGGTGTGCTGTATGGGGCAGGGCCAGGCGACCGGTACTGCGGCGGCTCTCTGTGCCGGCAAGAACTGCGGCACACGAGAACTCAGCTACGGCAATCTGAGAGAGGCCCTGGTAAAAGGCGGCGTCTATTTTGAAAGTTGAGTACTGTAGATTTTCCTTGACGAAGATGCGACAAATCTGGTATAAATATATTATTGTAATTAGTACATTTTTAGTTTACCGGCAAGAGGTTTATATGGCTTATTTCGGACTTTCATCCCGTAATTAATCATCATATTGGGTATTTGAAGGAAGGAGGCGATATCGAATTTCGATATATCGTTCTTGCAGCACGGAAATAATGTGGTGCGAAGATAAGATTGCTATTATGTCAAATTTATAAAACCCTTGAGTGAAGGAGGATTATTATGTGTATAAAAATGAAATGCTTTGTTGCAGTGTTGTTGGTCTTAGGCATTTGCACAGATGCAGTTATGGCGGAATTGATTGGCTGTTGGCCATTTGAGGAAGGCCAGGGAACCGAGACCGCCGATGTTACCGGAAACGGCAATGATGGGACGTTCAATGGTAGCGTAGATTGGGTGCCCGGCTATATTGGCAATGGCGTGCATTTTGATGATGACGGCGAAAGAATAGTAGTCGGTCCTATTGATCCCACGGCTGGTACCGAAGCGATGACATTAGCCGCCTGGATCAACTGGGAGGGGCTGGACCACAGCCGCGCACAGCAGGGCATCATTGGCAAGCGACTCGGCTGGGATCCCGGTACCGATGTCAAGTGGTTCTGGCAAACCAACTCTGCTGGCGATCTTTTGTTTCGAGCCGATGCCGGCGATGGTACCGGTGCCGGTTTGGGGTGGGGTAATACTGCTCTCGTGCCCTATGCGAATGAGTGGGCGCATGTGGCCGTGACCTGGGATGATGACGCCACGATACAGTATGTCAATGGTGAGCAAGTTGCGGCGGGGAGTATTCCTTTCAGAAATACTGCGGGCGAAACACCCGTATCGATTGGTTGCGTTTCTTCTACCAACACTGAAACATTTGTCGGTAGCATCGATGAGGTATATATCTTCAACAATCCCTTATCACAGACCCAAATACAGGACTTGGCTAAAGGTATTGCACCGATATTTCCAAAGGCCCGCTGGCCGCAACCGGAAGATGGCGCCGCTCTTTGGGAAACGTGGGCAAGCTTTTCATGGGAAGTGGGAGATGGGGCGGCTTCCCACGATTTATATCTGGGTGATAATTTCGAGGACGTCAACGATGGCATCGGCGATACATTCCGGGGCAACCAAGCGGGAGTGTTTTTCATTGCCGGCTTTCCCGGTTATCCCTACCCCGACGGGCTTGTTCCGGGCACGACGTACTACTGGCGTGTCGATGAGGTAGAGGCCGACGGTGTTACGAAACACAAAGGAGACGTCTGGAGTTTCTTTATTTCGCCAAAGAAAGCCTATAATCCGAGCCCTGTGGATGGGTCCGGATTAGTTGACACTGATGTGACTCTGACTTATTCTCCTGGTTTTGACGTCAAAATTCATCAAGTATACTTCGGCGATAATTTTGCCGACGTTCAAGCCGGTACGCCTGACACGTACAAGGGCTCCGAAGCGGTCACAAGTTTTGTTCCCGGCAACCTTGAGTTTAGCAAGACCTACTACTGGCGAATCGATGAGTTTGACGGTGTCAACACGGTTAAAGGTGATGTCTGGACCTTTACAACGACTCCGCCCGGACTGGGTACTGTTGTGCTTGATATTTGGGAGGAATTCACCGGCGGCGGTGTAGGCAATCTAAGGGACGATCCCCGCTATCCGGCCCAGCCGGACTCGACCCAAGCGATAACGGAGCTTGCCTGGGATCCGGACGCGGACAATTATGGAGGCCGGATTTATGGTTGGCTCTACCCGACTCTAACAGGCGATTATACATTCTGGATAGCCAGCGATAACGACAGTGAATTGTGGCTGAGCAAGAATGATGATCCTGAGAATGTTGAGATGATCGCCAGCGTAGCCGGCTGGACCGGCACCAACGAGTGGGACAAATTCAGCTCCCAGATGTCCGAACCGGTCACATTGACGGTGGGCAGCAAATATTATGTCATGGCCATCTGGGTAGAAGGCGATGGCGGCGATCACTGCATTGTGGCATGGCAGGGTCCGGGCATCGAAAAAAGAACGATTGTTTCCGGCGATTATCTATCGCCTTATAAGCCGGTAAATGCTTACGCCCCTAATCCAGGCGATGGTGCCGTGGGCGTCAAGAGAACGCCTACCCTTACATGGAAGCAGGGAATACAGGCTGCTTCGCACGAGATATACTTCGGAACGGACGAAGAAGCCGTGCGGAATGCCACCGCGGCATCGCCCGAGTACATGGGCCCCCAGGCTCTTGGCTCCGAGAGCTATGAACCGGGTAAACTTGCCTGGGAGAGCGTATACTACTGGCGTGTTGACGAAGTCAATAGCGTCAATCCCGAAAGTCCGTGGATAGGCAGCGTATGGAGCTTTACATCGGCCGACTTTTTAATCATCGATGATTTCGAGGATTATAACGCCGGCGATAATCAGATATGGTATGCCTGGCACGATGGTCTTGGCTATGGCTCATTGACGACTCCGCCATACTTTGCCGGTAACGGTACGGGAGCGGCGGTTGGTGATGAAACTACGCCGTCTTATACGGAAGAGACCATCGTTAATGGAGGCAACCAATCGATGCCGTTCCTCTATGATAACAATAAGCAGGGCTATGCCAATTATTCGGAAGCGGAGCTGACATTAACCGCCGTGCGGGACTGGACCGAAGAAGACGTCGAGGAATTGTCGCTTTGGTTCAGAGGTTATCCGGCGTCCGTAGGCAACTTCATCGAGAATCCTGTGGGAACCTATACGATGACCGCCTCCGGCACAGATATTACGGGCACGGCTGATGAGTTTCACTTTGCCTATAAAACACTTACCGGCTCGGGCTCGATTGTCGCAAGGATCGATAGCATGGAAAACACAAACCAGTGGGCCAAGGCTGGCGTGATGATTCGCGAAACGCTGGATCCCGGCTCGGCGCACGCTATGGCTTTTGTCACACCCGGTCAGGGCGTTGTATTCGAATATCGCCCCGTTGCCGGCGATAACAACCTTGGTGCGGTGGGGCAGCAAATGGATATTACGGCCCCGCACTGGGTGAAACTGGAGCGTAGTATTTCAGGCAGCTTTACAGTTTCCCATTCCGCCAACGGCTCAGCCTGGCAACCGATACCAAACACCACGATGGCGAACATCCAGATGAATGCGAATGTTTATATAGGTTTGGCCGTGACAGCCCATGATGCTGCTCTGACGTGCCAGGCTATATTCTCAAACGTCACGTTTACCGGCACGGTCTCTCAGCAGTGGATGAACCAGGATATCGGCGTAGCCAGCAATGATCCGGAGCCGATGTATGTAGCGGTCTCCAACAGTGCCGGTGCACCTGTCGTGGTTTATCATGATGATCCGGCCGCGGCACAAACAAACGTCTGGACCGAGTGGGTTATCCCCCTACAGGCTTTTGCCGACAAGGGTATAAACCTGACCAACGTCGACAGGATCGCTATCGGTCTCGGCACGAAAGGTAATATGGCAACGCCCGGAGGTTCGGGTAAGATGTACTTTGACGACATTCGGCTGTATCGGCCAAGAAATGTTCCTTAACGGCAAATGATGTTTTTATAGGATTTAAATCAGCAAATCTATCACTTCGGGGCCTATACTGATTAACTCGGTATGGGCCCCGTATGTTCTTACGGGCATTTCGGTTGACTGATTTTGAGAAAAAAAGTATAAAATCGACTTGTATTCTCTTGCCTCTTTGGTTCTTTAGCGTTATTATTTCTGAATGATAAAATACAAACATGTTTTAGCACTGAACCCGTATTTCGGGGATTCAACTGCAGCGATGGGTATGTTCCCTCCAACCGGTCTGGAGTATATTGCCGCGAGCATGAAAGACCTGGTCGGCAAGGTGACGCTTCTTGATCTTCGGTATGAAAAAGACTTACGCAAGCTGGAGGTACTTAGCGAGTTTATCACCAGCCAGGTCGATCTATTGTGCATAAGTATTCGATGGGAATCTCAGTTCGAGAATATCTGTGATTTCATTTCTAAGCTGCCGCCTGAAGTCTGCACGATTGTTGGCGGTTACAAAGCGACGCTTGATGTGGAGTACCTGTTCGAGCGTTGTCCCAACATAGACATGGTCGTACGAGGTGAAGGCGAAGATATTATCCAACAGATCGTCACCGGGGTCCCGTACAAAGATATTCTGGGTCTTTCTTATCGGGAGAATGGCCGAATCGTCCACAACGAAAACCATGAATTACCAGACGTCGCAAGCATCCCTTTTCCTGACCGATCCCTGAGAAGACACGATTATTACTGGTTTCAGCACGGCATTCGACTCAGCAACCGTACGTTCGATACGATACTGACAACGAGAGGATGTCCGTTCAAATGTAAGTTCTGTACATTCAGCCTCAATCCGCTCGGGCAGAAGAGAAGTTACACGGAACGACCTCTTGAATCGGTTATTGAAGAATTGAAGACGATTAAGGCTGATTTCGTGCTGTTCAGCGATGACAACTTCTTCACCAATCCCAGGCGAAGCGAAAAGCTTTGTGATCTGATTATCGAGAACAAGATCAAGAAGACCTTTGCCGTCCAGTCCAGAATTGATATGGCGAAGTATCCTAAGATTCTCGATAAGGCGGAGAAAGCTGGTTTCAGGGTTTTTCTTATCGGGATCGAATCGCCGCATGATTGGATCCTGAAACTGCTTGCCAAGGGCATTACCCAACAAGAGATCCGGGATGCCTTTGCAGTCTTGACGCAGTACAAATTCTTCCTGCACGGTTACTTCATATACGGCAACATTGGAGAGACGGAAGAAGAGATGCTCTATATCGCAAAGTTCGCAAAGGAGATCAAGGTCGATTCCATCAGTTTCCATAAACTCCGCGTCGAGAAGTTCTCACCCCTGAAGGAAATTGTTGAGAATACGCCGGGCTACCACTACAAACGTATCGGCGGTCCCGTATATTCGGACCGTTATGGGTACAAGGAACTGAAACAAATCCGGAATAAGATTCGGTCGGGGTTCTACGACCTGCCGCAGATGATGCATATAGCAAAAAAGACCTGGCGAATTAGGCTTGTTAATGGGCGTGACCTGGCGGCTGCGATACCTAAACTACCTCTGCTCATTTATAGAATGGTCAAACGAAAGTTCCGAAAGAAAAAACATGTCCGGACTCCCGGAAAATGAAACCGACGTAATCCAGTCCATCTTTACCTGTCGGCACGTGTAAGATAAGCCGACTTACACTTGCAATTTTATGATTAACCTGATAGCTTGAGGAGCTTGAAGGCTCGATAGTGTTGGTTAGCGTTCAATATGGAAAATCCCGGCTTGTTATGCTTGCGAAAAACGCAGAGAAATGAAGTTTACAGACCTTGACCTAAAGCCCAAAATCCTCGCGGCACTGAGAGACATGCAATACGTCGATCTAACGCCCGTCCAGGAAAAAACCTTCCCCCACATCCTGGCCGACAGGGATATCATCGCCCGAGCTGAAACCGGGTCGGGAAAAACCGCCGCCTGTGCCGTTCCTATTGTCCAGATGGTCGATCCTTCTATTAAAGCCGTCCAGGCCCTGATCCTCGTTCCTACCCGCGAGCTGGCACTGCAGTACGTTGGAGAAATCTCCGACATTGCCAGGCGAACCGATATCGCACCCTCTGCCGTCTATGGAGGTTTTCCCATCCAAATCCAGACGGCAAAGCTGAATCACGGGGTCGAGATTCTCGTTGCCACCCCGGGAAGGCTCATCGACCTGCTCCGCAATACAAAGCTTAGCCTGTCGAACGTCAGAACCTTCGTCCTCGACGAAGCTGATGAAATGCT
>CAZTDF010000188.1:0-9116 GCA_964612465.1 uncultured Pirellulales bacterium
ACGGAGACGATTATGAAGCGTTTCATTTTCCTGGTGTTTGCCGCCGTAGGATTTTTTCTGACGTTCTGTTGCGAGTCGCCGGCTCTCGCGGCAGACAGTTCCATCGAGCAGTGGGCACGCTTTGAGCAGACATTCACAAGCTCAAAGGACTACGACAATGCTGTGCAGCAAATCAAGGTCAAAGTGGAATTCACCTCGCCGAGCGGAAATAAAAGGACACTGCTCGGCTTTTGGGATGGAGGCCGTGCGTGGCATGTGCGTTTTTCGCCGGACGAGCAAGGCGGCTGGACGTACAAAACGACCTGTTCGGACCAAGGCAACAATGGCCTTCACGACCAAACCGGCTCGTTCCAATGCGTGAAAAATAATAGCAATCTTTCGCTGTTCCGGCACGGGGAATTACGCCTTTCCGGGAACAAACGCTACATCGAGCACACCGACGGTACACCTTTTTTCTGGTTGGCCGACACCGTCTGGTGCGGACCTTTGTTTGCTGATTTGGACGATTGGAACATTTTCCTCAAAGATCGTGTGGAAAAGGAATTTACTGCGATTCAGTTCGTCCTGACCCAGTGGCGGATGACCAGGACGGATGCGGCCGGAAATCCCGCATTTACAGGCAAAGAAAAAGTTGCCGTCAATGTGGCGTTTTTCCAGCGAATGGACAAGTACGTCGATGCGATTAACGATGCCGGGCTTCTCGCCGTACCTGTTTTGCTCTGGGCGATTCGTGGCGATGAAAATCCGGGCTATTCTCTGCCGGAAGACCAGAAGATTGTGCTGGCAGAATATATGATCGCCCGGTACGGCGCCCATCAGGTCATCTGGTTCCTCGGCGGTGACGGCAATTACAGCGGTGGACGTGCCGAAACATGGAAGCGAATCGGCAGGGCGGTTTTTAACCAGGACCAGCATCGCCTGGCCACACAGCACGTCAGGGGAAAAAGCTGGATCGGCAAAGAATTCCGCAATGAGCCTTGGTTCAGTTTCATTGGCTATCAAAGCGGACACGGCGACGACGAAGGAACCTTCCGCTGGCTCAACCAGGGTCCGCCCGCTACGGAATGGAACAACAAGCCCGGCCTGCCCGTGATTAATACCGAACCAAACTACGAGGCGCATAACGGCTACACCCACCGTAAGGTCCACAACGACCATTCGGTCCGTCGGGCCGCCTATTGGAGCCTGCTGGTTTCTCCGACGGCCGGTGTCACCTACGGCGGGCAGGGAATCTGGGGCTGGCATACGAAAGTGCAGGTTCCAGCCGCTCATAACAGCGCCGGACTCGGCTCGCCCTGGCACGTCGCCAAAGACCTGCCCGGCGCGTTGGGCATGAAATACCTGCACCAGTTTTTCAAGAGCATTGAATGGTGGCGGCTTATCCCCGAGCAGGAACTTCTCGCCGAGCAGCCGGGCAAAGAGGATGCATCGAAATTCATCGCGGCGGCAAAATCGAAAGCAGGCGATCTGCTCGTGGTTTATCTGCCCGAGGGCGGCCCGGTGACTGTAAAAACCGATTCGCTCAAGAAGGGGCTGGCCGCCCGCTGGTATCACCCTCGCACCGGCGGCTGGCTCGATGCAGGGAAAGTCGCAAAACCCCGGCAGACGTTTAAAACCGCCGACAAGAATGACTGGATTCTGTTAATTGCCGCAGAGTAAGATATGGACATTACTGGAGGAATTATCATGAAAAATGAAGTTGTATCGAAATCGGGAGCCGACTCTGAATCATCACCGTCGAGACGAAGGATAAATCGTCGTGAATTTCTCAGACGGACAGGCTGCGCCGGTGCCGGGCTGGCCCTTGCCGCCATGCAGCAACCGCTCCGCGCCCAGCAAAGCGATGAGCTGCCGAAACGAGTCCTCGGGCGAACAAAAGAGAAAGTCTCCATCCTCGGGCTCGGCACGGCTCCGGTGGGCGAAGGCCCTATAGGAATCGAGGAGGGGATAAAGATTTTCAGCGAAGTCATCGACCGCGGCATCAACTATATCGATACGGCAAGGATATACGGCAACGCCGAGGAAATTCTCGGGAACATCATCCCGAAACGGCGTGACAAGCTCTTCGTGGTGACAAAAGTCTCGACGGACAACGCTGCCAGAGCCGAACGATCCCTGAACGAATCACTCAGCCGGCTCAAGACCGACCATATCGACCTCGTGCACATTCACAGCATCGGCGGCAAGAACCTCGACCGGGTTTTGGCGAGCGACGGCGTCCTGGAATTTCTGCTCAAACAAAAAGAGGCCGGCAAGATTCGCTTCATCGGTATATCGGGACACAACCGCCCGGCCAACTTCGTCCGCATGATCCGGACCGATCAGATCGACGTTCTGATGTGTGTGATGAACCATGCCGACAGGAACATCTACGATTTCGAGGGTAAAGTCCTGCCCGAAGCGATAAAACGCAACGTCGGCTGTGCGGCGATGAAAGTTTACGCCGGAATCAAGGGAGGCTTTCGAAATCACAGAAGCGGCTACGTCGGTTGCGCCACCGAGCCGGAGCGATTGCCTCACGCAATGGCTTATGCGCTCGATCTCGAAGGCGTCAGCGTCGCGGTAGTCGGTCCATATACGGTCGAGCAGGCCATCGAAAACGTTCAGTTCGCCCGCCAATATAAGCCGCTGACCCGGGAGCAGCAGGTTTCGTTATTGGAATACGGCAAAAACCTTGCCAAAAGCCTGGGCCCGCGGTATGGCTCGGTTATCTAAGTAAAAGAAAATGAAAAGGCAATAGTAGTATATGAAAAGAAAGAAGATCTCTCTCTGCGCGATCATCACGATATTGGCAATCTCAGCAACAGTTCAGGCCACCGACTGGCCTCAGTGGCGAGGGCCGTTCTTCAACGGCTCCACTGATGAAACAAATCTGCCGGACTCCTGGGGCGAAACGGAAAACGTCGCATGGGTCAGCCCGCTTCCAGGTCCAAGCGGGGCCACGGCGATTATCTCCAACGGCAAAGTGTTCGTCAGTTCCATGGTCGGGAAGGGGCCTGATTTTGTCGCTTTGTGCTTCGATGCAAAGGACGGCAAAAAGTTGTGGCAGCAACAGGTCGGATCCGATTTACGCCGATTCCCCCGCAATAATATGGCATCCCCGTCACCCGCAGCCGACGGCAAACGCGTCTTTTTCCTGTACGCCAGCGGAGACCTGGTCGGCTTCGATTATGACGGCAACAAGCTCTGGTCACGCAACATCGAAGCGGAGTACGGCAATCTCGCCCTGCAGTTCGGCTACAGCTCCAGCCCCTTGCTGTACGGAAACAAGCTCTATGTCATAGCGATTCGCCGGAACAAACCCTATCGCCCGCCGGAGGCTGAAGAACCGCTGGACTCTTTCATAATGGCAATCGATCCTGAAACCGGCAAAAACCTGTGGAAGCAGCAGCGGAAAACCAACGCGTTCGATGAAGGAATGGAAACCTACAGCACGCCCATACCTTTCGTTCGTGACGGCCATGTGGAAATCCTCAACACCGGCGGCGATTTCGTCACCGCTCACGACTCCGTCACGGGTAAGGAGTTGTGGCGATTAGAACACTGGACAAGAAAAATCCGAAATTCGCGAATCATCCCTTCCCTGGTTACCGGAGACGGACTGATATTCGGCACCAGACATAAGCACGGCAAAGTTTATGCTGTCAAGCCCGGCAGCGCCGACAATCCATCTGAGGCACGCATCGTCTGGGAATTTGACGGCCCGTCGCCGGATTGCACTACCCCGCTTTATTACAAGAATCGGCTTTACGTATTGAACGGCATGCGGAGCGGAAAACCGGTCACTTGCCTTGACCCGAAAACCGGCAGACAGATCTGGCAGGGCAAAATCGGCGGACGGGGACCGTGGCGAGCCTCGCTTACCGGCGCCGACGGCAAGCTCTACTGCATCAATGAGACCGGAGAAATCGTTGTGCTCGACGCTGGCGGTGACGAATTCAAAATCATCTTCGAAACCAAAACCGATGAGACTCCTATCCAGTCCTCGATTTCCGTCGCCAACGGGCATCTGTTTATCCGCACGGCAAAAAATCTTTACTGCATCGGTAAATAAGGAAAGCTGATGAAAAAGAGAAGATCAATCTCAAGAGCAATACTGCTTACATGCGTAAGTATACTCGTTATTACCTGCTTTTCTGATTGTGCATGGGCCGTCCAAGTGGGCTTCGAGTGGGAAACGGCATCCCCTGAAATTGAGGGATTCTCGTCACAGAAACTCGATGCGGCAAGAGATGTCCTGTCCGAGAAAGGGACAAAAACATTTCTGGTCATCAGGAACGACAAGATAATCTATGAATGGTACGCCCCTGGGTTTGGCCCGGATAAGAAGCACTATACCGCTTCGATGGCGAAGGCCCTGGTCGGCGGCGTTTCTTTGATGCTCGCGTTGAACGATGGGCTGCTCGGCGCCGATGACCCCGCCTGCAAATATATTCCCGAGTGGAAGGGACATCCGCAGAAATCAAAAATCAACATCCGTCACCTGGCGACACACTCATCCGGTATCGAAGACGCTGAGCAGGATGGCATCGGCCATTTCGAGTTGCCCGGCTGGAAGGGACAGTTCTGGAAGCAGGATCCCGATCCTTTCACCGTCTCGCGAGACGAAACGCCGGTTATATTCGAGCCCGGCAGTCAATACGCCTACAGCAATCCCGGCATGGCGTTGCTTTCCTACGCTGTCACAGCCGCCCTGAAGGGCGCAGAACACACCGACATCCGAACGCTGCTGCGGCAGAGAATAATGAGACCCATCGGCGTAAAAGACAGTGACTGGTCCATCGGCTACGGCAAAACATTCGAAGTAAACGGCCTGAACCTTGTTGCCAACTGGGGCGGCGGCGGTTATACCGCACGAGCCGTCGCACGGGTAGGACGGTTAATGTTGCGTAAGGGAAATTGGCAGGGCCGGCAGCTCGTCGATTCGAAGTGGGTCGAAGAAGTAGTTAAGTATGCCGGCACGCCTTTGCCCAACCGCCCCACTGGTAATCCCTCGCCGGCGTCGGGGCTTGGCTGGTGGACGAACTTCGACGGCGTGTGGTCAAAGGTGCCGCGTGACGCCTTTGCGGGCGCTGGAGCCGGGAATCAAGTTCTGCTGGTCGTTCCGAGCATGGACCTTATTATAGTGCGGAACGGCTCGAATCTTTTCGACAGCTCGAAAGGCGAAGGATTTTGGTCTGGTATAGAGCAGTATCTATTCAATCCGGTCATAGAAGCTATTACCGACCCGCCTTATCCTGCAAGCTCTGTGATAAAGGGTGTTGAATGGGCGCCGGTCGAGACGATTGTCCGCCGGGCCTCCGGAAGCGACAACTGGCCTATAACCTGGGCCGATGACGACAATCAATATACCGCGTATGGAGACGGTTGGGGATTCGAACCGAAAACGAAGGAAAAGCTCAGTCTCGGCATCGCGAAGATTACCGGTTCGCCACCCAATTTCAGCGGGACCAACGTTCGCTCGGAGACCGGCGAACGCTTGGGACAGGGGCCTAATGGCGCAAAAGCCAGCGGTATGCTGATGGTTGACGGCGTGCTTTATATGCTCGTTCGCAATACCGGCAATTCACAGCTCGCCTGGTCAGCAAACCACGGCAAGAGCTGGACGTGGTGCGGCTGGAAGTTCACGGAAAGTTTCGGCGCCCCGACGTTTTTGAACTTCGGCAGAAATTACGCCGGAGCGACGGACAAATTCGTTTACATCTACTCGCACGATTCCGAGAGTGCATACGAACCGGCGGACCGGATGGTAATGGCACGCGCAGCGAAGAATGAAATCAGAAATCGCGGCTCTTATAAATTTTTCAAAAGCATCAATAACTCAGGCCAACCCGTCTGGACCAAAAATATCGCTGAAAGGGGAGCGGTTTTCATCAATCCCGGCAAATGTTACCGGTCGGGTATCAGCTACAACGCCGGGCTGAAACGATACCTATGGTGCCAAACGATTTACGGTCCCGATGATATGCGTTCCAAAGGCGGCATTGGCATTTTCGACGCTCCGCAGCCCTGGGGGCCCTGGACTACCGCATATTACACACAAGATTGGGACGTTGGGCCTGGCGAGACAAGCTCGCTTCCCACTAAGTGGATCAGCACCGATGGCAGGACCTGCCACTTGCTCTTTTCGGGGGACGATTATTTTTCCATTCGCAAAGCGATATTAATGGTGACAGAGTAAAAAACATTCAATTCACCGGCCCGCTACGACTTACAAAAATTTGTGGACAGGATGATTTTATGCAGTTAAGTTATTGGCAAGCTAAAAATACGCTGGCTTTGAAAATTACGTATACAGGGACTCATACGTATGAAAAAAAACACAAAAAACAGTAGCGACCTGGCAATCAAAAAACCGCCAATCGGTCTTGCTGCATTCGCGCTGGTGGGTCCGTCCTTTGTCTGGGCGGCGGAATATATCGGATCGGGCGAGGTCATCTTAGCGACGCGCACGGGAGCGATTCTCGGCACGGCAGTACTCTGGGCGATTGTCGTTGGGATATTCCTGAAGTTCTGGATCGGCATGAGCGGGGCACGCTATACCGTCTGCACGGGCGAAGGGATGATCGATATGTTCGCCCGGATGCCGGGACCGAAAAACTGGGCCGTGTGGGTTGTTCTGGTCGTCCAGTTTTTAGCCGGCACGTTTTCCATCGGGGCGGTCGTAACAGCGGCGGGCGTGTTCGTTAGCAGTCTCTTTCCCGCTCGTATGATACCGGAGTCGATGACAAATATATTCCCCGGCATTTGCGGGTGGGTAGTGACAATTGTCGCTGTAGCCGTGGTCTGGTCGGGACTTTTCAATGTACTCAAAATAGTGATGAGTATTCTGGTATTGATTGTTGTCCTGGGCGTGCTATACGTAGCAGCCCACGTCTTTCCGGGTGTCGGAGAATTATTGAAGAGCCTGACTTTCAATGTGCCGGCGGTGCCCGAATGGGCTGCTTCCATGGATAATGTCAGCGATAATCCGTGGAAAGAAATCCTACCGTTATTAGGCTGGGGCGCGGGCGGTTTTGCCAGCCAGGTCTGGTACACATACTGGGTACTCGGAGCCGGTTACGGTGCCGCGGCGGGGCGAGGTTACGGCAAATCTGCCGATGTGGCGAGCCTGCGATCAATGACGCGCGATGCCGCGGAAAAAATCAAGGGATGGTGCCGGGTGCTGTATATCGATTCATCTCTGGCCGTGGTGATTGGAGTCGTGGCGACAGGTGCATTCTTCATCGCCGGCGCCGGTGTGCTTGGGCCTGAGAAAATCGCACCCGAAGGCCCGGACGTGGCTATTAAGCTCTCGACGGTGTTCTCGTCGAGATGGGGATCGGCGGGCGGCTTTTTGTTTATGTTGGCTGGAGCAGCGGCGCTGATTTCCACGCAGATCGGCCAGTTGGCCGGCTGGCCAAGACTGCTGGCCGATTCGTGCCGAATCTGCATACCGGGTTTCAACAAGAAGCTCTCGTGGAAATGGCAGTTCCGGCTGTTTTTGCTCTTCTTTTTGTGTGCGAACATGGTCATCGTTTTTTGCTTCAAGGAAAAACCCGTGGTCCTGGTGCAGTTCGCCGCTCTGCTGGACGGCCTGCTCCTGACTCCAATGCAGGCGATACTGGTGGCGGTCGGCCTGTTCGTAGTGATGCCAAAGTTACTCAGTGCCGAAGCCGCTCGCGTGCTTAAGCCAAACAGGATATTCGCAATCGGATTAGTGATTGCGTTTTTGGTATTTGCCTATTTCTGCATTGTCCAGATGCCGTCAGTTATCTTCAAGCAATAGCTGTTCCTGTACCGCAGGCATTTGGCTTCGGCAGGGGTGGACTTTCAGTCAGCACGCATGATATCAGCGGCCTTATCGAGAATATAATTCGGCTGATATGGATACATTGCCAGATCCTCTCGCTTGGTAATCCCGCTCAGTACCAGAGCCGTCTCGATGTCCGATTCGATGCCGGCGATGATATCAGTATCCATCCTGTCGCCAACGATGAGCGTATCCTCGAGCCTGCCCCCGATTTTCTTGATTGCGTGCCGCATCATGAGGGGATTCGGCTTACCGATGAAATATGCCTGCCTGCCCGTCGCCATCTCTATGGGTGCTACCAGGGCTCTGCAGGCGGGCACAATGCCTTTTTCCGACGGCCCCGTCAGGTCGGAATTAGTCCCAATCAGCTTCGCGCCGGCGAGCACTAAGTGGACGGCAGCCTCGATCTGTTCGAAATTGTAAGTCCTGGATTCGCCGACAACGACATACATGGGATTTACCTGGTCGATGTAGAAGCCGGCATCATGCAGGGCGTTAATCAGGCCCGACTCGCCGATGATGTATACGCCAACGTTTGGATTCTGACTGGCCAGGAAGCTCGCCGTAGCCTGCGCCGACGTGATAAAATGTTCGACGCCTACGTCGATTCCCATGCGAGCAAGTTTTTGTTTCAGCTCCTTGGGTGACTTTGCACTGCTGTTGGTAAGGAACAGATAACTCTTGTTCTGATTCTTCAGCCAATCGACGAATCCTTTTGCACCCTCGACCAATCTGTCGCCGTGGTAGATAACGCCGTCCATATCGCAAATATAACCTTTTTTATCTGCCAGCTTTCCCATGAGCCGGACTCCTTTTTATAACATTATATTCAGGCAAGCCTTCCGAACAATGTCAGTGGGCTAACACCCGTTATTATTACTTCCGCAAATTTTCCGGCCAGAGATTCGGGACCGTTAAAGACAACAATCCAGTCACCCGAAGTCCTGCCGATAAGTTGCGGTGCATCTCCGGTCTCAGGGGCGTTCAGATGGGGCTTCTTGCTCAGTCCTTCAACCAGGACCTTCACCTGTTTACCCTGAAAGCCCCGGCTGAGTTCATCGCTTATTTTTTCCTGCACGGCCAGTAATTCGACATTTCGCCTCTTTTTGACTTCGGCGCCAACGGTGTCCTGCAATTTTTTGTCAGAGGCTGTTCCGGGCCGGGGCGAGTACTTGAAAATGAAAGCGTTTTTATAACTGGCCTTCTTGACCAGGTCCACCGTAGCCTGGAAATCTTCGTCAGTCTCGCCCGGAAAACCGACGATGAAATCGCCCGCGATGGAGATGTCCGGCATAATCGCCCTGGCCCGTTCGAGCAGTTCCAG
>CAZTDF010000189.1:0-6310 GCA_964612465.1 uncultured Pirellulales bacterium
CGGAATTGGCAGACGCGCGGGATTCAAAATCCCGTCCTGGCAACAGGGTGAGGGTCCGAGTCCCTCCTTCGGCATTATTATTATTTCCGTTCGCTCCTGCGGCGAGAATCAGCGACGCATTTCCCCAAAATACACCATTCAAGAGCGGTCAATTGTACTTTGTTACATATTGCTGCAAATTACCGCCAAAAAGTGATGTAATCTCCTTAAAAAGCCGAATTTTTTTCTTGAAGTGGCGGTCAATAATGTGGTATAAATGATAGTGGTGAAGCATATACCTGTATTAGCAGGCATTTTTGGAGTTTTGGGCGTTCTGCAGGGATAATTTCTATAGTATTTGTGGTTTTTTGTAAAAGTTTAGTGCTATAATAAAGGGCCAAGACTGCCGGAGTTGTGTGCTTCGGAGAAAATATTTACCTGATAAATCAATACTTGAATTCGAAAGAAGGAGGTAAATTCAAGCCATAAGGATGTCCTGGGCAGACACAAATCATGGTTTAACAAAGGTGAAAATTGTTATCAGTCTTATTTATCCCAACTTTTTTGTAAGGAGGAATATGATGTGTAGAAAATTGTTTTGCTTAACTTCTTTTGTTTTGTTGCTATGCCTGGTCAGTAACGCCAGTGCCCAGAAGGGTAAAGGTTACATCCTGTATGAGTGGTGGTACGACATCGGTGATGGTACTGCAGTGGCAGACCTCACCAGCGCCTCTGGTTATCCTGACAGCCCGGACGAATCCGAGTGGCGGACGAGCTTCGAGGGGCCGGTAAACTGGAAGGATAACTATGGCACGCGTGCCCTGGGTTATGTGTATCCGCCTGCCAGCGGCGATTACAACTTCTGGATTTCAGGTGACGATTACTGCGAGCTGTGGTTGAGCACTGATGCTGATCCAGCTAACGTGGTTATGGTTGCCGAAGTTCCGGGCTGGACCGAAGCGTTCGCATGGACGACATACCCGGCTCAGAAGTCACGAGCTATCACACTTACGGCCGGTCAGAAGTATTACATTGAAGCGCTACACAAGGAAGAAGGAGGTGGTGACAGTCTGACCGTTGCCTGGGGAGGTCCGACTATTGGCGCCGGCCCTGTGATTATCGAGGGCAAGTATCTATCACCTATAATCAGGCCTGTCGATATGCTGCCGCGAGATCCTGTTCCGGCCGATGCTGACGTAATCTGGGACACATGGGTGAGCGTGGAGTGGACGGCGGGAGTCTCTACGGTTTCGCACGACGTCTTCTTCGGTGAAAATTCTGCCGACGTAGAGGCCGGTACAGGCGACACATTCCTTGGTAACCAATCCGCTGCGAATTTTATAATTGGTTTTCCTGGATATCCTTATCCTGATGGTCTTGTAACCGGTACAACCTATTATTGGCGGATTAATGAGGTCAACGAGGCGGACCCGAATAGCCCCTGGGTAGGCCCTGTATGGAGCTTTTCAGTCGCCCCCAAGACCGCATGGGCTCCCAATCCGGCTGACGGCGCGGAGTTTGTTGCATTAAACACGCAGCTCAAATGGACCGCAGGTTTCGGTGCAAAATTGCACTATGTGGTTTTCGGCACAGATTTCGACGAAGTAAGCAATGCTGTCATGGGTACTCCTGCCGGTGTTGCGTCTTTCAATCCCGGCACACTTGAATTGGCTAAGACTTACTACTGGCGAGTTGACGAGTTCGAGGGCCCGCTTACACATAAGGGCGAGGTCTGGACATTTACAACCGAGGGTGCCGTTAGCGGCCCGAATCCGGCCAATGGCGCCGTGGACATAAAGCCGACACAAATTCTAAGATGGGATGCAGGAGCCGTCGCCGAATCGCACGAGGTGTACTTCGGCACAGATTCCGACGCCGTCAAGAATGCCACGACAGCCTCGCCTGAGTACAAGGGACCAAAAGCCCTCGGCGAGGAGAGCTACGATCCCGGCAAGCTTATAATTAATACGACTTACTACTGGCGCGTCGACGAAGTCAACAGCGTAAATCCGGATAGTCCATGGCAAGGCACCGCCTGGAAATTTACGACCGGTGACTTTTTTGCCATAGACGATTTCGAGGACTACAATGCCGGCGATAACCAGATATGGTTCGCCTGGCACGATGGGCTTGGCGCCGGCGCGCCGGGTACTCCCGGTTACATTCCCGGTAACGGCACAGGCTCGGCTGTCGGTGACGAAACCACCGCCTCCTATACCGAGGAAACCATCGTTCACGGCGGCAACCAGTCAATGCCCCTTGCATACGACAACAACAAGCAGGGCTACTCCAGGTATTCAGAGACAGAATTGACATTGACTGCTCAGCATGACTGGACCGAGGAAGGCGTTGCGAATTTGTCACTGTGGTTCAGAGGCTACCCGGCATCTACCGGCAGCTTCGTTGAGGCCCCGACCGGTACCTACACTATGACCGCTTCCGGCGCAGATATCTGGTTAGTGAATAACGTGGAGGCCGATGAGTTCCACTTTGCTTACAAGACGCTAACCGGCGCCGGTTCAATTGTAGCAAAAGTCGTGAGCGTCGAAAATACGAACGCCTGGGCGAAGGCCGGCGTGATGATTCGCGAATCGCTGAATCCGAACTCGGCGCACGCCTTCGCATGCGTGACGCCCGGTTCTGGCGTTTCCTTCCAGCGACGTCCCGGCACGGACCAGACCAGCCTCGATACTACAACCGCCGCAATAACTCCACCGTACTGGGTGAAATTGGAGCGTAGTATTTCCGGCAACTTTACAGCGTCCACTTCAGCCAACGGAACAACATGGACGTTGCAGGGCACAGAGATCATCCCGATGGGCTCGAACGTCTATATCGGTTTGGCAGTAACCAGCCATGACACCGCCCTGACGTGTCAGGCCGTATTCAGCAACGTTACGACTACCGGCTCGGTCGGTCAGCAGTGGGCGAACCAGGATATCGGCATACTCAGCAACACTGCCGAGCCGCTTTATGTGGCGGTTTCCAACAGTACCGGAACACCTGTGGTTGTGGTCCATGATGATTCGGCCGCGGCACAGATCGACACCTGGACAGAGTGGGTGATTCCGTTACAGACATTTGCAGATCAGGGCATCACCCTGACTAACGTGGATAAGATTGCGATTGGCCTGGGAACCAGGGGCAATATGACAATCCCCGGCGGTTCGGGCAAGATGTTCTTTGACGACATCCGGCTGACTCAGCCGGCTCCGGAGCCGCAGCCGTAAACCGGATTATAGATTGTCATAGCCTCTAACGAGGCCTGATGATAGCAAATAATGAATTACAGTCAAAAAGGGGCCTATACCGAATTTATTCGGTATGGGCCTCTGTGTTTTTCCCATTCACACAGGATTCACGCATAATTAAGAGATTTTCCTTGACGAAAAAATAGCTGATGTGGTACAAATAACGAATGGTGAAGTGTTTACCATTACCAGCACGCATCTAAGGGATTTTTTTTCCTAAAGGTAAAATGTCTTTAATTCTTGATAGCATTCCACAAAAAAAGTTACTGCGAAGACCACCGGAGCTATATGCTTCGGAGATAGTCTTTTTACTCGATAAATTAACGCTTGGTTTTCGAAGGAAGGAGGTAATTTCAATTCGTAACTAATCTTCCGGGGCAAACATAAATTCAAGATTTAGCGATACTGAAAATTATGACGATATTTTATTACTTTTTTAACTCTCTTTTATAAAGGAGGATCATTATGTATAGACAATTAATTTGTTTTGTTTCTCTCGTTTTGGTGCTGAGCCTGGTCAGTGCAGATGCGGCGTTCGGCGGCAAGGTGTGGGAGACCAGAGTCAGCAGCGGTAATGATGATGCTGAACAGGACGTCAGCGGTGGCGGTATGGATATAAGCAGCAGTGACCTGGAGATTTTTGATGATGGCGGTTTGCAGGTCATCGGTCTGCGCTTCGTGGACGTACCTATTCCGAAGGGCGCCATCGTGGATAACGCATTTATTGAGTTCACTTGCGATGAAACAAAAAGCGGCACTCAACCTGTCAATGTTCTCATCGAGGGCCAGTTGAATCCCAATCCCCCTACGTTTGCCGATACCACGAATAATATCACCGATCGGCCGACAACGACAGCGATTGTGGAGTGGATTCCTGAAAATTGGACCGAAGAAGGTCAAAAGGATCGAAGTTCGGATATTACCTCTGTTATACAGGAGATAATCGACCAGGGCGATTGGGCCTTCGGTAATGCTCTGGTGCTAATCCTCAGAGACAACCCGGATAATCCATCCACAGGCGTTCGATGTGCCGAGTGTGCCAGTGACCCGGCCAACGCGCCGCTGCTGCATATAGAATTCAGGGGCAAATTTGCTGTGGAACCCATCCCGGCTGACGGCGGCCTATATGAGGACACGTTGGCAGTCCTTAATTGGTTGCCGGGACTTAATGCGGTTTCACACGATGTATATTTCGGCTACAATTTTACCGATGTGAACGACGGCACCGGCGAGACTTTCCAGGGCAACCAGGTTGAGGTGTTTTTCACTGTCGGTATTGCAGGCGCTCCTGTTCCGGACGGTCTCGTGCCGGGTACGACCTACTACTGGCGGATTAACGAGGTTGAGGCCGACGGTACGATAAACAAAGGCGACGTCTGGAGCTTTACAGTTCCGTCTTTGAAGGCCTATCACCACAACCTGTCTGACGGTGCCCGCTTTATAGACCCATATACAGACCTAAGCTGGACCGCAGGTTCCGGTGCGAAAGTTCACACAGTATACTTCGGTGACAATTTTGACGATGTGAACAGTGCCGTCGAGGGCGTCTCGCAGGCAGGCGCAACTTATGACCCCGGCCCGCTCGAATCAGATAAGACTTACTACTGGCGGGTCGATGAATTTGACGGCGTCGAAACGCATAAAGGCGATGTCTTGAGCTTTACGACTATAGCCACCAGAGGCACAGGTTTGCGAGGAAACTACTATACAGGCGAGAACTTCGACAAATTCGTGCTGACCCGAATAGATCCTCAAGTTGATTTCCCCTGGGGCGACACTGCACCGGATGAAGCGGTCGGTGCCAATAACTTCTCAGTCAGATGGACCGGTGATGTGTCGGCGCAGTTTACAGAGACCTATACCTTCTATACTATCACCGACGACGGCCTGCGTCTATGGGTGGATGGCAAACTGGTTATTGAGAACTGGACACTACACGGAGACACTGAGGATACAGGAACTATCGACCTTGTTGCCGGTCGGTCTTACAGCATTTTATTGGAATACTTTGAAAACACCAGTGGTGCGACGGCACATCTCGGCTGGGAAAGTCCCCACACAGCAAAACAGATTATTCCGACATACCTGCTATGGCCGCCTGTTAAGGCCAGGAATCCGAAGCCGCTTAACGGCACTATAGGTGTACGGCTCACAGATGCTCTTACGTGGGAACCGGGAGAGGCTGCTGCTTCGCATGAGGTGTACTTCGGCACCGATGAAGATGCGGTGAAAGATGCCACCAAGGCTTCGCCCGAGTACAAAGGCAGCAAGGCCCTTGATGACGAGAGCTATGATCCCGGCAAACTTGCCTGGGACACCACGTACTACTGGCGTGTCGATGAAATCGACGACACCAATCCCGAGAGTCCATGGGTCGGCAACGTATGGAGCTTTGCTACAGGTGACTTCTTTGTCGTGGACGATTTCGAGTCCTACGATGTCGGCAACAACGAGATATGGTGGGCGTGGAAAGATGGGCTTGGCTATGTTGAGCATGGTACTGAACCGGCCTACCCCGGCAACGGGACCGGGTCCGCTGTCGGCGACGAAACCACCGCTTCCTATACGGAAGAGACCATTGTCCATGGTGGCCGTCAATCGATGCCCTTGTCCTACGACAACAATAAGGAAGGATACTCGAACTACTCAGAGGTTGAACTGACCCTGAGTCATCCGCGTGACTGGACAGAGGAAGGCGTTGACACATTGACAATTTGGTTCAGGGGCAAGCCGGATAATGATGCTGAGCCGTTATATGTCGCTATAGCAAATATCGGCGGCGCATCTGCGATAGTGGTTCATGACGATCCGGCCGCAACACAGGTTGATGTTTGGACGCAGTGGGTAATTCCTCTACAGAGCTTTGCCGATCAGGGCATTATCCTGACCGACGTAGACAGGATTGCGATTGGCCTGGGAACAAAAGGCAATATGACAATCCCCGGCGGTCCAGGCACGATGTTCTTTGACGATATCCGTCTGACTCAGCCTGCTTCGGAGTCGCAGCCGTAAGCCGGAGTATAGATTGTCATAGCCTTTAACGAGGCCTGATGATAAAAGACTATGTATTGCAGCTAAAA
>CAZTDF010000189.1:6410-9081 GCA_964612465.1 uncultured Pirellulales bacterium
TTCAAGATGTAGCTATGCTGAAAATTATGACGGCATTTTATTACTTTTTTAACTCTTCTTTATGAAGGAGGATTATCATGTACAGAAAATTGTTTTATCTGGTTTCTTTTGTCCTCGTGCTCAGCGTCGCTTTGACGAGCGTAGCCAAAGCCGTGGACCCGGACCTTGTCGGCTGGTGGGGGCTCGACGAAGGCTCCGGAACGACCGCTGCTGATATGAGCGGCAACGGCAACGACGGCACTCTTCGGGGCGACACAGCATGGGTAACTGGACAAATTGGCAAGGCGCTGCAATTTGATGGCGTCGATGACTTTGTGGAGGTGCCGCATGCCGAGATCCTGACGGTGGACAACGAAGTTACCGTAATGGCCTGGATCAACGCCGAAAGGTATGAAGCGCCAAATGGGGAAGCATGGCAAGGAATCCTATCAAAGTCAAATGATCCCCGGTCGTATAGCTTTTACACTGAGGCGAGTCGTGCCCTTCATTTCAGTACGGCCGGCTATGGTGGTCTGAGTACCCCGGATGTGCCGCTCAATGAATGGGTACACGTTTGTGCGATGGTCATAGGTGGCGCACACCAATATTACATTAATGGAGAAAATGCAGGCACAAACGGATCAGGAATTACCCTGCCGGGAGCGGCAGATACCGCAACTTTTGTCATTGGTAGAACTAATGAGGGTGTCAATCGCAGCTTTCTCGGGATGATAGACGATGTTCGCGTCTATCGGCGCGGACTGACGCAAGAGGAAGTTCAGGAAGCCATGTTAGGTGAAGGATTGCTGGTTGCCTTCAGCCCCGACCCGGAAAATGGTGGCCTGCATCCGGATACATGGGTGACCCTGTCCTGGAAGGCGGGAGATTTTGCCGTCTCGCACGATGTATATATGGGCGATAATTTCGACGATGTGAACGACGGGCTCGGCGATACGTTCCATGGCAACCAGGGCGACCTGTATTTTGTGGCCGGCTTCCCCGGATATCCCTATCCGGATGGTCTCGTTCCGGGCACAACCTACTACTGGCGAATAGATGAGGTCAACGATTTGCATCCGGATAGTCCGTGGAAGGGTGAAGTCTGGAACTTTACGGTACCCTCAAAAAAAGCGTACGGGCCCAGCCCCGATAACGGGGCCGAGTTCATCACTCCGGACATCGAGCTTAGCTGGAGCAGAGGTCTCGGCTCGAAACTGAATTATATCTACATCGGTGAATCCTTCGATGAAGTGGACGCAGCTACCGGAGCTCTTCCTTTGGCTTTTGCAAACTATACGCCCAGCAGCCTCGAACCGGGGAAAACTTACTACTGGCGGGTTGACCAGTTCGACGGCGTAACCACGCATAAAGGCGATGTCTGGAGCTTCGAGACGCTCCCGGATATACCGATTTCGGATCCCGACCTTCTCGGCTGGTGGAAACTGGACGAAGGGTCCGGATTGAACGCGGTTGACTGGTCCGGGCACGGCAATCACGGAACGCTCATGAACGGAGCGAACTGGGTTGAAGCCTATGACGGAGGCGGCGTGGAACTCGACCAGCAAGATGACTATATAGATACGGATTTCACAAGCGATCTGACTATATGGACCATTTCGGCCTGGGTGATAAGCCCCGATGCACCTTCCGATCGAACAAATACCGGGCCGATTCATCGCGAATCGAATTTCCAGATTAACTGGGATCACACTGATCCGGTATACCGGGGAGCCGCTGCTGTAAACGCCGGCGGATGGTTTGCCGCCAGCTTCGGACCGCTGCAGGCCGATACATGGTATCACCTTGCAGCGACATACGACGGTGACGAGCTTATCGCGTACAAGAACGGCATACTGGTAAACAGTAATCCGGGGCCCACGGGAGATCCGGCAGCCGAGTCGGCAACCCTAAAACTTGGAAGACACGCGACAGCGGCACAGTATTTTGGCGGCACAGTCGATGATGTTCGCGTTTACAGCAAAGTTTTGACGGTCGAAGAGATCCAGCAGACGATGCGTGGAGATCCGTACGTCGCCTGGAACGCCAATCCCAGTAACGGCGCAACGCCGTTCATTCGCGATGTGCTGCCGCTGACATGGTCGGCCGGAGACAACGCCTCTGAGCATGATGTGTACTTCGGTACGGACAAAGATGCTGTGGATGATGCCGATACCACGACAGCGGATATCTATCGCGGACGTCAGGCGACAACCAGCTACAGTCCGCCCGAAGGTGTAGAATGGGGCGGTGGGCCCTATTACTGGCGTATCGATCAGTTCTCCAACGATGGAACTATCACCAAGGGCAGAATCTGGAGATTTGCCGTCGCCGATAACATTCCCATAGATGATTTCGAGGCATACAATAGCGGCGATAACCAGATATGGTTTGCCTGGCATGATGGGCTTGGAGCCGGAGCGCTGGGTACTCCCGGTTACATTCCCGGTAACGGCACCGGCTCGGCTGTCGGCGACGAAACCACTGCCTCTTATACCGAGGAAACCATCATCCACGGCGGGCGGCAATCAATGCCCCTTGTCTATGACAATAACAAGCAGGGCTACTCGAAGTATTCGGAGACGGAGTTAACGTTGACAGCACCGCGTGACTGGACACTGGAAGACGTTTCGGAATTGTCGCTGTGGTTCAGAGGCTACCCGGCATCCGTCGGAAGCTTTGTCGAGGGCCCGGT
>CAZTDF010000190.1:0-8829 GCA_964612465.1 uncultured Pirellulales bacterium
GGATAAATGCCGAAGATTATGCCGACCGCCCCGCTGATTCCAAAAGCCAATACAAGTGAAATGCCCGTAATTACCGTGGGTGTTTGGCCGAAACGTGTAACCAGAAACGGGATCAGAGATCCCAGACTAATGCCCAGGACGCCGCCGAGGAAGGTCAGCATGAGAGTTTCCGTGAGGAACTGAATTATAATATCGCGTCTCCGGGCGCCGAGTGCACGGCGGATGCCGATCTCGCGCGTTCGCTCGCTAACTGTGGCCAGCATAATATTCATAATCCCGATGCCGCCGACCAGCAGCGAAATCGCAGCGATAGAACCCAGAACAATGCTGAAAAGACGCTGGGTTTGCCTGGCCTGCTTGAGCAGCTCTAAGGGAACGACGACCTGATAGTCACTTTTCTTGTGGAACCGGCTCAATATTGTCTCTAAAGTATCGCGTGTCGACAGCACTTCGTCTATGGAACCGACTTTCACAATAACCTCCTGCAGCTCAACTTTCTCGATAGAGCGTCCGCCGGTTCCAATCTGCAAAGATATCTCTCCGAAGCGATTCTTCATCGTCGTCAATGGGATATAGATATTCCCCACGTTCGCACCACCCTGGCTTTTTCCTTTTGCGGCGCCATTGTCAATAGTCTTTACTGCCGAGACAGCGTCCGCGACACTGACGACCCCGACAACACGATAATAATCGCCCGTCATTTTTACATCCTGGCCCAGCGGATTGTCAAAGACAAACAATTCCTTGACCACTTTTTCATCGATAACACAAACGCCCTGCTTGTGGTGCATATCGATGCTGCTGAGGAATCGCCCCGACTTAACCCGGACCGGTGATATCTCCGGATACCAGGGCACTGTACCGATAGCTTCGATGGCAACTTTGCGATTGCGATACCATGCCTGCTGGGTAAGACGACGGCTCGGCACGACGACTTCGACGTTGGGCAGGCTGTTGCGAAAACGCTCGGCATCGAGATAGGTCAGGCCGTACACACGCATACTGTCTTGTTGACTGCCGACATCTTTATCTTCAGGCGGCGGCACGGTTTTGATGATAATGTTACGGCTACCGAGCCGGGCTATCTGTTCCTGTGCCGCGCGGCTGGCGCCCTCGCCGATGGCCAGCATGGCAATAACAGATGAGACCCCGAAGATGATGCCTAATGTAGTCAAAGTGGAACGCAGCTTGTGCATCCAAAGACTTTTGATTCCTAACTTAGCAGTACGTTTGAAACGAAATAAAAACATAGTTTTCCCGTGAGTTTGCCTTTTATTACTGCCGCTTTATCCGGCCATCGAAAATTTCCACGACTCTGTCAGCGTTCTCGGCAATACCTTCATCATGTGTCACGACAATGAGTGTTTTGCCCTGCTTGTGCAGACCGACGAGAATCTTCAATATTTCCGAGCCGCTTTCCGAATCAAGATTACCGGTCGGCTCATCGGCTAAAATAATCAGCGGATCATTTGCCAGTGCCCTGGCGATTGCCACCCGCTGCTGCTGGCCGCCGCTTAATTCCGAAGGCCGGTGATCCAGCCTTTCGGCGAGGCCTACTATTGTGGCCAACTCAATGGCACGCTCGGCACTTTCGTGTTCGGAGAAGCCCTGATAATACATCGGGACCTCGATATTCTCTACGACGTTTAGCTGGTTGATCAGATTAAACGATTGAAATATGAAACCGATACGAGCACCCCGTATCAGGGACAACTGGTCATCGTCGAGCAGGGAGACATTCTGTCCACCAAGCCAGTAGTCTCCGCTGGTCGGGCGGTCGAGGCAGCCGATCATATTGAGCAGTGTGGATTTTCCCGAGCCGCTCGGCCCCATGATGGCCACATAATCGCCATTATGGATTGTAAGCTCGATGTCGCGCAAAACCTTCAATTCCATTGTGCCGAGCTCGTAACTCTTGCACAATCGCTCCATCAGCAGGATCGGCGTATCTTTTTCGAACTCTACGGCTTTATCTTTATCACTGGTCATTGTACCTGCTGCTCCCACATTCCGTCCGGCTTGACCTGCAGAATACCAATGTCTCTAAAAAAGCCCAGCTTCGCGATTGCGTGGGCTACCAGGGCACTCGTCACGTTATTTTGAGCCTCCAACAAGGCCCCTTCCGATTCCAGCAAGAGCCGCACATTTCCCTGCCCAATCTCCAGCAGTAATTTCTGAGTCTCCAGCCGCCGCACGGCCAAATCTAAAGCCATTTTTTGAATTCGGTACTGTTCGGCTTCCGCTTTCAGTGCCCTTAATGCCTGACGGACATCCAATTCCATCCTGTCCCTGTCAATCTCATATTGCCGCTGCTGCTGCTCTAACGCTATCAGCGATTTACGATATTCATTGCGTTCGAGTTTCCGGTCCAAACCCAGATCATTCGATTCGAGACCTATGCTATAGTTTCCCTGATCAAATTGCAATCTGTCGAAGTCGGTTTCAGGTGTAGAACCGACGCCGGCGCTGCCGACCAGATTGAGTTCTATTCCAAGACCATCGGCAGCCAGCTCCACTTTCCTTGCCGCATCATCAGTCTTATCTCTGCTGCTGGCCAAATCCAGACGGCGAAGAAATGCCGTCTCAACCGCTTCATCCAGTTCATAACCGGGTTCGATTATACCGATTTCTTCCAGGGCCTTCAATTCTTTCTGGTCCAGCTCTATCTCAGCGCTGGGCGGTAAAGACAGCTTTACCTTGAATTCATCAAGGGTCCGTTCGTAACTTTGCTGGGCCTGGACCCACCGATTTTCCGCACCCAGGGCTTGCTGCTCCGCCTCGTCCACATCGAACGGCCTTGCCTGGCCGGCTTCAGCCTCAATTTCCAGACGCTTTCTTGATTCAACCAGCCTGTAATAGCTGTTTTCGGCATTGGTAACACTGGCTTTCAACTCTAAAACACGATAATAGTTATCCGCAATCGAGACCACAAAATCTTTGCGATAGCGGTTAAACGAGCGTATCTGATACAAAACATCCCGCTCGGCCTGCGTGAGATTCTCCTGAACCACCTGGCGACCCCTGCCACGAAGTAACGGCTGAGTTGCACTGGCACTTAGGACCGAGGCCAGCGAAGTCCGCGGATTACCGGTGAGAAACCTCGTCCAATCCATTGCTATATCTATGCTGATCATTGCTCCATCGGCCAGAAGCTGCCGAAAACCTACTCCGGCACCAGAATCGACTTTTTCGTCCTCGCTATCCCTGTTGTATTCGGCATCAACAGTTCCAAACCATTGCCGGGCGAACTGATGACGGGCCAGTGTAAGATCGAGTGCTTTTAGATAAAGCTGCTCTTTCTGCCCCTGGTACTCCCTGTTATACGCGGTAGCCATGGCAACCGCCTGTGCAAGGCTGATCACACCCGAGGCAGGCACTGCCCGCTCAATCCGGATATCATCAGGCGGCGGAGGAATATTACTATCGCTGATTATGTAATTGGATTTATAGCCGAAGTCGTCCTGCCATTTGTTATCGATAATCTGATATACCTCTTTGTCGGCCTCGGCTTTGTACTGCTCGGGACTGCAGCCGGCAAGACCAAGGATAATGGCAATGCCGAGCAACCGGCATAAAAACGTCTCAAGCCGAATTCTGCAAAGCATAAAATTCTCCTCCGATACTTTTCATCGCCTTATTAGCACCATATTTGTTCATATTTATGTCAAAACCGGATTCTAAAAAGAATAATCTCTATTATTTTGCTCTATTTCAAACAGTAACTTCTTGCTAAATAGTCATTTGAGCTAATTCAGTCAGGAGATGAGAAACAATTTGACTGAGATCACCGAGGTCCTCAAATTACATATACCCGATCTCCATTCTTCAAAACAACATTCATTATACAACACAAAGCCGCCAAAGCAAAGAGGAAAACGCCCTTCATAGTGCTAAGTGCTTCTGATTCTGCATTTTATCTGAAATCTCAATTAAGAAAGGCCGGCAAAATATGGGATTTGGGGGCCGGCAGGTGAAATTTCTCAGATAATCTCGAATGCCAGTCTTTTTGCATAATTCGACTCTGCTCACATTTCGACCCCGCTCCTGGTGAAGAAGAGAACTTTATGTAAGTTTATTGCTCATAAGCCGGGCCGGATTAATGGGTAAACTTATTCATGCCGGAGCGATTCAATCGGGTCCATATTGGCGGCTCGATAGGCCGGATACATGCCAAAGACCACCCCGACCGCAGCGCTAATGCCAAAGGCCAGGACCAGGGATAGCCCAGTAATGACGGTGGGCATTTGGCCGAAATGAGTCACCAGAAACGGTATAAGAGAACCCAGGACAATTCCCAGAACGCCCCCGATGAATGTCAGCATTAGCGTTTCTGAGAGGAACTGAACGATTATATCGCGTTTCGTAGCGCCGAGGGCGCGACGGATACCAATCTCACGAGTTCGCTCACTGACGGTAGCCAGCATAATATTCATAATTCCGATGCCGCCGACCAGGAGCGAAATCGCAGCGATCGAGCCGAGTACGATACTGAAAATCCGCTGCGTTCGTCTCGCCTGGTACAGCAGTTCAAGCGGCGCAACTATGCGGTAGTCCTTCTTATCCTTGTGAAGACGCGCCAGCAGAGTATCCAGAATATCACGCATGAGTAACACCTGGTCAGTTGATTTGACCTTCACTGTGATTTTTTGTAACTGTACTCTTTCTATACTCTCGCTGCCCCCGCTAAAGCTGGCGCTCAACTCGGTAAATCGGGATTTCGCGGTTGACAAAGGTAAATATACACTGCCGGTGGCCCCACTGTCGGAACCCGTTGCCGCCAGCATAGCGCTTGTGGAACCATTCTGTCTGCCCCCGGCCGACGGTGTCCCGGCCACACCTACAACCCGGTAGCAACTGCCCCCTATCCTGATGTCCTTGCCGAGCGGCTCGTCGAATCCGAACAGACCGCTGACAAGCTGCTCATCAACCACGCACACACTCTGCTGCCGATGCAGATCGATACTGCTCAAAAACCGCCCATGAACCACGTGAACCGGCGAAACCGCTGTGTACCACGGAATGGTACCCACGATTTTGATAGCCACCTTACGACTGCCGTATCGTGCTTCCTGGTCGATTTCGCGGATGGGTACGACAACCTCGACATCCGGCAGGCTGTTGCGAATTGACTCGGCGTCCTTATAGGTCAGACCGTAACTCAGCATTCGCCGCCCCGTGTCGCTTGTGTCGGCTCGCTCTTCGGGCGGCTCAACCGTCTCGACAATCAGGTTTCTGCTCCCGAGCCGCGCTATCAGCTTCTGTGCTTCCTGGCTGGCCCCTTCGCCTATAGCAAGCATGGCGATCACCGAGCAGACTCCGAAAACTATACCAAGCATCGTTAGCGCGGACCGCAGCCGGTGCATCCAAAGGCTTTTGACGCCTAACTTTATTGTCCTTTTAGCACCTGACCAACGCATAGTAACTAACTCTTATTGTACTGCTCGTACTTCTGCCTGTTCTTTCGCCGGGACTGACTCAGTCTCCGCCTGTTCTTCTGTTTTCTCCGGCTCAGTCCATTTTGGCGGATTAAGCAGCACCTTCTCGCCCTCAGCCAAACCACTCTTAATCTCAACGAAATTGTCGTTGAACAATCCTGTTTCAACCTCGCGCTTTTGGGCAGGGCTTCCGGCAACATAGCAAATCTTCTTGTCCTCCACTGTGACGACGGACTGTATCGGCACATAAAGAACATCGTGCAGCTCGTCAATCATCACCGTGACCTTCCCGGTCATACCGGTCTTGAGAGAATCGTGCGTTCCGTCGATGCCCACGTCCGTGGAGTAAACTTTGAGGTCCGGATTCAGATAGTCCTCCTGGTCGGCCAACGGCGCCTTTTTCAGCACCCTGCCTGTAAAGGCCTTATCCGGAAATGCCTGGACCGTTATATCGGCCGGCTGGTTCGGCTCAATCCTGTCGATCCAGGTCTCGTGAATCTTGACCTCGACCTTCATTTCGGACGCATCGGGTATTGTTATGATCTTAGAGCCTTCATATACCTCCGCTCCCTGCTCGATTTTTACCCTTGACCACCGTTCCGTGCTCGACCAGTAGACTACCTGGCCCACTGCAGGCGCCCGAATCGTACAAGCCTCAATCTGCTTGTGCAGTTTATTCAGACGCTGCTCCTGCATTTCGAATGTGGATCTTGCGCTTGCAAGCTTCGCCTTGGCCTGGGCCATTTGTGCACGCGCACGTGCTTTAGTTCTATCCAATTCCCGCTGGGCCTCCTGGTAGTCGCTGAGGAACTTCTCAGTTTCTTTCAGAAAATCATAGAGCTGATACAGATTCAAAGCTTCCTCGGCGCTTTCCTTTTGAATCCGATATCGATCCACATCCAACTGGGCGCTCATCAAGTCCAGATCAGATGCGTAATTCGCATCGTGAAGCTTTTGCGTACCCTCCAATACGTCCGTTGCTTTTTCAAGCTGCCCCTGGGCAAGCAGAATGTCGTTTCTCAATACTTTGAGCTGCCGGGAGGCCGAGCCGCCCAGGCTGTTGGGGTCCTTCAGGAGCAATAACGTGTCAAAGCTCGAATTCGGATCAGAACCGGATCGCTCAATTACTGTTTTCGCGATACTCTCCCCGATATACTTCTGAAAGTCCATCAAGGCAAACTTCATCTTCAACTCAGCAGCGGTAATGTCACTTTCATTTTGCTTTACCTGAATCAGATGCGACTCATTCGCATCGGCAAAGCCTGCCTCGGCGCTGGTCAACTGGATTTCCCTTTGTGACAACTGTTCTTTCAATTCCGAAGAATCCAGCTCAACCAGCACCTTGCCGTCATTTACATCTTCGGGGGTTATGATGGTGCCTTCAGGGACGATGTTGACTATAGACACCCTGCCTTCCACTTTGGACTTAATGTCCTCCGTTTTGACTGCCTTGATGCTGCCGCTTTCGGTCACGGTGATGGCTAAATCACCGCGTTTCACCGTAAACAAACCCGTGCCTGGATTCGAATCGCCTGAACCGCCTGCTGTCTTCCTCAAAAGCGCCAACGCACCGATAGAGACAACAGCGGCGATACAAATGAAAACCAACAGCATTCGTCTCGAAAATGCCGATCTGCCGCCTGCTCTTGTACCCTTACTTCTTGTCTTCTTTACTTCTACCATATTATAGCCGCCAATTATGCTTACTGCTTCTGTCAATCGGCCTCTGCTTTATACTCTTCAGGCCTACACGCGACGGCGATACCAGGCAGGATGGCAGTTGCGAGCACCCAACACACCAACGTCACAAAAAAAAATCTACGAAACATAAAACTTTTCTCACTCCTACTCACATCGCTCTCTCTTAGTCAATACTCACAAGCCTGTCCGATGAACGGCGCCAATCTTCAATACAGGCTACATGAGCAGCTTTCTGAGCAGTTCAAAAAATCTCTTTCAATCCTGCAAACCACGAAACCCAGAATCGATTGGCAACTTGCTGCTTGATCAAAGCTGAACACTCACCTTGGTTTTGCTATCGGTGTTCCATAGATTAAGACGCAGCAACTGATACTATATTAACATAAATTCCCCCAATTTTTGGAAAAAACTCGTCTTTGTTGGGATAATGTGCTTGAAATGCGATCCACGGCCTGTTGCTTTGACAACAAGAATCGACCATATTGGCGTAAAAGACAGGCCCTCAGGGGCCGCCGCGGCGGCCAAATGACGGCTCGGATACCGCTGAGGCGAAGCTAACAGACAAAATCTCAGGTATTCAACAAGATATTAAACAAATCAGGCTCTTTCGCAAGCAACAATATTGCTAAAAAAATCCCATAACACATAAGTTACATGGGAAATTTTATTGCAATCCGGCTTAACTGACTGTAAACTCAAAACTGATCCAGATTGGCGGCGTAGCCAAGAGGCCTAAGGCGACGGTTTGCAAAACCGTTATTCGCCGGTTCGAATCCGGCCGCCGCCTGTTGCTTTTTTGTGTTAAATGATGATTTCGTGGTTTAGCAACTAATATTCCCGCAACAGAAGCTTCTCAGCTTCTTTTCGATTTTGCCTTGACTATGGTGACGATAAGAGAATTACATGCCGAATCCCCTATCATTGTGTAATAAAACGGTTTTTAGGCTGAAAACAACTCCGTCATAGCATTAAGGGCTTTTCTGTCGTGACTGTTTATTTCCCTGAACACACGCTCAGCACCCAGCGTACTGTTAATTATAGGACGGAACCTGATCAGGCCGAGTTTAGTTCTCTCCCTCTCCTCCGCTCGGCCTGTTTTTTTCAGCATAAAATCATCGAACCTGTCTTGCCTGCTTAGATTTAACAAACCCGGCAAGACCTTTTAAACAAGATACTGTTTTAAGATCCTGTTAGTTCAGCATATCTTGTGAGACATTTGAGCGTGATATACGATTTTTTAGTTTACTCACCTCAATGACAAAAGCTGAGAAAACACGTTACATTTAGCTTCGAAGCTGGCACTTATCTATACTGTTACTGAATTTTCCAGGGATGGAGGCAATATGGTATTGATATGAGGGTGACGACATGAGAGTGCTGAAATTCGTATGGAAATGCTTGTGTGGATTGCGGCTATCTGAAGGAAATTCAACCGGGATTGATTCACACAAGTGGGAAAGCAAAATTGAAACTTACAGACGTTTGTCGAGCAGACGTTATTAATCTTGTACTAAAAAGCTATACTCAGTTTGTTTTCAGAAATGGTGATATGCAAGCAACATATACGGAAAAAAACGTTACATTTAGTGTCAATGACGGCACATAAATATAGTCTTATAATTTAAATACCAGATGCTACTGGTTCAGCCCCTGTTGTGATCGCGTAATTCAGGCAGGGGCTTTTTTGTTAGTT
>CAZTDF010000191.1:0-1889 GCA_964612465.1 uncultured Pirellulales bacterium
AAGGCGTCAGTTGTATCTCGATTAGAATTTCCACATGGAACACACGTGGAGGATGAAATCGCAGGGATTGATTATCGAATTGGATTTACAGATGACTATTTGGATGCCAATATCAAGGAAAACATTGAAAAAGTCCATTCGGCTAGAGATGGAGAAGTTGTTTTACCTGACTATAATGACCAATTTAAACAATCAAATGACAGCAACATACCGGCAGTCGAAAAAGAGGATGTGGAAAACCAGAACATCTCCACAAAGGAATCCGATGTGGATGCTTCATCCGAAGGCCATTTAAAACCAACCACGCTTTACTTGATCCTTGGTCTTTTCGTATTACTGGGAACTTTAGGATTAGCTTATCATCGACGCAAGCGATAGAAGGTAATTGGTGATTGTTTGTTCGTCCATTTCCAAGGATGCCAATGTCTTTTGAAGTGATTGGTCTGGAGATTATTATCAATGAAAAGAATACGAAGTGTTCACAAGCCAAAGAGGATTATTGCTATCTTGGCAGCATTATTCTTTCTTACTATTAGCATCTCATCTTTTGTTATCATCCATATTACAAGTCGGAAGAATAAGCTGAATCCCATTCAACAGACGAGTAACTCTCTGAGATTTCTGACAATCTCAACTCACTTGGGATTAGTGCCAGTCGGCTCAAATCGAAGAATATCATTCGGATATAAAAATGTTACAGACCAAGAAATAACAATAGAGACAGTGAAGAAAAGCTGTGCTTGTGTGGCTGATATCATTTTTCCCCAGGAAGCAATTTTACCTGGCAAAGAAGGTACGATTGAGATGGATTACCGAGCCGGAGAAGGGAAGAAAATGTATGCGCTCTTAGTGGTTCTATCCAGTGGAGAGTCGCAGGTATTGACCATTTCGTCAGAGGGTTACTATGATATAAAACTGTCAACCAAACAGATAGAGTTACCACCATTTGCTCAGAATACAGGAGGAAAGAGATCCGTTGTGATTAACGGCGACAGAGACATATTTGACGTCAATTCGATCAAGATTGCCACGGATACTCCGAATTGGCTACAGTTGAAAATTGCTAAAATAGAAGACAATGCAGCCGAAGCCCCATTCACTATCAATAATCACAAAGAAACCAAGCTATGTCCAATGGCGAGAATCGGGGGGAAATTAAAGGTGTCCGGTACTTTTTTGATTAAAGCCTATGTAATTTACTATACCTATACCTATGGCACAAGTGGTATAAATTCATTATTTTATCTGCGTTAATTTGTGGTTATTGGTTATTTCAAATTTCTTTCTAAATCGGGGGACACCTTACTTATTTCACGTCAAGAACTTTTACAAGTCCACGTAAATCCGTGGCCATTGTAATTGACGATTTTCGATTGATTATTGACTATGGCTAAGCCCTTTTAATTTACTATTTACGATTTACTATACCTAAGGCATAAATTGTCTATTGATTATTTCTTCGTGGCTCTTCGTGCCCTTCGTGGTTCACCCCATGAGATAGACAAAGACATTATCTCACGGGGAGAATAAAAAACCGTGCAAATCCGTGTTCATTGGTGTTCATTCGTGGTTAATTCAAGAAATAATAAAAGATTTCTTGACTAAGGCCAATAATGTGTTATATTTGATATATTATATAAAGATTGGAAATCTTTAGGCCCCAGACGAAGACAACTAACCTTTAAGACTTTTCCGTATAACGATTTACCTGCGAAGGAGCAAGGATGGCTAAAAAACTAAAAACTTCGGCTGACGGCAGAAAATGCGCTTTTCCGCACTGCGATAATATTTTGAGCATCTATAACCATTCGGACTACTGCCATATACATCGTGAAAAAAAAGCGTCTCTGAAGGAATTGGTTAAGATTCCATACCACCATCTTGCATAA
>CAZTDF010000191.1:1989-5580 GCA_964612465.1 uncultured Pirellulales bacterium
ATCAGCTTTTTGTTCTTCGCCGGGTAAACAAATCATATACAATCGGCATGATGACGAGCGTTAGCACGCCGGAGATGAGGATGCCCCCTACAGAGGCGATACCGACGCCGTTACGTATTTCCGCACCTATCCCCCTGCCCAACGCCAGCGGGAGCATTCCTAAAACCGCGGCAAAGGTTATCATAACAACAGGTCTGAAACGCTCACAGGCAGCGCTAATCATCGCCTTGTGGATCGGAACGCCTTCGGCAACGTGAACATTGAACTGGTCCATAATCAAAATGGCATTGTTGACCACGATACCAATCATCATAACAATACCCATTAAGATAAACATCGAAATACTTTCGCCCGTTAATGCAAGCGCCCACATTACGCCGATCAATGCCAGGGGCAGGGTGACAAGAATCAGCCAGGGCTGCTTGAATGATTCGAGAATTGCCGCTAACGTTAAGACTACAAGAATTACAGCGATCAATCCGGCCTCGCCGAATGCGGCATTAGCCTCGCCCATCCTCTCGTACATACCTGTAAACCTATAGCTGTAACCGGGTGGAAACTGCTGCTTAGTATCGATATCGTTACTGATTAAATCCACGGCGGTTCCGAGCGGCATATTACTGCCCAGATTGGCAAAAACCTTAACGACTCTCTGCTTGTCTGTTCGCGTAATCTGGATGGGTGCGATACGCTGATTTATATCCGCTAAACTGGATAGAGTGACAGGTTTGCCGGGCGTGCCGGGAAACATGAATTTTTCGATCTGCTGCCTGCCCTGCTGGGCGGCAAATTTCACAACGATATCGTAATTGCGATCGCCCTTTTTGAACGTTCCGGCATCCAATCCTTCGAGATTTGCACGAAGCGCCATACCCAAACCCACCGCCGGGATATTCAAGTCGGATAAAACCGCACGATTCGGCAGGATGGCCAGCTCCGGCTTGCCCGTTCTTACGGTAGTGTCAACATCTTGAAGCCCGTTAATTTCGCTGGAACGCTGCTGGGTTTGAGTTGCGAGGCTGTCGAGAGTCGCAAGCTCCCGGCCGGAAATCTCCAATTCGATGTCCTGGCTTTGTCCGCCAACAACGGTAGGTTGTGTAACCGTTAGAATGGCCTCCGGATAATCTGTTAAGCGCTTGCGGACTTCGGCCTGGATGTCGTCGATACTAAGCTGCCTTTGATCGCGGTCACTGAATACGAGCAGGATTTGCGCCAGATATACACCCTGCGTGGACTGGCCGATGATTCCTTCGACTTTTCCGACGGAGCTGAGTGTATGCTTCAGCTCGGGCAAGTCACGGAGTCTTTCCTCGACATCCTTAACCCTGCCGGCGGTCTTTTCCAAATCGTACCAGGTAGGATATTCCAGCTTGACGAATAACTGGGCCTGGTCCGGCTCTGTAATGAATCCGAAACCGACCTTGCCCGCCAGCGATAAGGCATGAATAAAAAACAGTATGACCAGAGCCAGTGTCGCTAATGCAGCGGTTTTATGTCTTTCATTGAAAGATAAAAGACGGCGGTATCCATCGATGATTAAACCCAGCAGGCGATTGAATCGAGTTTCCATACCTACAATCAAACCCTTTCTCTCGGCCTGCCTGGGTTTTAGCAAAATTGAGCACAGGATAGGCGTCAACGTGAAGGATATAAACAGTGATACTGCCGTCATTATTAACATGCTCAAGGCCAAAGGCTTCATGAATAATCCGATAATACTGCCCATCGTGGCGACTGGAAATAGCACGACTATGTTTGTTCCGGCACTTGCAAGAACCGCTACAAATGCTTCGCCGGCCCCAAGCCGGGATGCTGACTTGACGTTACCCGTTCTATCGAGCCTCTTGACTATTGCCTCCAAGACGACAATAGAGTTTGTAACAAGGACGCCAACCGACATCCCGATTGCAATCAATGTGGAAATATTCAGCGTGAATCCGACCATTTGCATGAAGAATAACCCGATGATAATGGTCAGAGGCATAGTAACTGCGACTACTATTGTTGCACGTATATTGTAAAGAAAGAAAAAGAGAATTAGTGCCGTCAGGAAAATACCCTCGGCCACATTCAGCCAGGCGCTTTGGACTGAAGCCTCTATAAAACGCCCGTCATCACTTACCCACACAAGCTCCATACCGCCGGGCAGTTCTTCGATAAGCTTGTCCATCTCCGATCTTACACCGTTAACAACGCGAACCGCATTGGCCTCGGCCTTCTTTTTAACCTTGATATAGATACAGGGTTTGCCGTCCACATTTGCCTTTTGACGTAACTCCCCGGTAGTCATTAGAACCTGGCCGATGTCACGAATGTAACATCGCTGATCGTCCTGGTTTGCTACTTCAAGGCGGGCAATATCGGCGACCTCTTTACATTCAGCGTCGAATTTAACGGTGAACTCGCGTCCCGATTCTTTAATATTCCCCGAGGGAATCAATCGTACGCTGCTTTGAATCGCCTGAACCACGGCATTGCTCGATAAACCTTTGGCCGCCAGTTTATCACGATCAATTACTACGTGAACTTCACGCTTAGCTCCGCCAACCAGCTCAACGTCGGCAACGCCGGAAATAACCGTGATCTTATCCCTGAGCGTATTGTCGGCAAAGTCATACAGCTCTTCCAGAGAAACGTCACCCGTCAAAGCAAGGTTGGCGATAGCTTTGGCATTGATATCGAATTTCAGAATCTTGGGATCTTCGACATCTTCCGGGAAATCCGCCTTAATTAAATCCAGCTTCTCGCGTACATCCGTCGCCGCGATATCTACATCTACATCCAGATTAAATTCCAGAAGACTCAGGCATACATTCTCCATACAGGCGGAACTAACGTGTTTGAGCCCGTCGATAGTCACGACCTGGTCTTCTATTCGCTTGGCTACGTCCGTTTCAATCTGCTCCGGGGTGGCACCGGGATATATTGTCGTTACCGTAATATATGGCACGTCCATCTTGGGCATTAATTCAAGGCCCATTTTTAAGTACGAGTTCAGGCCCAGAAGAGTTAATCCGATTATCAGGCAACTCATCGCAATAGGTCTTTTTATCGAGGCATCGGAAAGAAACATCAGTTACCCCCCTTTTGCACGGAAACAACCTGGCCATCCTCAAGCATATCCTGCCCCATGCTTACGACTAAGCTTTGTTCGTTTAACTTATCGCTGATAACTTCGGTCCAACCATCGTTTTCAATTCCGGTTTGTATTTCCACCATTCGAACTTTATCGCCACTGAAAGTAAAAACAATGGCTTTACCTCCTCGCCGCTGGATAGATGTCGAGGGTACTGACAATCCCTGCTTTGACTCTAAAATAACTCTGATTTGAGCCATTGCACCGGGGGCAATACCTGCAGAAGCATTATCGATAAGGCACTTAACCTCGAAAGTTCTCAGTTTGGGATTGATCGTCGGACTTTTATAGCTGACAGGAAATTGTCCCATGTTTTTACCTGACACGACCACTTCAATCATTGTTTTAGCAGATATTACTTCGGAATAGTAACTTGCAGGCAAATATGCGCATGTCTCTATTAAAGATATGTCATCGATACGTACGACAGGCATGCCGGGGCTGCCCATTTCCCC
>CAZTDF010000191.1:5680-8803 GCA_964612465.1 uncultured Pirellulales bacterium
CGGCTTATCTCAAGGTTCTCTTTGAGATTGGCCGCGTCTGTTTGAAAGAGTTTGGTTTCGTTGGCCGTGACAGCATCGCCCTCATCCACGAAGATAGCCTCAAGAACCCCGGGTATCCGCGGCGAGACCATCGCAGAGTTCATGGCTTCCAGATTGCCCTGTACGGCGAGACTTCGCTGAAACTCTCGCATGGCCACCTGTGTTGTGACCACGGCAGTGCGCTGCTCCGGCATCGTTTGCCCGGTCGAATCGGCCTTTCCGGCGCCGGCGCGATTTTTCAGGTAATACCCCCCTGCCCCTATTACGGCGATTACAACCAGGACAATGGCGAACCTGCCCATACGCCCTGCTTTAGCGGGTTTGATGTCTTTCTTAGGATTGGCCGTCATGCTGTGCCTCCTCGTAATCAATTTCTGTTTGTCCCATCACATTCACAAGAGTTGCGAGAGCCACCTGCACCTGGAATTGGGAGTTGATTCTCACCATCTGTGCAAGATCTTTCTCGGCGACGACCGACAACAAATCGGATGCGTCCACCAGACCTTCCTGCCATTGCTGATAGACCTGGTCGTAATGAGCTTTGGCGGCTTTATCGTTGTACTCGACGAGAACAATACTATCCTGGGCTAACTGGAGGTTCTGATATGCCCGGAACACTTGGAGCATCAGAGCCAACGTGGTCTGTTCACGCTGCAGCGCAGCTTTCTTAACATTTTCCTTAGCTGCCTGGTATTCGTTGATGTTGGCAAAGCCGTTGAACACGGTCAGCACGCCTGAGAGTCCCATCATCCAGTAATTAGGGTACCTCTGAAAGGCGTCGGACGTGTTGACACGATTGGCAAAGCCTGTTAGAGACGGCAGAAAACCGGTCAGCGCGAGTTTAACCTTCTCTTTCTCAATCGCGATCTCACGATCGGCAATGCGTAACCGGGGATGATTGAGCAGAGCCTCGGCAATAAAATCCTCCAGCGTGCCCTGCGGTGGCATCGTCGGCGGACTCGGATACAGTTGAATCGAGCCCAGCGGCGAGAGCCCCATAGCCATGAGCAATTGCCCTTTGGTTTGTTCCAGGAGTTGGCGGATGCGCTTTAGCTGCAGCTTCTGCGATTCAAGGTTGACATGAGCCAGATCGCTCTGCCATGCAAAGACGAGTCCCTCGGCCTGATAATCCTGCAACTGCTCGGCGAGTTTTTCGGCCGCACGAATCCGGCTGTCAAGAACCTTCTCGATTTCCTCAAGGCCAAGGCAGTAGTAGTAATATGTCGTTACCTGAAGAACGATCATCTGCCGCGTATAATCGGCGGCAATCTCGGCGATCTCCTCGCCGCGTTTGTGCATGGAATACATAAACCACGTGGACGGATTGAAGACCGACATCTGGATATTCAAGGTAATATCACGAATCCGTTCGTCGTGCATCGGCTGCGAGCCCGCGCCGGTGACTATCTCAGGCTGAGGATCCCAACGGGTATAGTTGTAATTCAGATTGACCTGGGGGAGAAAACGGGCAAAAGACACATCCCGATTCAGCTTAGCCACCCGCTGTCGCACCTCGGCGACGCGGATATCCAGATTGTTCTGAAGGGCCGCTTCGATGCAATCCTGCAGATTCAGGGACTCTTTGCCCGAGAGCACTTCTTCAGTCTGCCGATCCAGTATGAGCTGGTAGTTCTCAGTATGTTCCTGCCGGATTTTTTGCCCGTCGAAGCTGCTGCAGCCCGCCAATGTCACTACTGTCGCCACCGCAGCGCAGATGCTCATCCTGTTAGTCATTACCCTGATCCTCCGGCAGCAAAAGTCCGCCTATAAAGAGTTGCTCGACCTTGTCGAACATGTCCTTCGCCTCGGCTTTGTCAAAACGACCGGCGATTTCAAAGGCCAATGTCTCCATGGTCGAATTAATGGTCTTTGTCGTGATGGCCGGGTCCACACGACGAAAGATGCCCTTGTGTATTCCATCCTCCAGGAGCTGCTCCAATCTGGTGTTCAACTCGGCATCGAAATTCTCCCTTTGAGGTCTTGTTGAAAGCTTTGCGCCCTTGGTCCCCAGTTCTGAGACATACAGTTTTATAAACTCGGCTTGCTCTTCAAGCAATGTGGGTATATGCCGAATGAAGCTGATCAAACGCTCAACTTCAGTTCCCGGAGCATCCAAAATTGCCGTCAGTGTGCCTATAATTTTCTCACCGGAGCTACCTATCAGCTCTTCAAAGAGCATCTCCTTGCTCTCGAAAAAATTGTACAAAGTGCCAACGGCAAACTCCGATGCCTCAGCAATCTGCTGCATCGAGACGTTGTGGAAACCTCGCTCCGAGAAAAGCTTCAACGCCGTATCAAGGATTTCCTGCCTGTGCCGCAATCGTTCCCGCTGCTTGCGTGATAACTGTTTCTTAGCCATTTGAATACCCTGCCACGATTAACCATTGAGCATTGCATCATATATTGATTACATAATCATATTATGATTATATATTCATAAAATGCAAGAAAAATTCATTATTTTTCTTTAAAAATATCATAAGACCTTTATTGAAAAGTGTTTAAGTGATAATAAATCTTCAATAGTGATCCACTATATGCCCACGGCCACACACGTGCTACAGTCATTGTGCAAAATACTATTCACTATTTTAGGACCTGTGGCGGTTGTGTCCTGGCATGGGGGGTGGAGCATGATGACCGTTAGGGTGATACGGCGGAGGCGGCGGCTTGGGTGGATGCCGGGGGCCGAAGGTTGCGTTTCGATTAATGCAGCGCGTTTCGCGGCAGGAAAAAGCTGCCGGGGCCGATGCCGAGGTCGTCAGGATAAGGCTCGCCGGTTTCCGGGAATTGGATGACCTTCATGGTCAGTGTATCTAAGGACGAAAAACTCTCTACATGCCCGTCCGCATAGCCGGCGTGCAATTTCATCTCGGGTACATCCGAATCGGCAACGCCTTCGCGGGACCAATAAGCCGAGGAGAGCTGCGTCCCATCCGTGATTGAAGCTCCGTCAAATTTCTCGCAACTGCCGTAAGAGTCCAAGCTTCGAAAATGGTTATAGCCAAAGTAATCACTCACCAGCAGTTTGCTCCGTCCCCGTCCGGATGCGGAACTTTGCGGCCCCCGGAAAAGATAGTCCCT
>CAZTDF010000192.1:0-5551 GCA_964612465.1 uncultured Pirellulales bacterium
TGATAATTTAGTTTCTTGGAGATCGGGTAGAATATAAGGATTGCCACAGCAGCGATGATGAAAGCGGCCGGAGCAATTGAAGAGGCAACACGAACACCATCTATAGCACGCTCCGTCAAAACCGCTCCTTCAGTCCCGTCATAGTCATACATACTAAGAATCAATCCTTGGACATAGCCACCGACACCCAAACCGAATTTGAGGGCAAAGACGACACCCGCGAACGTAAATCCGGTCGCACGGCGTCCTGTCTTCCATTCCGAGTAGTCAGCAGTATCCGCAATCATAGACCAAAGCAAGGGCACGGTAGGTCCGTATGCCAATCCCCATAAAGCACTTTGCCACATCATTGCGCGAATACTCGTAGCAGGAATGTAGTACAGCCACAGGGTCACCAGCGTCGTCACGATAAGCGAGACAACGAAAACCATGCGTTTGCCGAAGAGCTTCGACAGGGGCTTGGAGCATAGGACGCCCAAAAAGGTGGCAAAGGTACCCAGCATCCCGAACACGCCATACGCAACCCTGTGCACATTTGAGTTATCCGAGTTCACCAAAAGACCAAAGGCATTCAGAACCTTCCTGAAGCCGGTCAGAGCAACACCATCGACACGCTGAAGTCCCATGGAGCCAATAAAATCCCCCAGCGCCTCGCGGTTGGCAAAGTGTTCCACGAAAAGGGGCAGCGACCCGCCACGAACTACCAGCATGATGAAAATCATTAGTGTTGCACTGAAAAGGATGACCCAGGGACGATTCCTGAAGGTGTCGAGCATGTCCTGCCGGGCGGAAGACTTCTGCTTCGGGTCGGGCGTCACACGTTCTTTTACCGAGAAGAAGCAAATCACGAAGAAAAAGATGGTCGCAATCGCGAAAATTCCCATCGTAATCGACCACCCCCTGGCATCGTCTCCCTGACCGAATTTCGCAACCAATGGCAGAGTCAGCCCTTGAACAATGAACTGGATGATTGTCACACAAACGAACCGGTATGTTGAAAGACTGGTGCGCTCATCCACATCACCGGTCATGACTCCGTTCAGTGCGCAATACGGCACGTTATTGACGGTGTAAACCGCCATCAGCAGGAAATACATGATGTAGGCATAGACCATCTGTCCGGTGGGTGACCATCCGGGACTGGTGAAGGTCAACCAGAAAATGCCGGCAAAGGGCAGTGCCGACCAAACCAGCCAGGGGCGGAAGCGCCCCCATCTTGTCCTGGTACGGTCTGCAACGAAACCCATGGCCGGATCAGTAAAGGCATCGAAGAAACGTCCAATCAGGAACAAGAGTCCCGCCGCCTTGGGGCTGAGCCCCAAGATCTGCGTAAAGAACATGAACTGATACGCCATCAGCACCTGGAAAACCAGGTTGGCGGCTCCATCACCCAAGCTGTACCCTGCTTTTTCACGAAAAGATAGTTTGTATTGATAATGGCTCATTTTACTTCTCCCTAATTATCAAGCCTATATGTCTTAAGAGTCAGCTTGTGTTGTAACTCGTCTATGATCATCATCTCATGACCGCCTCGGATCCGTGAACCTGCAGAGCCCCCTGCAGACAGGCCGAACACATCCGTATAGAAAAGAAGCATATAATATATGAAGGTTTGAAAAAAAAGGTTTGACGCAGTATCACCCAAACTGTAACCGATTCTCTCTTTTAGCGAGATTTTCTGCTGTTCGGAATTCATTCGTGGCTCCTTTAGTTTAACTATTGAGAACAGTTATATGCATTAGAGATCATTATTTCAATTATATTCAGGCACGGGCATTTTACTGAATTTTTGAAAATAACCCAAGCATGTATCTCGCCAGATGGTAGCATCCTTTTCCTGCGTGACCAGTTTTTCCTGGACGTGCGAATATATATCCGGATCGATATGCTTTTCCAGGCCGGCCCATGTCCGTCTCATCGCTTTTACATAATCGACTCCCGTGTGGTATCTGTAGCACAGTTCGGCCCACAAAGTCCTGCCCGACTGCATTTTACGGTCCCACCGAACGTGGTGGAACCAAAGCAGATATTCTTCGGGACATGTCTCTATCTTATCGAATCGCTCCCGCCAGGGCTGAAAATACTGGCTTGTAGCGTTGCTTCCGGAAGAACTTCGATCAAATCCCAAACCGGCACTGTCGGCACGATGATAATAAACGCTGGTCCAGTCCAATCGCGATGATTTTGCATAACCCGGCTGTGGGCCGTAATGAAAGCCGGCCTGCATAATATGGTGGAGTCCCAGCGGAGTCATATAGTTAACGCACGCCTCCCGTGATCCAAGCATCATTGCTTTAATTGTCTTAATAACATCGCTATCCCGGCTAAGGGTCATGCGAATCCATTCTTCGGCGATCGTCTCGCTGGACAAGTCATGGTCCCAGGCCAGCCGGCCGAATGCATACCAGTTGGCCTGGGCAAACAGATGCCCGCACCAGTTGCGGTCCGTTCCGGTATTGGCTACGCCAGCAATCCCGCTCATGGAGTAATCGTGCAGGGAACCATCAATGACTTTCGAAACACAAGAGTCGCTTCCCTTCGCATGTGTGTCGAAATCCAGACATTCTTTCCACATGGGCGCCAGATAAACCAGGTGCTTCGAATGTCCCAGGTACTCCTGGGTAATCTGCAGCTCCAGCATCAAAGGCGTCCTGGGCATAGCCCCAAAGAGGGGCTGGATAGGTTCGCGGGGTTGGAAGTCCACCGGACCATTCTTGGATTGAACGAACACATTGGTACGGAATTGTCCATCCAGTGGAACAAACTCCATATAAGCCCGCTTGGCACGATCCGGATCGACGTCGGCGTCGTATACGAAAGCCCGCCACATCACGATGCCGCCATAGGGAGCCAGCGCTTCGGCCAGCATATTGGCGCCATCGGCGTGGGACCTTTTGTAATCCTGCGGGCCGGGCATGCCTTCGGAATTGGCCTTCACCAGAAATCCGCCGAAATCGGGAATCGATTGATAAACCTCTTTGACTTTTTCTTTCCACCATCGCCGGACATCAGGATTCAAAGGGTCGGCTGTTTCCAGTGAACCGATGCCGCCTCTACGGCTGTTTCTATTCGATGCCGGCCGAAGCGGGGACGAAAAACGAACGGAGACAAACAGCCTGATGCCGTAAGGCCTGAACACATCGGCCAGCACTTTGAGTTTGGCAATATATTCGGCCGTAAGGAAAATGGGATTGGCATTAACGTTATTTACCGCCGTTCCATTAATGCCGAGAGAAGCGTTCGCCCGGGCATAATCTTTGTATCGTGGGTCTACGGTCCCGGGCAGCTCATCCCATTTCCACAGCGATTTGCCCGCGTAACCCCGCTCTACAGAACGGTCCAGGTTGTCCCAGTGGTTCAAAAGCCGGTATTGAATTCGAGGCCTTGAGCGGATGTTTGCGTGCGTGAGAGATTGTCCATTCTGCATGATTCTCAATAAATGAAAAGAACCATACAAAAGGCCAACATCCTCGTTTGCCGCGATAATTATTGTGGGAATTCCTTTCACCTTGAGCGACCGAATCAAAAATCCTTCACGCCCCAACGCCGCCAGCTCGCCCGGCAAGTTTAATTCCCGTATGACCTGAGACCGCCCCGGCGTGCCAATCACAAGAGCAGCACTTTCCGAAAGCGTACTGCGTATTGGCACTTCGACTCCTAAAAGTCCCTCAAGCCCTTTTTTCAATTCCCCCCGAACAATGCCGAGCGTTTCGGAATCGCCCTCAATCACAATAGATGAAAAAGCCTGCCTGTATTCCTCCAATATCGCTGAATCATCCAGCTTTCTGCAGGACAGCCAGAGATCGTAGCCGTCATCGGCACTTATCATCGGACAAACCGAAACCATAATAAGCAGCGCAACGAATATATTCTGCAATGATAGTCTCATATCCGCTCCAATCATTGTAAACTTTCCGTCTTCAGGTATTCACTTGCCTGATCGGATACTATAATATTTTATGCTCTTGTCAAGCAGTCACGCAATCTTTTTATCCGCCCGGCCTTTGCGTTCATCGTTCTGCGTTCTGCGTCAGTAAGCGGCACGTGGTACGCTGCACGAAGAAAGTTTTGTTGCTGTCGATGTCAAATTCGATATACTTGTCCAGAACGTATGGGACAGCTTTGGGCATATTTGAAAGTAAAAGACGATAACGAGCAAGAATGGTTTCGTCTGAAAATGCAGCACCGTAAGGCGTTCCGTAGGGAGTGCTGTAAGGAATCGGGAAAGGATTAGGAAATTATGCTTGGAGTCAGTTGGATTGACTGGTTGGTCATAGCTCTCTATCTTGCGATAATCGCGGTTATCGGAATATCAGCCGCCCGGCGCGTACGTAACTCTGCAAGTTTCTTCATCGGTGACCGAAAGTTTGGAAAGCTGATGATGATGTTTTTCACGTTTGGCACCGGCACCCATTCCGATCAGGCCGTCAGTGTCGCCGCGAAGACATATCACTCCGGTGCTTCGGGTATCTGGTACCAATGGTTGTGGCTGTTCGTAACACCTTTCTTCTGGTGGCTGGCTCCGGTATTCAGGCGAATGCGTGCTGTTACCACGGGAGATTATTTCTTCGCCAGATATGACCGTAGTGTGGCCGGCCTGTACGCCGTGATGGGGATGCTGCAGTTAACGGTTAATATCGGCGTGATGCTCAAAGGCAGCACCGCCATGATCACAGCGGTATCGGGCGGACAGATCAATCCGAACATTGCCATCTGCGCGATGACGGTAATCTTCATTATCTACGGTATCGCGGGCGGCCTGAGTGCTGCCATCCTGACGGATTTTGTCCAGGGGATACTCACCATTGTTCTTTCTTTTTTGATTCTGCCCTTCGCTCTGTCCGCGGTAGGAGGGATGGCGGGCCTGCGTGAAAGCATACAGAATCCGGATATGTTCAAGGTTGTTGCTCCAGCCGGAATCACAGCATTTTATATTGCGGTCATCTCGTTCAATGCCTTGCTGGGCTGGGTGACCCAACCCCACAACATGGGCCTGGCCGCCGCCGGCAAAACCGAAATGGAAGGCCGCGTGGGCGTAATGTGCGGCATACTTTTCAAACGTGTGTGCACTATCGCATGGGTGCTTACGGGACTCTGTGCCGTTGGGCTCTATGCAGGTCAAAATATTGACATCGACCATGTGTACGGCCTTATGGCTCACACTCTGCTGCCCAAGATCGCGCCCGGACTTGTCGGCTTGTTCATCGCTTCGATGCTGGCCGCGGTTATGAGTTCCTGCGACGCTTTCATGGTCTCTTCGTCGGCATTATTTACCGAAAATATCTACCGTTCATTTCTGGTGAAAAACAAGCCGGACAGGCATTACACCATCGTCGGGCGTATTGTCGCGGGGATTGTCGTCGTAGCCGGCGTCTTTTTCGCCTTCAGCCTCGAAAGCGTTGTACAGGGCCTTGAAATATTCTGGAAGGTCTCGGCAATGATGGCCATCCCATTCTGGCTGGGACTTTTCTGGCGGCGTGCCTCGTCGAAAGCTGCCTGGATATCGACTCTGTTGAGCTTTGCCGTGCTGCTGTTTACAAGCAAAATTGAG
>CAZTDF010000192.1:5651-8786 GCA_964612465.1 uncultured Pirellulales bacterium
CCGGAGACCGTGCCTTTTACTCTTCCCGATGGAGTAGTCCCGGCCCCACGCCGACCCTGGTTTCAGCATCCTGATTTCGAAATATCCAGGCCGAAGTTTGTTGATATTATTGGTTTCATCGCCGGCTGGGCAGCAGTAGCGGTATTAATCGGCTCCTTCCTCTGGATAATCAAACCCTGAGACGACGGAATAAAGTTTACCCCGCACCACTGGTGCGGGTTGTTTCTCTAAATTTTTAAACCAGATTTTGCTTTATTAACCAAAAAGTGTTAGTCTTAAGTTTTCGAGATGTCCGCACCGCACTGAGATAGTTGTTGAAATGACAATATGGCGGAAAATAATAAATAAAGAGAGAAGTGGCTTTGGCTCCAAAATTCTGTTTTATTTATGTGCTTCTAAATTGTCTATTTTCGTGTAAGATACATCCGAGTTAAAGTGATATTATGCCAAGCAACATATATGATAAATATATAAGCGAGATAAATAAAGCATATCTCAGAGGCGACTCAACCGAACATACGCATCGCCCTGCATTAAAGGCTTTGGTTGAAGCTCTTGCAAAGAAAATCACAGCGACAAATGAACCGAGGCGGACTGAATGCGGAGCGCCGGATTTTATCGTGTCTCGGAGAGTACAAGGTAATGATCAAAAAATTGGATATGTTGAGTGCAAGGATATCGGATTAGACCTTAAAAAGGTTGCAAAGACAGAGCAGATTAAGAAACGATACTTGCCCAGCCTTCATAACCTCATTTTGACGGATTACATTGAATTCTGGTGGTATGTTAACGAAGAAAAGCGGCTAACAGCAAAGCTTGCAGAGGAGAAAAACGGTAAATTCAGGATAACAGAGAAAGGACAGAAAGATTTAGGTGTTCTTTTCGATTGTTTCTTTGCTCATGAGCCGCAAAGGATTACGACAGCAAAGGAACTGGCTATCAAGATGGCACACAAAGCGCAAATGATGCGAGAAGTGATTGCCAAAACTTTTGAACAGGAGCAAAAAACCGGGGCTCTGCACGGACAGTTTGAGGGATTCAAGGATGTGTTGATACATGATCTGAGCGAACAAGAATTTGCAGATATGTACGCACAAACAATCAGCTATGGACTATTTACTGCCCGTTGTCATATTGATCAAATGACTCTTTATGGAAAAGATAAGCATGCGGTTTTTCACGGAATGAATGGAAAGACTGGCGAGTTCAACAGAGAACATGCTGCATTTATGTTGCCTAAAACAAATCCATTTTTAAGAAGTGTATTTGGTCACATCGCTGGACCCGATCTGGATGACCGTGTTGCATGGCTTGTGGATGATTTAGTCGAGTTATTGCGTCTGGCTGATATGGGCCAAGTTCTCAGAGACTTTGCGAAGAAGAAAGGACGTCGCGACCCGGTAGTACATTTCTATGAGACATTTCTTGCAGAATATGATCCAAAAATGCGAAAGAAGCGTGGAGTGTATTACACGCCGGATGAGGTAGTATCATATATCGTACACAGCGTGGATTGGCTGTTGAAGGAGAAGTTTGGTGTAAATCGCGGACTTGCCGATGAGTCGAAGGTGACAGTTAACGGCAAAAAAACGCACAGAGTATTGATTCTCGATCCTGCAGTAGGGACCGGGACATTTCTGTTTGAGGCAGTTGATCTGATTCACAGCAGGTTTAAGCGGCAAAAGGGAATGTGGTCAGGGTATGTGAGAGAGCACTTACTGCCGAGATTGTTTGGGTTTGAGATCCAGATGGCGCCATACGCAGTATGTCATATGAAGCTGGGTCTTGAGCTTGCAGAAACCGGCTATGACTTCGAAAGTGATGAAAGGCTGGGGATCTATCTCACAAACACCCTTGAGGACGCTGAGGAGATATCAAAGAATGTCTTTGTCCAATGGCTAAGCGAAGAGGCACGCGAAGCCAACAAGGTCAAGAAAGACTTGCCGATTATGGTTGTCATCGGCAATCCACCGTATTCGGTCAGCTCGCAGAACAAGGGAGAATACATAGATGGCTTGATGCAGTCGTACAAGCAGGCAGTCCGAAAGGAGCGCAATATACAGCCTTTATCAGATGACTATATCAAGTTTCTGAGATTTGCCCACAATCGTATCGAGTCGACCGGAATTGGCATAATAGGGATGATTACTAACAGTGCATATCTATCCGGTTTGATTCATCGTGGTATGCGCGAAGAGTTGATGAGAACATTTGATAGCATCTACATTCTCGATTTACATGGGAGTACGGTCGGGGGGCTGTTGTCCCCTGAGGGAGTAATAGACAAGAATGTGTTTGACATCAAGCCCGGGGTGGCAATCTGCCTTCTAATGAAAGAGGGGGGAGTAAGTGGATCGTGTGATGTAAAGTATGCCGATCTTTGGGGGTCGCGCAAAGACAAGCGAAAATACCTTGTTACAGAGCAAGTCAACTCGACGAAATGGCGAACGCTTGACCCTAAGCCACCATATTTCTTTCTTGTTCCGAAAGACTTCGGTGAAGAGAGCGGGTATCGAAAAGGAAAGAATCTAACAGAGACTTTTCATGTATATCAACGGGGGGTAGCAACGCGCCGGGATCATTTGATGGTTACCTTCGACAAAGCTCAACTGAAGAGAAGAGTGGCTGACCTCATCAGTGAACTGTCGGAGGGCGAGATAGAGGCACGATTTAACGTGAAGAGTACAAAGTACTGGAGTCTCGAAGGTGCCAGAGAAATATTGAGAAGTCGGAAAGAGATAGCGGATGTTATTCGCAGTTATGCCTATCGGCCATTCGATGATCGAACAGTGCTTTACATCCCAGAGTTGATAGAGCGAGGAGACGCTGCGTTCAACGTGATGCGCCACATGATCCATCCGAATAGGGCTATGCTATGTTTTCGCCGGATACGAGATGATACGAGCAGCTGTGTGTTTGTTGCTGATAAGGTTGTTGACAAGACTGTCCTGTCACCAAAGGACAACGCAACCGTGTTTCCACTATATCTATATACAGGATTTGGCGGACAGGTTGACATGGATTACGAAAACTGGCCTCGCGGTAAGGATGGTCGCGTCCCGAACTTTACTAGGGAATTTGCGGAGGAATTAGAGGGGCACACTCAATTGAATTTTGTCAGTGACGGGCGCGGGG
>CAZTDF010000193.1:0-8717 GCA_964612465.1 uncultured Pirellulales bacterium
AACATTTACCATTGAAGGTATCACCTGCGAAATAGCCCCAAGGGGATTCGAACCCCTGTTGCCGGGTTGAAAACCCGGTGTCCTAGGCCTACCTAGACGATGGGGCCAACCTGACTGGATTCTCATTTACTCCATGCTGATTGCTTCCTCCGGGCAGGCGTCAACACAGACCCCGCAATCGATGCAGGTTTCCTCATTGACTACCGCCTTTTCGTCAACCATCTTGATCGCCTCGCTTGGACACTCTGAGACACAAGTTTCGCAACCAGTGCATTTCTCTTCATCTACTTTAGCTGGCATCTACATTACCCTTTCAAAAGAAAAAAACATATTGCTGTTGTTCTAAAACCTCAGTTACTAATAAGACACGGAATGTTACAAAATTATTACGATATTACAACTTATTTTTCGAAGAAATTTTATAAGGCTTTTCCAGCTTCTACGCCGATCCCACTTGATAGGTTCAAATCCGGTTTTTTAGCCCTTCAGCGGCCTTTTATAATTGCTTTTGACGCCCTGACATATCCCTGCTTAAGACAATTGCCATATCGCGAACCGTCTTGCTTGGGTCATTTTTTGCAGTCCAGTCCAGAACCTGATTGAATTGGTTGTCCGGAATTGTGGTCAGCAGATAAATAGCCATCAGGCGAACTGGCCATTTCGTATTATTCATATTCTCCGCCACTGCACTGATTAGCTCGTGATCCATCGGCAAAGAAAGCATATCAGCCATCGTATGGACCTTAACGACCCACTCATCATCGGCAGGATTAAGGAGCAGTCCGGATTTATGCGAGAACGCACTCCTCAATAAAGGCGTCATCCAATCGGCATACATAAACCTGTAAGGCAGCTGACGATTAGACATTGCATACTGTTCCTTCAAAAGCCCGGTAAAAAGCCATGCGGTCTTGATTTTTTGGTCAACAGGAGCTGTTGAGATCGAATTAAACTCGTTTCGAAGATATTTGCCGGTAAGTTCGATGCCCGGGCGTTTTATGCTCATCCTGCTCGGCTGAATATAAACGAGCCTGTTGGCAACCTTACCATCATTTGTGACCACTGGATCGAGGTAAAGAATAAATTCAATATCGAGAGATGCCTGTGGATATGTAATGAGCGTCTTTTTAAGTTCGCCGGTAATAAGTTGCAGGGGAACAAGAATACTTCGGCCGGGCTCGATGAGAAAGGTTCCCTTCACCCTGGTGAGCACTAAATTCGGGATATTTTTACTAAGATCACCACTAATAACAGCGTCAACTCTGATATGACCTTTAAACAAGCTATAATCACTGATTATAAGCGGCTCGGAAGAATGATTTGTTATTGCTGCAACGCCACTGATTTCGCTGCCGTATGGAAATACCCTTCCCGGAATTTGAAGCTGTGCCGTGATCATCCGCTCCGGAGGCGTAAACACAGGAACGAGCGTTTGGCCGAACACATTTTGTAATGCAGATAAAACAGTATTAGTTTCGGCCGGAAGCACGTATTCTTTGCCCTGTTGAGTAAGAATTTCCTTTGCACGCTCGGCGGCGAACGATCCGGGATCTTTAGCTATTGCCATATTAAGAGTCTTAACTGCCAGATCATTCTGTCCCTCCGTCATTTGAATCACAGCCTGCGTTAAATCAGCGATTTGAGTCTTCTCGAAATTATTAACAAGGGGTTTTGCCCATTCAATCTGATTATTCATTGTAAGCGCATAAGCCAAAATAGCCGCTGTTACAGGTGAATTGGGCTCAGTTGCAAAAGCTTTGTTAGCCCAGCTCAACGCCTTATCCGGAACCGGCAGTGCAAAAGAATAAAACCATGCCAATTGTTTGTTATAATCCTGCTGTGAATACTCGCCATCCGGACTATTTGAACCTTGCAGCAACAGTAACCGCTGTGTTTTTTCCTCAATAGCCTGGAATATCAGAGTTGCCAGTTCAGTGTCACCCATTTTAATTGCCGCTTTGCCTGAAATAGACTCCAGGCGCAAGTCAAATCCGCCTTCCTGCCGGACACGCTTGGCAATTTCCAGGCATTGGGATTGATTTTGCCTCGAATTGTAGCTGCTGATCGCCCAGGGCAGATAGATTCGCCCCGGCAATGCTTCAGATGGGTAAAGATAACCAAATAAGTCGGCACAATATTTATAGGCCGCCGCTGATGTCTCGTAAAGCTGCAAGTGTTCGGCTTGTTGTGCAAAAGCAATTGCAACATCAATTTCCGATGGATTCTCACGTATTGCCAATCTTAAACGCTCAAGATGTATCGCTGAGTTGATCCGTTTGGGCTTGATTTCAGCCAGCTTGGCGAAAGCTTTCCAGTTATATCTATTGTTCTTATAAGCCTGCATAAAGTAAAACTCGGCAGCTTCCAAATCCACCTTCTCAGCTTTCAATATACCAAGCTTAGTAGCCAGTTCGGAACTCAGGATTTTATTCTTACTGCCCAGAGTCCCCAACATCTGCTCAAGAAGCTTCTCCCTCGCTTCCCGAGAGTTCATCCGTTCAAGCATATATTCAACCGCCTTTGTTGACACCTCAAGGTCGGCGAATTCATCTACATAGTCAATGAGCAAGCTATAGACCAGATTGGAATAATCCCACCCTGTTTCCCGGCAGGCAAATTCGATTAACAGGGCTCGCACGTCCCTGGCATCTCTATCGAGACTCATCGCAGCAGTTAAGAATGCCATCGCCTGTTCGACTTCGGCCCCTACGACGTCTTTTGAGTTAGCCAGTTCGTAAGCTATTTCATAAAATTTCTGGCTGATAGATGGTGAATACAACTGTTCCGGATTCGCTGCTGATTGATCAATATTTCGTACAGTTGATCCTTGAGCCCATAGTGATAAAGGACAAAAAAGAAGCACAGAAAGCACCAGTATAGGTGTTCTCTTAAGCATTTATTTCTCCCGTGAAAATGCAAAAGAAACAGTACTTTGCATCAGCATAGTTCGGCATCCCAGTCCTTATAGCCTTAGATATAATGGCAAAACAGTAATTTTACTTAACGAAATTGATATATCTCTTAAAGCCTTATATGTCAAGTTGCATTTGTATCAAAATGAGGTTTTTTGCCCCTTAATGCAAGCCTGCTCCGAGCCTCTGGCTGTTCAACCTGCAATCGGCATCTACGGCTTCCTGCCGGAAAATAATGAAAGCATCTCGATATGGAGCAGCTTTGCAGTCACCGTATAAACCGCCGCCGCCGTTGGCACAACGACTGCAAGCCTCAAAACATCAAAGCCTGTGCCGTCGGGCAGCTCCCGGCACAGATACAATAAGCATTGTCCAGCCATCCACATAAGAATTGTTGCCGTAAGCGTTTTAATCAGTGTAGTCAACATACCATCCAATATCGAAGAGCCGAACCTTCTGCAAAGCGCAAGAACAAGAATCGCAACCTGCAAATACGAACACAGCGCCGTCGAAAGCGCCAACCCGGCCGTCCCCATAAACCATATCAGTGTCAGGTTAAGAACAATATTTACACACACCGTTACCAGGGCGCTTCGGGCGGGCATTTTGGAATCCTGCATCGAATAGAAGGCCCTGGTGACAACCTGCTGGGCAAAGAAGCCGCATAACCCCAGTGAGTAAAACAAGAGCACCACTGCCGTAAGCGTTGTGTCATCACTTGTGAACCGTCCTCGTTCGAAAATAACCGAAATCACCAGGTTGCGCACCAGCAATAATCCCGCGGTCGCAGGCAGCGCGACAAAAACAGCACCTCGGATGCCGCGTGAAATGGTCTTGACCAGGGCGTCGAAATCCTTTCTTCCCGCTTCGGCGCTCATCACAGGAAAAATCGCAGTGGCCAGAGATATGCCCAGAACTCCCAACGGAAACTGGTAGAGCCTCTGCGAATAGAAAAGCTGAGAGACTGCTCCTTCCCACATCGGATACCTGATTTCTCTACCGAACAGTAAGAATATTTCGCCTTTTTCCTGTGAACCTGAAAACCACAAAGCGATAAAATCGTCGGCAAGTGTGTTTATTTGTGTAACCGTCAAACCAAGAATCATCGGCCCCATAAGGATAATAATCTTCTTGAACGCTTCCGACCTGACCTGCCAGGCCGGACGAATAAAAACTCCCCTTGTCCGCAGCGGCCGAAGCTGCATAAATAGCTGAGCCAGTCCGGCAACAAGGACCGCTGCGGCAACGACAAAGACCAGACTGCCCGGTTGTATTCCAAAGCCCCATCCGCCGATGCAGAGCGAGCTGATGATAAAAATGTTCAGCACAATCGGTGCGGCCGCCGGCATTGCGAAGTGCCTGTGCGCATTGAGTATCCCGGCCAATATTGCTACGACACAAATCAAAATCGTATATGGCAGCATTATTCCGCTGAGTGCCAGCTTCAGATCCGTGCTCGGATGGATGCTGAAAAACCTGTAATAGCCCCAGATAATCCCCTCGCCGAGCAGAACGAGACCGGCCAGGAGTATGAAGATTACCGTCACCACGGTACAGGCCAGTTTTTTTGCCGCTTCGGGGTCTTTCTGCAATTGTTCGCTATATACCGGTATCAGCGATGAGGACGCCGCCCCTTCTCCGAAAAGGCGCCTTGCCAGGTTGGGGATTTTGAATGCTATCACCCAGCCATCCATCAGACCGGCGGCGCCGAGGAAGTAGGCAAACGCCATGTCCCGCAGCATCCCGAATACCCTGCTGATCGTCGTAAGACCGGCAATTTGTCTGAAACCTTTTATCATTTCCGGCTGCCCGATTCTCTATTCACAGTAGGAAGGTTACTGATTACACTTTTGGAGCTAAGCTGAATGGCCTGCACCGCCCAATATTATTTAACAGGCCTACAGAAACCATGCTAACCAGCAGGCTTGAGCCGCCGTAGCTTACGAAGGGCAATGTTAAACCTGTTATCGGCATAAGACCTACGGTCATGCCAACATTTATGATGACTTCGACTACGAACATTGCAACAATACCTATAGCAAGCAATTTGCCGAATGGATCGGTATTGTTCGCGGCGATTTCCAGTCCGCAGCTTACAATAAGGACATAAAGACCAAGCAAACCCAGGCAGCCCCAGAAACCCCATTGCTGGGCAATGATAGCAAATATAAAATCATTATGTCTTTCTTTAAGAAAGTTGTATTTAACAAAGGGACCTCGCCGGAATCCATATCCTTTGCCGGAATTTATTCCGCCGGAGGCGACGGCATATTTTGAGCGAATCAGATGCCAGCCCCAGTCATTCCTCCATTGCCTTTCAGTAAATTTCGTGCCGACAAGAATTTCTCCCAGCCATGGTTTTTTCTCGGCCTTTTCACGAAGCCAGTCACTTTGTAATAGCACACTGCTGATCCTGATTCGCTGATAATCTTCCATTTTAGACCATAAAAGCGGGCTAACCATAATCGCCATAAATATAATAATCAGCAAATGCCTGACTTTGGCCCCGGCTACAAACAGCATTGTGAACAAAATCGGCATCATCAACAGCACGGTCCCAAGATCCGGCTCGGGCAGAATAAGGACCATCGGTAAAAGCGCCAAGGCAAACGGCCCGATGAGGGCCTTGAAGTTCCGATAGTTGCTCCGATATCTCAAGTACCACGCCAGGGCCAGAATATAAGCCAGTTTACAGAATTCCGAAGGTTGAAGTCGTGGAAGCGAGTACCCTCCCACCGATAACGATATCCAACGGTACGTGCCCTGGATCGGTTTTGCAAAAGGCAAAACAACAATATATTTGCTTACAAGCAGTATAACCAGCAGTACAAGTACGCCGGCAAAAATCCAGTAGCTTATCGAGCCGAAACGTCTGTAATTGATTGAGTTAATCACGATAAAGCCGGCTAATCCAACTATGGCGAACACGACCTGTTTTTCCCATTTATTACTCAAATCCTCACCCTGGCTGTCGGGGCTGTGCTCTGCGGGATTACCAACAGAGTAAATAGTGGCTATCCCAATGCCAATCAGAATTAAGACCGCCGCCAGGAGACACAGTCTCACGAATAGTAGTCGTCCTTTCAAAAAGCTGTACATGAGCTAAACATTACCATAGAGAGGCTGAATTTGCATAATATGAACTGTAAAATCATAAAAAAAACTTGTTTTTTAGCATTTTCCGCTTGCAGTACATTGAAACTTGTGTTACGATAAATTTGATCTTCACCAATAGAAACCTGTGCTTGTTATTGCACAAATATTCCGCCGGTAGGCGAGAAAGGAGTGGGCAAGGACAAAAATTAAATTTACTTATTTCCGGCAGTTCCTGTCGGCCGGATCGCTATGTCAATGAGTTAAAACGCTATATATCGTAAATTGAACAAGCGATTTTACTGTTTTTTTGGGCAGGAGACAAAACCAAGACACTGCAGAGCATAATTCTGCGAAGAAGAGAAGAAGAAAAGGAAGGAGTTGTATAATGAAAAATATAATTCTTGCTTTGGTTGTGGTCATATTAGCTACTCCGGCCTGGGCAAGTGTTGCTATCACCGTAACAGATATCGGTGAAGGAAAAGCTGCTATCGACTATTCGGGAACCGAGTTGGCCAGGGCTTTCGCTCTGGACATCACGGCCGACGTCGGCACTATCGATGCCATCAGCGACTTCGCGGTCGGGGATGACAACAACGGTTACGGCGTATTCCCGGCCAACTTCAGCCGGCATATTACAGTCGATGCAGTAACCGGGCAAGTCAGTGATTGGGCTGTAGAGGGTTACACACCCGTAGCGGCCGCTGACGATCCGGGCGCACTGGGTGGTCTCGGCACAAATGGTATCACCATCGAGATGGGTTCGCTCTACGACACTAAGGCTCCGGCTCTTGAAGGAAGGCTTTGCATAATCACATGCAGCGAAGCTTGCAAAGTGACTGTGGCAACTAATGCTACACGCGGCAATGTCGTGCTGGAAGATGCTTCGGAAGCTACTGTGGATCTGGCCGGTGCAACGGAAGTTCAAATCGGAGGTGCTGGCGACTACACGGGACCGCAACCAGATGAATGGCAGACCGTAGGAAATCCCGAATGCTGGATCGCCAGCATTAACGCCAGACAGTGTAAAGGCGACGCCGACGGCATGTCTCAGGGTAAGCAGCAATACTGGGTATCGACCAGCGATCTGGACATTCTCATTGGAGCATGGAATAAAAGCTTTGCTGAGATTGATGGCCAAACGATTGGTGGTGTCCCTCTGATTTGTGCCGACTTCGATCATCTGCCCCAGGGTAAGCAGAAATATCGTGTCTCGACCAATGACCTGGACATCCTGATTGCCAACTGGCAAGTTGCCGATGGTCCGGCTGCCGACTGTCCGTAACAGGCCTGGGACTCGCAGCCGCAGTAATCGGCATAATTGCAGTATGAGACTTGGATATTTCATGGATTATATCTTTTCTACAAAACGAAAGGAGAAGATGATGAGAAAAATGTTAGTGTTGATTTTGGTCCTTGGACTGGCGTCGGCGGCGAATGCTATGCTTATCAATGTCGACGACCTCGAAGGGGACTCTTTTGAAGTTGATATAACGAGCACTATAACCGTAATAAGCGAGGACGCCTCCAGTTGGTTGGGCTACATTATCATTGAAGATGGTGGCGCCGGAACATTGGAAAACCCCATTATTCTGGATGCAGCAGGTGACAGTGGTGCCGCTACAGCTTATACAGAGGCCGGTTGGGGCACCGGTTTTGAGCTTACCGCATCAATGAGCCCGACGGGAGTTCCTCCCTTAGCGGCAGGTTCTCAGTTCAGCTTCGATTACGTCGGTGCAATAGATGACACCGCCACGATTTCACTGTTCGTCGACCCTGAGTATACCACACCCGTCGCTTCAGTAAACGTAACGGTTGTTCCTGAGCCCATGACCATCGTATTACTCGGTCTTGGTGCTCTGTTCCTGCGTCGACGCAGGTAAAATGTTTGCCTTGGCCAAGGCCAACAATTTAGTTAGCCAGGAGGCAAGTCGAAAGGCTTGCCTCTTTTTTTATTGCAGCATATATCGCGGTCTCCTAAAATTCGTCTTATGAAACGATTCGTTTTCTTGCTGGTTTATATTTTTCTCGCTGCCTCGCTGGCCGGCTGCCGGAGTTCCGCGGCCGACAAAGACAGCGTCGAGGTCACCGTAGACGGCGACGGGCAATTCCCGGCCTTTCTCGTCGGCACATGGAAGGCGGACGAAGGCGGCTGGGAATTCGTCTTCGAGCCGGACGGCAAAATCTCCTCCGCGATAGTCAGCATCGGCAGGGCAAAACTCCAGCCCGGCCGGACTACCACCGTGCCGATGCAAATGGGCGGCAAAGGAGTTTACAAACCCGGCCCGTGGTCGGTGCAATATTCTCACGAGCAGCGGGAGCTTATCGTCGAGATAGCGATAGACCACTTCCGAGTCGAGCTCGGCGACAATGTCATACAAGGCCGGACACGCGACTTTTTCGTAGGCTCGGTCTCCGCGGACGGCCGGTCCTGGTGGGCCGACCGACTCAGCTTCCCCGAATATGTCGTCAATACCGACAAATACCATAATTACAAGCTCCCCTTCGATCCCAACGACAACCCCCGAGAGAGCCTCCTCTTCCATAAGGTCCCCGAGTCGAAGTAAACCGTTTGTTCCGATCAAATTGTGCACCCGCCCCACCGCAAATTGGCTTTGTTTGGCTTTGTTTTTTCGCGACCTCCATACCATAAAATCCCCATAAACCATTGCCTTTACTGACGTAACGCCAATTTGCCCATTTTGAAATTGG
>CAZTDF010000194.1:0-8676 GCA_964612465.1 uncultured Pirellulales bacterium
TCGAAGCGATTGTTTTGGCTTCGCTAAAGAAAAAGCATATTGTTCTGATTGAGGGCGATACGATGAAAAGTTTTTTTTATGGAATATTGGGAATCTGGGCAATTATTGCCTGTGTGTCTATGGCGGCACCTGAGCCGGCTATTGTGCCCGCACCGGGGCAATGGACCCTTAATATGGAATTTACTCCTCCCCAGCAAATAACTTTGCCGCGAGGTTCCGATAACAAGAAGGCAAATTTCTGGTATACGATTATTACGCTGACCAACAACACGGGTAACGACGTTGATTTCTACCCCAAATGTGACCTTATGACGGACAGCTTTCAGATTATACCGGCGGGCAAATTTGTATCATCAATGCTTTTCGATCAAATAAAAAGGCGTCATCAGAGCAAGTACCCGTTTCTTGAACCTTTAGACAATGCCGGCATTAAAATACTTCAGGGTGAGGATAATACGAAAGATATCGCCGTTATCTGGCCGGATTTTGATACACAAGCCAAGAGCTTGCAGCTATTTATAACAGGACTGAGTAATGAGACGGCTGCTGTTGACCATCCGGTGTTAAAAGACGATGGGGGCGAGCCTCTCAAAGTTTTCCTGAGAAAAACCCTCGAATTAAGCTACTCCCTGAGGGGCGATCAGGCCTTAAGGACAAATGCCAGTTTTGCTTTTCAGGGAAAACGCTGGATTATGAGGTAGTATTGCATTTCAAATCTGGACGGGAAGAAATAACGCCGAGGCAGTTGGAGTATCAAGTTTGTAACATAGAAGGCCGTAAACACCGCCCTGAAATGTTGGCAAGATGGATCTGGTGTTGAGAGCTTAATCAAAAATTGTTATTACGTATTAGAAAGAGTTAGGTTTTTTTATTGTTATCCCGTTCATTTTTAAAAAAATGCGATTTTTTTTCTTGCCTTGCCTAAGCCTTCCGGATTTGCCAATTCTACGCTTCGCCATATTGGCTTTCGGGGGATGAAATATACAATTTCAGCTTGTTTTTTGTAGATTATATTGCCTTTATATAAGAAAATTATCAGGAAAGCGACTTCTTTTTACACGTGTATTATCTAATGTAATTAGCTCAGAAATGGATCGAATAGCGGTAGTCCGAATAACTAAATGTCCATTTGATAATTTATTTGCCAAAAAGGTTTTAGTGTCGTATAATAAGTAGGTATTAGTCAGAATCAGTGGTAGGATAAACCTGATGGGAAAAATGGGAACCGTACAAAAGATGCCTCCAATAGAGCAATTAAGGGGCAGAACGCTCGGTAGAATACTTATCAAAATGGGTATTCTAAACAGAGACAAGGTTCATGAATGCCTGAAAATCCAGGGTCAGCGGCCAGAGAAGGTTCAGATAGGACAGATTTTCCTCGAATTAGGTCTCGTCGATGAGGGTCAGCTACAGATGGCCCTGGCGGCCCAACGCGGAATGGAGCATATGAGTCTGGATGGTATTGATATTCCTGCCGATGTAGTCGAGAAGGTGCCGGCGCAAATGGCAAAGACGTACCACATCGTCCCAATCGAGTACAATCAGGGGCTGAATGAATTGATCGTTGCCCTTGATAATCCTGAAAATTTCAGAGCTACTGACGATTTGAGCACCCTGATGGGTTTCAAGGTTACAGCGAAGATAACCGACCCCGAAGCGCTCGAAAAGGCCCTGGCTAAATACTATGAGACAAAGCAAGACAACAATATCAACGAGTTAATCGATGAAATACAGGGCGACACATTTCTTGCGGAATTTGACGGCAGGAACCAGAGTATCGACCTAGATGAGTTGAAGGAGCTGTCCGAGTCAAACCCGGTTAAAAAATTACTGAACCTGGTCTTGCTGCAGGCAATTCGTGACAAGGCATCGGATATTCATTTTGAGCCGTTTGAAGATGAATACAAGATGCGTTACCGGATCGACGGTGTGCTTTATGAAATGGTACCTCCCCCCAAATACATTGCTGCAGCGTTAAGCTCACGTATAAAGGTTATGGCGGACCTGGATATCGCTGAGCGGCGTCTGCCGCAGGACGGCCGAATCTCACTAACCGTTCAGAGCAATCCGATCGACCTACGTGTTAGTGTTCTGCCGACTATGTTCGGCGAAAGTGTTGTATTGCGTGTTCTTGACAGAAGTCAGGCAAGTTTTGATTTGGGAGCCCTTGGCCTGAGGCAGCAAGATCATGATCTGGTCCGTATGCTCATTCACAAACCTAATGGTATCATCATCGTTACCGGGCCGACCGGATGTGGTAAGACTACAACTCTATATTCGGCCTTGAACGAGTTGAATGACGTTGAGACGAAAATAATCACTACCGAAGATCCCGTGGAATATGACGTTGACGGCCTTGTACAGGTCCAGATGAAGCCGGATATTGGACTTACCTTTGCACGGTGCCTTCGCTCAATTCTGCGTCAGGACCCTGATATCATTCTTGTTGGTGAGATTCGTGACCTCGAAACGGCACAGATTGCGGCACAGGCCTCACTGACAGGTCACGTCGTGTTTACGACGTTGCATACTAATGATGCTCCAAGTTCTGTCGCGCGTCTTCTGGATATGGGGATCGAGCCGTTTCTTATTACCGCGACGGTCGAAGGGATTGTCGCCCAGCGGCTGGTCAGAAAGATATGCTTAAACTGCAAAACACAATTCGAGCCAAGCGAAGCCCAGCTAATGGAACTGCAACTGACGCCGGATGACGTCAAGGACAAGAAGTTCCACTACGGCCGGGGATGCAGTAAGTGCAACGGTACCGGTTACAGAGGGCGAATAGGTATTTTTGAGATTATGGTCTTCAATGATGAAATACGAGACTTGATTATGAATCAGGCCTCTACAAATGTTTTGCGTTCGGCTGGCCTGAAAGCCGGCATGAGACTGCTGCGTGATAACGGTCTGGTTGCAATCTACGACGGTATCACTACCATAGACGAGATTGTAAAAGAGACAATGATGGAGGATGTGTAAGGGAGAATTGATTCATTATTAATTGGAACTTAAAAGCCAATCACCGATACAAAGGAGTTATTTAAGATGCCAGTTTTTCAATATTCGGCGCTGGATGCACAGGGCGTGGAAGTAAAAGACGAAATTGAAGCCCTCAGCCAGAAAGAAGCGATAAGCAAAATACGAAACATGGGATATTTTCCCACGAAGGTTCGTGCCAGTGGGGGGGCGAAAAAAGCGGGAGCAAGAGCCGGTCTAAAACCCGCTAAAAGGCGTGGTGCCGGCGGCAGGATCAAAATCAAAAACATAACTCAGTTTGCACGACAGCTTTCGACTCTCCAGGACGCGGGCCTGCCGATTCTACGATCCCTAAGGATTCTTGAAGAGCAGCAAAAGTCAGGGACATTCAAGAGGGTCATTGGCTACGTTGCCGATGACATCGAAGGAGGCTCGACTCTTTCGGAGGCACTGGGCAGGCACCCAAGGGCATTTGACCGGTTGCTTGTCAGCATGGTGGCGGCGGGCGAGACCGGCGGCGTGCTTGACCTGATCCTTTCGCGTGTGGCCGACTTCATGGAAAAGGCCCAGAAACTCAAATCCCGTGTTAAAAGCGCGATGATTTATCCGGCTGTCGTCCTGACGGCGGCGTTTCTTATCCTCCTGGGTTTGATGACTTTCGTGGTGCCGTCATTCGAGACCGCCATTGCTGAAATGACGGAGGGTGGGGAATTGCCAAAAATAACCAAGGTCGTGCTGGGGATAAGCGGCTGGATCGCAAAGGGGCCGATATTACCCGGATTTGAGCTGAGACTATATGGAGTTCCGATCGGGGGCTGGGTGGTTTTAGTAGCAGTACCGTTCTTAATCATTTTTATACTTAGGTTTGTAAGAAAATTTCGGGGGGGCAGATTTGTTCTGGACAGCATCAAATTGAAACTGCCGGTAGTAGGCCAGCTTTCCAGCAGGGTCTCAGTTACACGCTGGACAAGAACGCTCGGGACATTGATTAGTGCCGGTGTGCCGATTCTTGATGCACTCAACGTTACTCGCGAGACGGCGGGAAACGAGGTTTTTGCCAACATGCTCGGCAAGGTTCACAACTCGATCCGGCAGGGCGACACTTTTGCCGGACCGCTGCGGCAGTCAAAAACCGTCGACCTGATTGTCTCCAACATGGTCGCCGTGGGTGAGGAAACAGGTGACCTGGACAAGATGCTTTTGAAAGTTGCCGACAATTACGACGAGCAGGTGGACGTACTGGTTGCCTCGCTGATGTCTATGCTCGAACCGATTATGATCGTTGTGCTTGGCGCTATAGTTATGACTATCGTCCTGGCAATATTCCTGCCCATGATAGGAATTATTACGAGCCTGAGCGCCTCATAGAAACCAAAGAAATAAATAAATTGAACGTTTAATTGAAAAGCAGAAAGTAAGGAGAAAAAAAAATGAAGTCAAACGTAAAACAATCCAATAGAGAAGCGGCATTTACCATTGTTGAGCTGCTGACCGTTATGAGCATTATTGTCATTCTCATCGGTCTTCTTGTCCCGGCGCTGAACAAGGTAAAACAATATGCCTACGAAGTCAAGCAACAGGCACAGTTCCACAGCATCGACGCGGCCATCGAACTTTTTAACAGTGAGTTCGACGACTATCCCCCTTCCGATGCTCTGGATCCGGATGGGGAGGAATACTGCGGCGCTATGAAGCTTTGCGAGGCGATGATGGGCCGGGATTTGATGGGCTTTCATCCCGACTCGACTTTCAGGGCCAGTGGTTTGAGTAGCTTAGGCACCGAACTATATCCGCCTTCGACCAGTCCGCTATATCAAAATAGTCTTAGCGCAAGGAAAGGTCCTTATCTGCCGCTTGAAAATGCTAATGCTTATCAGTTGAGGGATCTTTATGAAAACTTAGGTGTTTTCGGCACAGGCGAGAGCTTTGTGTTATGCGATGTGTTCAGGCGTGTTACGCACATTACGTCGGGCCAGAGGGTCGGTATGCCCATCCTCTATTATAGAGCCGATACGGCCAAAACTTTGCATGATATCGATAATCCGGATAATCTACAGAATATCTACGATTACCATGACAACCAAGAATTACTCAGGCTTGGCAAGCCGTTTGATCCACCGCCAACTGGTGGCCAACACAAGCTTTTTGCCGATCCAGACAATCCGGCGCCGGGCCACCGGTTCTATAAGAATATAACAAACGATAAGATGTTAGCGACGACCATGGTGGCGGTCAGGCCTTATCGCGAGGATACGTATATTTTAATTTCAGCCGGCTACGATGGTGAATATGGTACACCTGACGATATATGTAATTTCGATTGGAAATATCGCAATTAATCGTAGTAGTTCAAGCCGCATGATAGGCAATAGATATGTGCATCCTGAACTGCGCCGCCTGTAATTCTTTTTAATCGAGAGTACTTGGTGAAGTGGAGAAGGAGAAATTATGATGAGAAATTTGATAGCTGTTGGGGCAATAATGTTGATGCTGTCAGCCGCCGGTTTAGCAAACGCCGAAGTCTGCGAAATTGTCAATGGAAGTTTCGAAGATGACGGCACAATAAATGATATCATGGCGCAGGAACCGAACGGCTGGGAGCCTAATGTCCCTTCGGGTACATTTACGGCAAGTATCGACACAGCGTGGTCAACGGCCGGCAGATTCAGCTTGGTTATATATTCACAGTGGTTTACCGCTTTTGACGCCAACGATGCGGCGATGGTTTCTCAGGATATTTTTCTGGATGATGTTAATGAGATTACGTTTGACTTGAACCTAGGGACCTATACGGGTCTTGCATGGGACCCGAATATCGCAACTGCGGTTGTGATGATTGATAACCAGATAGTTTGGGAGCCTAACAGCGCAAGTGCGGATATAAAGGGTGAGTATATAGGCCAAAGTTATGCCGTTGAGGAAAAATTCAGGGATGGAAATCCTCACAAATTGTCGGTTGGTCTAAGAATCAACATAGACACGGAAGACGGATTTTTCGAGTTCTACCTTGTTAGATGGGATTCCATCGAATGCGTGATATATTGTGGCGGCGGCGGTCTTTTGGCCGGGGATTTCAACCGCGATTGCATTGTCGATGTGAACGACCTGCAACAGGTAACGGATGTATGGCTGCTTGAGGTGGACTCTGATGACAAACATAATCTATTTCGAGATGATGATTTAGCCGGCTATGGCACTATCAATTTTTTTGACCTGGCAATTTTTGCCGACAACTGGCTCCTAAGGAGCTTTCAGGAGCCGCAGGAAGTTAGTGCCGTTAACGGTAACGGATATTAAAAGGAGTAGCTGTGGAACGTAAAAAAACGGGTATTACGATGATCGAGTTGTTGATCGTTCTGGGAATCATAGCGATATTGGTTGGTCTGCTTGTCCCGTCTTTAAGTGCAGTGAAAAAAATGGCAAAAGAGACAAAGCAAAAAGCCCAGTTTGCCACTATAGAGCTGGCTCTGGCCGCTTTCAAGAACGACTACGGCAATTATCCACCGTCTAACTGGACACCGGATGTGTTTACTGGTGATTACTGCGGTGCTCAAAAACTCGCCGAAGCGCTTCTTGGCTGGGACTTGCTGGGATTTCACCCGAAATCAGATTTTACGTCTAATGGAACTAACGGAGCCGGAATTTTCGTGTACGATTCTTCTGACGCCATCCTTTTTGGCCAGAGAAAAGGACCGTATCTGGAGAATGCAACCACAAATGTGTTCACATTAGGCAGTATCTTTTGGAAAACCGGCACCGGCTCCTTAGAAGCCAATACTCATGTCCTCTGCGATGTGTTTAACGCTGTACAAGTAACACTACCAGGTGGAACAACTTCAAAGGCGGGAACTCCGATTCTTTATTACAGGGCGAACAGTTCCAGCGAAATAAATGGAATTTACAATGTTAACGACAATGATGCTATTGTTGGGCTAAAGGAAGCGGCAGACGGTAGAGGACATCCATTTGGAGCGGGTCCTGTTCCTCCTGCTTACAGCAATCGGGATGAGTTCTTCTACGGAACTTTAAATCCCACAGACGGAATAAACGGGTACATCCAGGATCCGAAGATAACATCGAAGGTATGGCCTTACAGGCCCGATTCTTACATATTGATTTCGGCGGGGGCGGATGGTATTTACGGGACAGGCGACGACATTCGCAATTTTGGAAACTAAGTTCCCATCCACACCCCATTGAGCGTGCTAAAGCTATGAATACTCGCAGATACAAGCATGGTTTAAGCCTTGTCGAGATGCTGATTGTAGTCGGTGTAATTGCGCTGCTGGCGACAATGGTCATAAGCGTCACCAGCCGTATTGATAATCAGTCTAAAGAAAAAGGCGTCGAGAGTACCTTCGCTCTGCTGGAAGGTGCATTGGAGGAGTATAAAGAATTTCAAGGGGATTTTCCCGGACAGCCTGTAAAGGATTTTACGAGTGCGGCGGCACATTCGGAATTTCTTTATGGAGAGCTTTACTCAATACCGAGTTCTCGGAAGATATTGGAAAAAGTCAGCGATTCGTTAATAAAGCACAATGTCGATACGGGGACTTTACCGCCGGTACCTGAGATATACGACCCTTGGGGGACACCGTTGGACTATAGATATGTCCCCGGCGAAAGTTTCCCGGAGCTTGTATCAGCAGGGCCGGACAAGGTGTTTAGTTCACCAGGGATGGATGGCCAGTTTGGCACTCCTGATGACGTGATAAGCGGCGATGATATAACGAACAGATAAAAATGAGAACGAGATCAAAAAAATCCGGTCTTACATTGCCTGAGATGGTGGTTGTTATCGCAACCATAGCACTGCTTGTCGGTTTTGGATTGCCTGCTATACGCGCACTTATGAACTCGTTCGAGTCGAGCAGCGGGGCAAAGACGCTGATAAGCACCGCGCTTGCTTCGGCTCGTGCTATAGCCGCAAAAGAGCAGCACTATGCCGGCGTACGTTTCCAGCAGGATTCGGCGGGCAATCAATATATGATTTTTATCGTACACGACTTTGATAAAACAGGCCTGAATCCGGGTTTTCGGGCGGTTGAAGGCATCAAACCAATAAAACTGCCTGAGGGTGTAGGTGTAATGGATTTGATGGTCCGAACAAATCACAGCGAGACTCCGGCTGGTGCGGCAGATCCGCTCGGTGAGCCGCTAAATGTGCAGTATCTTGACGACGCGAATCCGGCGAACTTGGGGCCTGACGGAGAGAATCGATATGTCCGGGATGCATCCACTTTCTCGATCGTTTTTTCGGCGACTGGCAGACTCGTGGTACGCCCCGTTCGGATCAGAAACAGAGACGGAATCTACCGGCCCGACAACAATGCCTCCCTGGACGATGTCTTTAATTCTCGTCAGAACATCCTCAATTCCGGTGTGGGTATGTTTATCCAGGATGACTATGCCGAACTTGGTTTGGGAGCGGAGCCAAGCCGAAACAGACTTATTATTTACGATGGAACTCAGTTCGAAAAATTGAACTATCAACAAAGATTTGATTATCTGACTCGTATGGAGCTGATTTACATCAATCCTTACACGGGAACGATGATTTTGTCGGATTGACAAACTTATGAAAAAGAGACGTCAATATAGAGGTTTTTCTCTTACCGAGGTTTTACTGGCTGTCGGCACGCTGGCTGTTGGGATGATTTTTATAAGCGGCACGTTCCTCACGGGTATTCATTTTTCGAC